>JBCCVR010000349.1:0-1617 GCA_039194995.1 Cyanobacteria bacterium P01_E01_bin.42 | reverse complement strand
GCCATAGTCGGCGTTCCTTTGTAGTGTCTTGTTGTTAATTTCTCCGTTCGATATATACAGGGCTGGGCTGTATATATCCATGGATTTGTTACACAACTTTACAGGATGTCCGATTTTGCACGTATTCCTTCCATACGCCAAAATCGGTCTTTGCCGAATCCCCCTCGTCAGAACCGAGATCGCCAGCCCCAAACTCTGCTGCCATCGCGATAAATGTCCGAAGCAATGGAAACGAGTGCGTTCGGGTGTTGTCGCAATATCGGTTTGGCGATCGTATTTAAGGAAAACATCGCAAGCCACCTCGGGATAGAGAGCGCGCAAAGTTTGCCAAAGAATGCGAGAATAAACCTGTATGCCCCCTTTGAAGCCCCAAATATTGGGAAACAGCAAAAAAAAACGAGGGGGTTGAGTGGCACGATTGAATCCGGACGGCATGAGTGATCGCTACCTCCAAAACGAACGGGTAAAAAACAAAGAAAGAATCAAGAATTTTACGGGGTGACAAGCAAGCTATAAAGTAGAAAGAATAAGGCGTTGAGCGCGGAGACCTTGTTGGAAAAAAGTCAGCTTATTGCGATGAAGTCTCATATAGGCTTCCACCCACCTCTGTAACATTTGCCGACTTCCTATCCATAACTGACCGTACAAACCCACCCAAAAATTGCTATGTCTTCGGGTTTGGCGCTGAGGTTATTTGAGACGACAAATATATTTTTGAATTCCTTTTCGTTTCATTCTTTGACCTTGCAAAATGGCGGCAGTATAAGCCATTGCAATCAGCAACACTATAGCAAGTCCATTTGAGTTGTGAATGTAGATTAACATGATAAAATAAAAAAGGATAAACTCAGAAGAAATCAATGGATGAGAAACAGAACTTAAACAAAAAACAGATTGAACGTTTAATCGACTTTGTAGAAAGTAATCTTGATCCAAGAGAGATGAAGAGAGCGTTAGCGGTCAAATTAGCGCTACAAGGATATGTGTACAGTGCGATCGAGAATATATTAAATGTGTCACCCGCCTTTGTAAGTAAGTGGAAACAAAACTTTCAAGAAAAAGGGATAGAGGGATTACGGCTAAGTTATAAAGGAGCAAAAAAGAAACTGAGTGAATCCCAAGAAGAAGAAACAAAAAAATGGCTATTGTCTCTCTCAAGAGCATTGGGATATATCGGAGCTAGAAATCTATAAAAAGCAGAGAAAATGAATCCCAGAAAAGACGAAGAAAAAATCAAGGAAAGGAATCAAGAAATTCGGGAAATATTGCAGAAATATAGAATCGAGATAGAGGCTGGAAGGCTGGTAGTGTATGCAGATGATTTAGAGCTAGAAGAATGGAAAATAACCTGTGAACGATTTGCTCCATATGCACCGGAAGAAAATCCGGTTGAGGTGATTTGGTTTCAATTGAAAAGTTTGTTAAGACGATTTTACCGTTTTGGCAAAAACTTTAAGATTATTAATCATCTATGATCGCGAAAATCAATGGATTAGAAAATGCTCAAGGATTGCATCATTTTTTAACAAAATCTCCTTGGGAAGTAGAAGGATTAAGAAAACAGAGAATAGAAATGCTATTGCAAGCACTACAAGGGCGAGCAATTTGGATAATTGT
>JBCCVR010000348.1:0-1742 GCA_039194995.1 Cyanobacteria bacterium P01_E01_bin.42 | reverse complement strand
TTTTTTTATTTTATTATTCTAAATTTTTATAATATTTTAATCTTTTCTGGCCTCGGGTCGCGCGATCGAGGCTAAAAAAACGGGGCGATCGCGTAGAATTACGGAATCTTCACATTTGAACCGGGATATGAGCAAGGGCGATCGGGCTACTCTAGAGATAGTTTTGGAGGATACAAGATGCGGGCAAATCCGGGGGGAGAAATTGCACCTGATGAGATTATCGGACGCGATCGCCTAATTGAGCGATTATGGCGCGTTTTAGAGCGGCAAAGTCTCATTTTGAGTGCAGAACGTCGCATGGGGAAAACTTGCGTCATTCGTAAAATGGCGGCGTATCCTCCAGATAACAAATTGATCGTTCTTCGCAATGTTGAGGATTTGGGTTCTCCTTTGGAATTCGTGCAGGCAGTTTTGCAGGATGTAGAACAGTATTTGAGCAAATATAAGCGCACGGCAAGAAAAACACGGGAGTTGTTGAAAAATCTGGCTGATATTGAATTGAAGGGGATGGGATTGGGAATTAAACTCCCCGATATTGCGGCTCCTCATTGGAAAAACTTGTTAACGCAGACAATTGAGGATTTGTTAGAAGTACGAGAGGGCGATCGCTTAATTTTCTTTTGGGATGAGATGCCCCATATGCTGCGTCAAATGGAGGCAAACGAAGCAATGGAAATGTTGGATGTATTACGACGCTTGCGACAAACTTATGGGACGCTGAGAATGGTTTTTACAGGCTCGATTGGGTTGCATCATGTCATCGATAAATTGAGGAAATCTGGCTATACTGGCGAACCCACAAATGATATGTATCCTCTGGATGTTCCCCCGCTATTGGAGGAAGATGGGACGACTTTAGCGACGCTTCTCATTCAGGGGGAAAGTATTTCTACGTTTGAAATTCAAACGACGGCGAGGGAAATTGCGCGTATGGTTGATTGCGTTCCGTTTTACATTCACCATTTAATTGAAGCGCTGGCTTTGCAAGGGGAAACGATTGATGAAAGGGTGGTCAATGAAACCATTGACGATTGTTTGAGCAGTCCTCAAAATCGCTGGCAAATGGAGCATTATTCCGATCGCATCGAGTTTTATTACAGTTCGGAACGCCGGAAATATGCGCTGGGTTTGCTGGATGCTTTGGCGGAGTCGGATGAGGGTTTGTCTTTGGATGAGTTGTGCGATCGCCTTCGATCCGATCCCGATACTGAGGATAAGGAGGAGACGCGAAAAGTATTGAATTTGTTGGCGAAGGATTACTATATTGTTAAGGATAAAGAACTTAAATATCGGTTTCGTTTGGATTTGATCGAACGCTATTGGAAGTTATCGCGGGGGTAAGGAATGCAAGCGCAGTATATTTCTCGGTTTACGCCGCGATCGATGTCACCAGAAACGCTAGAGGCGATTTTTGTTCAGCGTAAGCGATTTAAGTTGGCAGAGCGTTTAATTGAGTTGATTCGCGAGAGTACGCAAACGGAAAATAAGCATTATCGGTTATTGGTTGGCAATCGGGGCATTGGCAAAACCCATCTCATTTCTTTGATTTATCATCGCCTCGTGAAGATGGAGGACTTGCGAGAATGTTTGCTTATTGCTTGGTTACCGGAGGAGGCTTATCAGATTGACTCGTTTTTAGGGTTTTTGATAGCAGTTTTTGAGGCGTTGAAGGAGGAATATCAGGACGAGTATGAAGCAGAGTTACAAGAGAAAGTAGAGGAATTATATCAATTATCTCTTGG
>JBCCVR010000347.1:0-1871 GCA_039194995.1 Cyanobacteria bacterium P01_E01_bin.42 | reverse complement strand
TACATTCTATTCCTTTGCATTTACCGGTACTGTTCTCGCAACGGGTTTGACTTTGCTGGAAACCCCATCCGCCCAAGCTGTTACGTTTTATACTAACTTTGCTGATTTTGACGCTGCTACAACAACAACTTTAGTTGAAGACTTTGAGGCCGTCTTCCCGAAAAGCACAAACTTGCCCTCATTTGTCAGCAATGGCAATACTTATACGGGAATCACATCAACAGGAAGTGCATTTCCCAACGTTAATGTTGTTCCGGCAGGAGCAACAGGTTTCGGTGTTCCTGTCACCACCAGTAGTGTTCTCACAGCTTCTGGAGACGAAGATTTCAGAGTTGATTTTGGTACGCCAGCCGAAGCAGTGGCATTTGATACCTATCTTAATGTTTTTGGTCCTGCAACCGTTCGGGTATTTGGGGCAAGTGGTTTGCTTGATACATTGAGTCTAACTCACGATCCGACCACCGTTGGTTTTTTGGGAATGACCTCCACCGAGTTAATCACTGCGATTCAATGGACATCACCTAATGGATCGATTACGGATACAGGAATTGACAATATTCGTCTTGGAGACATTATCGACTCAGAACCCGTTCCAGAACCGACTTCAATTCTGAGTTTGTTGGTGTTGGGAACTTTGGGAGGCAGATCTCTCCTGAAACGCCGCTCGCAAGGATAATCAATATTTCATGAATTGCAGCGCTCGCGAGATCGAAGAAGAACTTGTGAGCGCTGCTTTAATAAATATCATTAGAAAATCGCTAAATTTCAAGTATACTAGAGATAGCGATTGCTTTTCTCACATGAAAAAGAATTAACCCAACAAGAAAGGGTTGGTATTGATGAATTTATTGCTTGGTATCCAGAGCGATCGCAAAATTCCAAGCCAATCAATAATATTTTGTTTCTCGCCTACCAAGGATTGCCCACAATTGTAAATCCCGCCCAATAATGAGGATGGCTCAATTCTCGATAATCGATTTCGGCAAATTCTGGGGCTAAAGGAATGCCATTTTCTAATTCGGTGTTTTCCAAACCAATCCCATACAAACGGCCGTTTTGAATATATGCCTGACCTCGACTCATGGCGAGTTGTGCCCGTCTGAGTGCTTCTGCTTTAATAACATTATTGCGCCTCAATTCAGAGTAAAATTTGGTCATTAATCCCAATGTTGCCAGATCGTTCACTTCCCATAAACTCCCCAAGACTGACTTAACACCTAAACGATGGGCGTATCCGGCAATGCCTAATTCTGCCGACTCATTGCCCAAACTGGTTTGACAAGCGCTTAAGACTAATAATTCGATGGGAGGGGCATTGAGTTTTAAGTTTTGAAAGTCAGAAAAGGTTAACTCTCCTTCGGATAGGGCAATAAAAGAATCTTTAGGATTATCGGAATTGAAAATACCGTGGGCGGCTACGTGAACCAAACCATAGGGATCTTGGTTGCGTTGCGCTTCAATATTGGCAATCGTGAAATTTTCTTCTTCGAGGACTTTTCCGATTTATAAACCTCGTTCACGGCCACGCCGACGTTGTGGTGGACGTTGAGCCATGGGAGAAGGGAGTAATTCTGGAAAACGAGGCCGCGGTCAGGACTCGGGCCATCGACCTTTTTCCCGTCCACGATGACCTCCCCCTTGTCCGGCTTGAGGAGGCCGGCGATGAGATTCATGAGGGTGGATTTCCCGACCCCGGAGTAGCCGAGAAAGGCGACGAACTCGCCCTCCTCGACGTGAAGGTTGATGCCTTCAAGGACCTCGGTCCGGGCCGTACCCGATCCGAAACCGACACTGACGTCATTCAGTTCAATAAAAGCCATGATTCCGGAGGACTAGATTGTTTGCTCCTCGAAGGTGACAAGGCGTTGCAG
>JBCCVR010000346.1:0-2061 GCA_039194995.1 Cyanobacteria bacterium P01_E01_bin.42 | reverse complement strand
TTATTCAGCGATCGCTTATTTTTTTCTTACTCTGCTTGAGTTTATTGGGAATTTCTCAACCCGTTCTCGCTATTCCCATTCACGATATTCCTAATCCGAAAGTGAGTTGCAACAGTTGGGTAATGGATAAAGCGGATATTCTCAGACCCGTTATTGAAAAGCACCTCGACCGAGAAATCTCACAACTAGAACGCGCTAATGGAAGCGAAATTGCTATTGTTACCGTCCCGGATACAGAACCGGAAGCAACCCCCAAAGAATTTGCAACAAAACTTTTTAATACTTGGGGAATTGGCGAACAAGAGAAGAATAATGGCGTACTGTTTCTGATTTCTCAAGGCGATCGCCGCGTGGAAATTGAGACGGGTACGGATTTAGGGGAAATTCTCCCCGATCGCGAGGTTGGTGAAATTATCCAACAAAAAATTATCCCTGACTTCCAGCAAGGTCAATTCGAACGCGGCACGGTAGCAGGTACGGAGGCACTCATCAAAATATTACTGCAACGACCCAGTCACGATCGCCTTGCTCCCATATCCTCTCTTGCGCTGGTTTGGTTCATCTTTATTGTGTTTGCGATTGTAATGACGGCTTTATCCACCATTGTACAGAAGAAAAGGAACGAGCGCGGTTCTTGGGAAAGTGGTAGTTCTGGCGATGGTGGTATTGATTTTGGAGGGAGTAGCGGTGGAGGAGGATTTGGCGGCGGATGCAGTGATGGCGGGGGTGCTGGAGGACATTGGTAGAGATATCTAGATGAGATCGCAAGAGAAGTGCGATCTGGATCAATAGCTGACGAGATCCGCGATCGTGTCATCATACGTATAGATTCACACCAATACACCGGATGCGATCGCTGTTTTGGCCAAGCCATCGGCGCATAATAATTACAAATCGAGCGAGTTCAAACCCCAGACCATTTACGAGGCTTTTATCATGTATACCAATCTTTTCCAAACCCAAGACCAAAATACTAATCAAGAGAAAAACGTTGTCTATTTGGTTAGTACTCCCGATGGTTCTAATGTCTGCAAAACAATCGAACAAGTCCTTTCCGCAATTGCATCGTTTGTTATCGAAGAATCTTTGACTACTGGCGAATCCGATCTTTTATATGAAGTGCCTTACTTTCTCGAGTGCCAAGGTTATGCAAAAGGATTGTCTTGGGAAGTTAGTTTAGCACCCTCCCTCTAAATTAATCATTATTAGGATGGATGAGTTACGCCATCAAAGAACTGCAATCGCGCGCTTGAGCCTCCGAACAGAAAGTCACGAGTTAGAATAAGTTTAGCAGCCGTCGATCCTAATTAAGGTCGGCGTGTTGTCGTTTTTAGGCGTATTTGTATCCTGTTTTAGTCCGTAAAGTTTGCGATCGTTCATTCCTTGGCAAAGAGTTAAATTCATCTAACGTTTTTGATTTAAGTTTCACTTTCATTGCTGCGTTTCACTTCTAGAGTAAATCCCAATGCTGTGAGTAGCTCGATAAAATTATAAATTTCTTCACCACCATTAGCAAAACACTGTTCTAATTTGCGATAATATAATTTTTCTGACTCAGATGTGCGATCGCTTTTTAGTTTGGCTTTGATTATGTCGCTTAAGGCGTATCGTAAAATATCATCCCCTTTGGGATCGTCTTCGAGGATAACGTTCAAATATTCGGCGGCTTCTTCAGGATCTTGTAATCTATCCCGAAAAGCATCAAGCCAACTGTCACTCACTGGTGTTTTGACGGTTTTCATAATCTTGCAAATACTCCTTTGCTTTAAGAATATCTTTTTGTTGACTGCTTTTGTCTCCTCCACAGAGAAGCACAATAATTGTGTTACCAAATTGTCCAAAATAAATCCGATAGCCAGAGCCGTAATTAATTCTTAATTCACAGACCCCATCACCAACGGATTTATAGTCTCCCAAATTTCCCAAAGCAACTCGCCGCAGTCTACTATCAATTTGTAAACGAGTTTTGCGATCTTTCAAGAGATTGAGCCATTCATCAAAAGGAATTTTTCCCTCTACTGTAATATAGCGCTGAATATTTTTTGGTTGTGCTTCCATCTA
>JBCCVR010000345.1:0-2107 GCA_039194995.1 Cyanobacteria bacterium P01_E01_bin.42 | reverse complement strand
TTTCATTTAAGTTTATTGGATGGTCTGCCAGACGGTATTGGATATGTTGTTGCGCTTGATTACGCGTTTTACTTTATTTACATTTTAATCGGTTTACAACTTGTTCTGATTGTTCTGGGACAGCGCAATTTTGTTCTCGATAATCAAACTGCAATCCACAATTTAATTCTCGCAGGAAAAATCATCTATCCGATTGCTTTATTGTTGATCTTAATCTTTATGGGTTATCGATACTGGTAATATTGTTCTAAGCTCATTTCTTGTTATTTTCTCTCAATAAATAATTAAGGCTTGAAGCATTTTCATAAAATAAAATTGAATTTATCTATCCTCCCAATTTTCCATGCAATAATAGAGTGAGAGAGTTTCCTGGTATTGGTTAATGAACAGTTATAAATCTAGGACTTTAAAACAGGATATTATTATATTAGTATTTTTTCTGATTATTTGTTTGGGGTCAATTGTCCTAGGACAGTTTATTAAAGCCAACAACCCGATCTATATTGCTCTGGCCGCACCTTTGAGCGGAACTGAAGCAATAGAAGGAACTTCTGTCGTGCAAGGTGCAGAACTAGCGATCGCTCGCATCAACGATGCCGGAGGAGTCAACGGAAAAAAGCTCAAACTGCTCTTATTTGACGATCGCGGTACTCCCGATCTTGCCGAAGAAGTCGCAGGAGAAATTGCCAGTCAATCGCCAGCAGTGGCAGTATTGGGACATTATTTCAGTACCTCTTCGCTTCCGGCAGGTCGCATCTATCAAAAATTTGGCATACCGGCGATTGCATCGGCTGCGACGGCAGATGCTCTGACTCTTAACAACCCTTGGTATTTTCGCGTCGTAGCCCCCAACCGCATTCAAGGCGCTTTCATGGCCTACTATATCAACAAAATTTTGGAACGCGATCGCATTGGGGTCGTTTATGAGAGTCAAGATGCTTACAGTCAATCCCTTGCCGATGCTTTTATCGAGATGTTTGAGGAAGTTGGTGGAGAAGTCAAACGAGTTTGGAATATTGATTCTCGCGATCGCGAATCTTCAACTCGAGGTATCTTGAACGATCTCCAAGCTAATCTTGACGAAATTGATACCTTATATCTTCCCGTTCAATTAATCGATTATTTGAATCTCACTATTCCCCTCAAGCGTCAGGGTTTGGATTATAAAATTATTGGTTCTGATGCAACTACCGACATTTTTGCAACTTACGAGCGATTGAGTCAATATCCCGAAGAACAAAAGCAGCCGGGATATTTTCTCGAAGGAGTATTAGCCCCTTCTTCGCTGATCTTTGATGTGGCCGGACGCCAAGCACAACAATTTCGCAATGACTATTTGAAAACTTATAATGCAGAACCGGGTTGGGCGGCCTCCCATGTTTACGATGCCGTACAAATTTTAGCCAAGGCTATAAGGGAATCCAGCATTCAAGGCGATCGCAACAATCTCAAACAAGAACGACAAAAGTTGCGAGATACTTTAGCTTCTTTCGATAGTCCGGAATATTCTATGCAAGGGGTAACTGGCACGATTTATTTTGATAAAAATGGGGATGTCCTTGAGCCTTTTGCCATGGGACGCTTTCAACAGAATCGATTGATTTCCGCCTTGATTCAATTACAACCCGTGACTAACCCTGTTGGCGTTATCGATTTAGAACGAGAATTAGCAGAAGGAAGAATTCTCAAAATTGGCGATCGCTATCTGTACAAAACCAATATCGTTCATACAGGTATTGATATTAATGAAATCAAGAATATTGACGAAAAAAATTCTTCTTATCTGGTGGATCTATTTTTATGGTTTCATCATTTAAAAGGGATTGATGCCGCTAATATCGAGTTTACCAACTATAGTACGGGACGCTTGGATTCTGGAGAGTCTCTGAAATTACAAGAACCGATTAAATTCAAAAACTCACAATTCGGTCAATATTCCTTATATCGCGTGAATGCTGATTTTCAAAAAAGGTTTGCTTTTTATCACTATCCATTCGATCGGCAACAGTTAATGCTGGGTTTTCACCATAAAAACCTAACGAGAAATCAGATTATTTATGTTGTCGATTGGGTAGGAATGCGCGATATTAATGCCAACGATATTGTG
>JBCCVR010000344.1:0-2166 GCA_039194995.1 Cyanobacteria bacterium P01_E01_bin.42 | reverse complement strand
TTGTTATCAAACCATATCTTATTTCTTAATAGAGCAAATGAATTTGGCATAATTGGATACAAGAATAGAAAAATTTTTAATGATCCGAGAATGGATGAGCTATTAACTCTATTACTAAGGGTTAATTCTCAACTCAACAAGAGAAAACATTCTGTAAAATTCAAAAAAAGAAAGTTGATCTTAGAAAAGAAAAGATTATTAAACAATTGGTATAAGCAAACAAATTTTAATCCTAACTGGATTGATTTTTCTACAAAAGAAGCTATAGCGTTGACAAACTATATACGTGGAGTCTATTTTATACTGGATTGTAAAAAAGCAGTTGCACGGATTTCTAAAGAAGTTTGGGAAGGTATTGAAGATAGAATGTTGCGAGTACCTGAAACCTCGATCAAGTCTGACCTTTGAACAATCCTACGATCGCCTCTAATGCACCCAATCAGAGGAAAAAATGCGATCCCATTCCATACATAAACACACTTTTTAACCAAACCATGCCAATGTTACCAGAAGATCGCCAATTTAGCAAATGCAAAAATAAGGTGCTTGAAACGCGATGCAAACTAACAGAATGGGAGGCATTAGAAGCACGAGAAAAGACGAATTATCCTTTTTCAATCGAAGAGGTATAGCGAAGAATTCCCGTGTTCAAACCTTGCGTTCCGGGAAAAGATGCCATGCGATCACCGCAACCCCCAAACCTAACAGCAAACTCATCATAAAAGAAGCCAAAAAATTGCTCCATCCCGCGATCGCCGTTGTGCTATTTTCAGCAGACAGTCCGGCGCGATCGGGCAAAGGCGGTAAAGCTGTTGTTGTGGCTACACCGCACCCCGTTGCAACAACCAGTTTTTGCAGGCGATCTTGGTTTTTGGTTTGTTCGATTTTAATCACGCCTTCCGCCGTTTTGATAAAGTTTTCCAGTAACTTGATACCGGGCTGTAAATAGCGAATATCTCGCTGAATTGCCTGTAAACAATGCTCGATCGCAAAATATTTAAACCTTCGCAAAAAACACAAATCCGAATCTGGTGCGAGGGTTTTTAAATTAGCGCGACAGTCTTGATAAGATTTTAACCCTTGAATCATTGCATCTTTTTTCTCTTCGAGGGCGGTCAAATACTGCAAATATAAATCCAATTGTTCGAGAGTTTGCACCAGTTGCCCTTCGATCGGATTGAAATCGATATTTTGCAATGTTACGCGATCGCAAAGCCGATTCATTTTTCCTCGCGTCCCCTCGTAAATTTGCAGAATTTTCGCCTTAATCTCGCAACTCATCTGGTAAGTTGCGAGAATGCGATGGCGATGGAGAAATAAGGGTAACAGACCTTGTAAGAGCCGATCGATACGCGAGAGATTTAACTTGCATTCAGCATCGAAAAGGACGATAAAAAGATGATGGGATTCGCGATCGCCGCGATGCCAAACTTCAAAGATCGTCGCCTCAAATATTCGTCCTTTCCCGATCGCATCAGTTTGCCAATTACAACGAGAAGATAGAGCCAACTTTTGGTAGCATTTTTGCGCGAGTTGTTCCGCATCCTGCTTTTCGTTCGCTAATTTTCCAGTAATTGCCCATGTTTTTCCGAGTTCCCCCTTTGCAACCTGACTTTGTTCGAGGAGATTATTTTTCAGCCCTCCCAAACAATTAATTGATTTCGGTTCTGTTTGCCAACGGGGATCGTTACTGTCGCAACAGTTCAAATGCAGGGCGTAAGCGTCCGCGAGGATGGTTTGAGATAAATGACCGTAAAGGGGCGGCTGTAAGCGTTCCTTAAAGCGATCGCCCAACTTTTCTCGCGCCTTACTGCCATCTCTGCGATCGTAGAGAAACAGATTGAGAGTTGGATAAATTAAACTCTTTTGCTCGCTCATAATAGATAGGTAGATTCGCGATCGGGCAACTCGTGTTTGAGTTGAATGAATATCTACCTTTTTCAATCTTTCTAACCAACTGTCCGGAATATTTATTTTAAATTTTATAAACTTCTAATCATGAGAGAAATCCTCAAATGACTATCGATAGAAATACGGAAAAAAAGAGCCGAAGATTACCGAATTTCCCACTCGCTAAAGTTTCAGGCAATTCAATAAAACGACTCTAGGTTTGTTTGCATTCAATCAATCTCAGCAACGCGAAATCCCATCTGGCACTGGTACAAG
>JBCCVR010000343.1:0-2223 GCA_039194995.1 Cyanobacteria bacterium P01_E01_bin.42 | reverse complement strand
GTTACATCCCGATCGCAGAGCAATTTTGTCCCATCCTACCCGAATCCCACGTTTTGGCAGTATCCGCCCGTTCCGATACGGCCAAACCGACGTGGTTTTGGGCGGGGTGGTGCTATCAGCGCTTGAACATCGGGGTGACCCCCGGCGGGAGTTTCGATACCTATGGAGATCCGCGCAGGTCGAGTGTGGAACTGGGATTAAATTTACTCGTTTTCCCCAAATTAACCGACGATTATGTGATTTCCTTCTTCCCCCCAAAATGGTTTCGCGATATCGAATACATCGTCTGGCAATTCACCAGACCCACCGATAGCAACGATTGCACCCAATTGATCCAAGCCCAAAACGAACAGAACGAACTCAACTACCTACAACTGCAAACCTCAATCGATCGCCTACAACAGGACATCGATCGCCTGAATCCATGAATAGAACTACCATCGTTCAAGTATCGGAGCTGGTTTTGGCGGCAGCGATTACGACGATTAGCGGGGTAACCTTAACGCAAATTCAACAATCGACTCAGAATTTAATCCGAGTCGAAGCCGAACTTGCCGCCATTCAAACCGACGTTTCGGAACTGAAAATTCATAGCAATCAACTTGCGATCGTCCAGCGACAATTAGCCGTTGTACAAGCCCAAAACGAACAACTAAAAGAACGCTTAACGGGACTTGAACAATCAGAAGGGGAAAAATGAGCTAAAATGATATTAAATCAATAGTTTCACGTTGAGAGAGAAGGAGATGAAGGAAACAACACCCTCAGCTATGCCTCCTTGTTTTGATAGATGGTGCAAGCGTTTTGATGATTGCTTCTTAACAAAAGCCCAAAAAAATGGCTTTAGATACTACTTAGGAGGATTGTTGGGAGAAAGTGAGAGAAAAAATCTGACTCAGATGGCGGATAATGCTGTGGGAGTGGTTTATAATTGCCTCCATCACTTTCTTACAGAATCTCCTTGGGATGCTCGTCAGATTAATCAACGTCGTTTAGAATTGATGAACCAATGCTCCCAAACTCGTATATCACGAGGATTTACATTAATCTTGGATGATTCGGGACATCGAAAAAGCGGGAACTTTACTGATGGCGTGGGGCGACAGTACATTGGAGAAATCGGCAAAACGGATAATGGGATAGTAACAGTAACAACACATTTGTATGATGGAAAGAAAAGTATTCCATTGGATGTGGAATTGTATCAACACGCCAGTTCTTTACCAGAAGGAAAGCAAGACCCAGAGTTCAAGAAAAAGTGGGAATTAGCATTAGAATTAATCGATCGCACTTTGGCACTGGGATCTAAACCAGGAATGGTTCTGACTGATGCTGGCTATGGAAACAATAGCACTTTGGTTAAACAACTCGAACAAAGAAAACTCAAATATCTAGTGGGTGTAGCCAAGAATCGAAAAGTTATCCTGAAAAGCCGGGCGAACTCGGGGAATACGCGCCAAGAGAAGGAGTCTAAAATTGAGGAACAAATGCGCCTTGATGAAGTTGCTAAAAGTCTCAAGAATCAGGATTTTGTGGCAGTTGCTCTCAATCTAGAAAAGCCAAAAACTGTGTGGATTGCTCTTGTGACTGCTAAGGTGGCTCGTTTGGGAGGAGAAAGAACATTTGCTATCATCATGAATGCAAGTTCTTTTGAACATGCAACAGAAGTTGATTATTTAATGACTAATGTCAATCCTGAAAAAGTCACCACTGAATGGGTGATAACGACTTATACTCAAAGAAATTGGGTCGAGGTTTTTTATCGAGATGCTAAAAATTGGCTGGGATGGCGAGAAGCACAAGTGCGAGATAAAAAGAAACTGCTGTGCCATTTCATTTTAGTCTTTTGTGCCTATACCTTCATTCTTTGGCAAAAGTTAACAGGAGGATTGCGAAGGCGATGGGCCAATAAGCCTTTAAACACATTTAAAGAAGCTCTTGAAGCCTTTCGTACAGCCATGTCTTTTCGTTTCTTCCATTGGCTTCAAGAAAATCAGAACCTTTTTGCCTCTTATCAAGCGAGTTTAGGCTATATTTGGGCTTGATTTTTGTTTAAGTCCCGTTAGTTAATACTCACTTTGAAACTTTAGATGAATTAGAAGAAGTTCTGGCTCAACGATGTTGTTACTTGCAAGACAATATGATGAAAGAAATCAAAAATTTGACCAATTATCATTGGTTTACATTTGCTTAATTGTTTCCACCCTATATATACCGGATTTG
>JBCCVR010000342.1:0-2366 GCA_039194995.1 Cyanobacteria bacterium P01_E01_bin.42 | reverse complement strand
GTTGCTGTTTTTCGGGTGTCATTTTGGTTCTCTCTCGATTCTTCTTTCTTTTCTTTATCTCTGCTTGGTATTTTTGTCAAGTAGTTCCTTTGTTTAGCAGTTTTGACCTGCTCCCAACACAGTTTGGCTGAACTTGTCATCGGATTCTTCCGATCGCACTCTCTCAATTACAACCCATCTCTCATAACCCTTTCCCAAATCTTTAAATCTTCGGGATAGTCAACATCACTCAAAACGGGAAGTTTTGAGATCGCCAGTCCCAGAGATTCTGCAATGGCGATCGTTTGCTGCCAAACTTGCGCGGTTCCCCAGTTAATACGTTGAAAGAGTTGGGGAATATAGCGGCTCAATCCGACTAAATAATAACCGCCGTCGTCAGCTTCTCCTAATACTAAATCTCTTCTGTAAAGGCTTTTAAACGCTTCAGAAAGGCGATCGCTATTCAAGTCGGGACAATCAATCCCAATAATGACAACGCGCGTCATTTCCTCAAAAAATGCCTTTTCAAAAGCCGTTTGAATTCGTTTCCCTAAATCTCCGGTTGCTTGAGGAAAATAAACCCACTCCGATCCTAACCAAGATCGCATTGATTCTTCAGTTCCTCCCGAGAAATGAATTTCGATAGAAAGAGAGCGAGATTCAAGTAATTTTTGGGCTTGTTTTAAGGTATGTTCCGTCATTTGACGCTGCAATTCTGCCGCACCTTCCGCACCTAAAGCAGGAATGAGACGGGTTTTTGTTTTTCCCGGTTCGGGATAGCGAGTAAAAATAACTAAACGATCCATCTTTCAGTTATCGGTTATCAGTTATCAATTATCAATTATGGGGAGAATAACATGAAATGTAGTTCCGACTCCCACTTCACTGGTAAATGTAATTACGCCATCATATAAATCTACGGCTTTTTTGACAATTGATAATCCCAAACCCGTGCCGGAAATATCTTTAACATTTTTGGCGCGATGGAAATGTTCGAATAGACGGGAACGATCTTCGGTCGGAATACCCAAACCGCGATCGCGCACTGTAAATTTAATTCTGTCTGTTTGCTTCTCGACTTCTTCATCTAACTGAGTTGGAAAAACTCGCATCGCCGTAAAATCAATGATGCCTCCATCGGGAGAATATTTAATCGCATTGGAGAGTAAATTGGTGAAAATATGACGGAGGAGTTTTTCATCCAAGCGAATCGAGTTGAGATCGTCAGAACATTCTAACTGGATCTGATACTTTTCCCCTGCTGTTAATTGGAACTCTTCCACCAATTCTCGGCAAAATTCTGCTAAATTGAGTTTGATCGGTTTGATTTCTAATTTACCGACATCCGCACGACCGAGGGTTAAAACATCTTCTAACAATCGGGTCATATTATCTGTTGATTGCTTGATGCGCTTCAAATGCTTTTGTTTCTTTTCTTCCGGCCAGCGATCGCTATAATTCTCGAGCAACTCAATGGACATTAAAATACTCGATAAAGGATTGCGAAACTCATGGGAGGTCATGGAGATGAAGCGAGATTTGAGATCGTTTAACTCCTTCTCTTGCTTGAGTGCTTTTTCGATTTCAGCTTCTGCTTGTTTGCGTTCGGTAATATCTCGTCCGATATAAATAAATGCGGGAACTTTTTCTTCGGTTTGAATGACACTACAAGAAAATTCGACAATAAGATGGCGACCTTGTTTGGTGGTGCATTTTACCTCAATATCCTCTACAAATTCCCCATCTAATAATTTTTGGCGATCGCGCGCCAAAGATTCCGCTCGATTCCTAATAATCTCTGAAATCGGTTTGCCCATCAATTCTGCTTCGCTATATTGAAATAACTTTTGTACGGCTTGATTGATGGTTTTGATTTTCCCCAATTTCGTCGTCACGAACAGGACATTTCCCATTGACGAAATAATCTTTTTATTGTAGTCTTTTGCCGCCGTTAAAGCTGAAATCAAAAGCTCGGTCTCATTCACGCGCTGAAATAGAGATTGATTGAGATTCATCATCTCTGTCACATCTTCTAGTAAGACGAGGGCATAATTGCCTAACTTTTCAAAAATCAGGTCAAAGTACACGAGATCGTCGCCCCCGACGGGACGAGCAATCCCTTGAAACTTAAATTGATTTCTATCTCCCCGAAGAATTTCCTCTAAAATTTTTTCCAGCCCGATCAACTCGGGAAAGGATAAACGGGCATCTTTCCCCACGCGGAATTCTTGCGGCGTTTCGGAAAATTTCTCGAGATTTTCCGAAGAGTCTAAAATTTTAAACTCGTCGTCGAGAATAAAATACTTTAAGTAACCGGGAATAAAAACCTCTGATAAAACCGTTTGGCTCATAAAGGTTGTCCTCATTCAACAAGTGGTTAACCACAG
>JBCCVR010000341.1:0-2391 GCA_039194995.1 Cyanobacteria bacterium P01_E01_bin.42 | reverse complement strand
TAATGTCGAAGACTTTCTGGTATAATTCGGGAAACATTTTTTCATAGAGTTGTCGGTCTAGACAACTCTATTCTTTTTGGGGACGTTTGCCAAGTTCCTTTCTCCACACGCTTTTCAGCCTGCTTGTCACCCCTTGAGCGTATCGCCATTTTGGAAGAAATGGCACGGCGCATTTACTAGGAGTGGTTCGTTAAGTTTTGCTTCCCCGGTCATGAGTCCGTCCCCCTCGTTGAGTCCGAGTTGGGCATGATTCCTCAAGGGTGGGAGGTGAAAAAGTTGGGGGATTTTAATGACAGATTTGAGCAAAGCAGGAGATACACTTGGATTTTCTGCTTTTATCCTCCCACCCTTTCTGCCAAAATCGTCTCGATCGCCGGTACAATCTCTTGAGATTTCCTCGGATCGATCGCATCGGGATGGAGCGAAGCAAACCGACCCGAATCATTATCGAAATATTGACCCGAAGCCGCCGCAAATTCATCCGTTAGAGCCGCGCGGCAAAGGATTTCCGCACCGATGCGAATATCGCCACCCGCCACGCCAAAAGCCTCTTTGACCATCTTGCTGCCCAGCATCGAGCCGGGATTAATCGCAATGACGACCGGAGCGCGATCGCCGAGAGAAAGTGCTAGACTGCGAGACCATGCCGTTATTGCAAGTTTACTTTGGGCATAGGCCGCACCATCCGATAGGCGCATTTTTCCGGCAAGCGCCCTCAGATCGACGGCAGACTGAGCCGCAGAGGACAGGTTCAGCACCCGTCCGGAGGTTTCCAGTAATGGTAAAAGCCTTTGAGTCAGCAGATAGGGCGCGATCGCATTGACAACAAAGCGGATATCGAGGCCGTCCGGCGCGATCGCATTGGGCACATTATAAACCCCTGCATTATTAATCAGCACGTCAAGGTGAGGGTGTTTCTCTGCCACTGCCTTTGCAAGCATCTCGACCTCATCCATGCGGGACATATCTGCGGCGTAGCTTTCAACGCACCCATAACCCGATAGCCCGGAGAGGGTTTTTTCGGCTGCTACCAATTTTGACGGGTTGCGCCCGTGCAAGAGAACGCAATGACCCAACGAGACTAACATTTGAGCAGTTTCTAAGCCGATGCCATCTGTCGAACCGGTGATGAGAATAGTTTTTTGCACGATCTTGTCTTCCTTATTTTGAGAAGTTTGGTAATATATCTTCGGCTAAGCGTTTCAGAGTTGTCTCGATATTGGCTTGGTTAAAACGCAAGTTTAGCGCCACGTGATTCACGCCGATTTCTTCGAGAGATTTCAGATAAGCGAACAGGTGACGAACCCCCAACCGGAATCCTAAATGGATTGGTTGGGGCGGCGTATCGGGATTCTCGCTCAGATCGATATAAAGCGGCTGCATCACGGGCTTAGGGGGGTTGCTTGCGGCTTTAACTCGTGCCTGCCAGTCGCGGACGATCTGCCCCTGCATCGCGGTATTGCGGGGATACGTCATCCAACCATCGCCATTCTCGGCGACCCATTCAGGGGTCTGCCGACTGCCTCCCGTAATCAGCAAGGGCAATTTGCCGGAGACGGGTTTGGGTAACATATCTATACTGCCATTGGGACTGCCAAAAGCATTTTCGAAAGCGAGTGCAGTTTCTCCCATATGTCGTATATAGTCGAAACTCTCCCGGAAACGATCGCCGCGATCGCCAAACGGTTGATTCATGGCTGGGTACTCCTCCGGGCGATCGCCAGAAGCCACCCCCAAGATCAGCCGCCCCCCGGACAGTTCGTCAATGCTCGCCGCAGCTTTGGCAACGTGCGCCGGATGACGCAGGGGTAAAATAATACTGGCGACCCCCAAGGCAATGCGATCGGTTTGACCTGCCAACAGACCGAGATAGACGAAAGGATCGTAAGTTTGACCCGCATCCCCGAATGATGGCACATTAAACGGCACGTCTCGCACCCAAATTGCCGAAAAGCCCAGTGATTCGGCAATTTGCACCCGTTCTACGTGGCGGGTCATACTGGGTATCGGACTCTTTGCATAGGTCTCGATCGGGACGACTAAACCGATGCTCAACCGATTCGGGCGAAACGTAGCGTTATATCCCCGATTGATGGAGGGGAATGTCAGATCGTTGACAAGTTCGAGCATATTCGACTCCTTTCTATTGAACTGTGGAACGGGCATCTTGCCATTAGTGTCAAGTTAGGGTTTTTCGGAAACTGTCAAGTACCAGATATTGGGCATTTTAAAAATGAAAATACTGTATCTGGACAATTTATTTTGAAGTTTGTCGGTAAAAGCCTGGGTTAGGGGAATCATTAAAGCCCTCCTAAAACCCGAAGTTTTTGGGGGGGCGGTCTCCCCCCCAGTCCCCCCAACAGTGCGCGTTCCCTTGCGTCTTGCGCCGAC
>JBCCVR010000340.1:0-2504 GCA_039194995.1 Cyanobacteria bacterium P01_E01_bin.42 | reverse complement strand
CCAGTAAGCCGTACAAAGGATTAGATTCATCATCTCCTACTTCATCTAATAGGCGATTTAATCTTGCTACCGCTGCGTCGTATTCTTCTTCATTTGTAATCGTCAAATAAGGTGCTATTTCTAGCCAATGCTGTTTCAGTTTTGCTGCTATTGCTGTCATTCTTTCCACTCTCCTTGATTGTATTCTTTGTGGGTTAGCACATTCCTCACATATACTTTGTGACGATTGAAATGTATTGCCACTATCAATCGATACTTGTTTCCTCCTATATTGAATACTGTTAGCTTCCCTACCAAATCGGCACTAGGAAAGGTTTCTCGCAATTGAGCAAAATTATCAAAATTGTTTTTCTCGATGATTCTAGACCATCTTTCGAGAGCCTTTCTACTCTCTGGATATCTCTGCCAGAAAACCTTAAGCGTCTTTTTGGTGATTAGATGCATGCGCCTATTTTATCTCAAGTTGAGATATTTTTTTTATGGAAGACTGATCCAAATATTGCGATCTTCTGGTGGTTCTAACAAATAATTACTGGGTTCAAAATCAGACATCTTAGTTTTAGCCTTACTATCAGCATTGCTTTCGATGCCAAAGATTTTAGTTTTGGTTTTAGTATTGTTGGCGCGATCAATCCAGGTTGTCAATCGGCATTTATCGTGACTGGGAGGACTATCATTATCGATCTGACCGTACCATTTTGGGTGACTCTCATTATTTGCATGTTTTTGACTGTACCATCGTGCAAGTTTGGGCTTATTTAGTATGTTGATTTCATCAATTAAAAAATTATTGTCCCCAGCAAAAGGTAAACCGTAACGAGGTTCGTCGAGTTGTCCATTCAAACCTTTGATGATGCGATCGCAAAAATCAGCTTCAGCTTTAACGCCAATAATCAGTTCTAGATCGATTAGAATCTGTCGGCGTACTGGAGAAATCCAATATTTTGCCCCATAAGTTTTTTTGGCTAATTCTTTCCCTGAATTTCCAACGGGATAACTATGGAGTTGTTGAGAGAGAATTGCTGTATCTGAAGGTTTGACTTGGGCGATCGCAATTTCCATCTGTGGTAATTCATCTTTCGGTTTAATTTTAGTAATGGCTTCATCAGTAGCAGTACGCTGTTCGATTCCCGCTAGGTTAAGTAATAAGCCGTAAATCGTCGATGGGGAAGGAATAAGAGTGGTAGAGCGAAAAGAACCCGATTGAAAGGGGCGAAACGCAGCAAAAGGGGCTTTTATATGCAAGTACATTTATTTACCTCTCAAAAATGCGTCGGATAATTCGTTAAATAGCTGTTCGGGATTGGCGTATAAATGTACGCCTTTACTTTCTAAATTTTGTTTGTCAACATCGTCTAGGTTACGTACTAGTTCGCCTCCCAACCAAAACTCATCCCCAGGGAGATCGCAGTTTTCGGTATTCTTTTTGTTGATGCGATTTAATGCCTCAAAATTACCTGCCTCATTAAAGCCATAGGTTTTATATCCCGCCACTAATTTGGGAGTAAGCCTGGCAAATACCGAACGAGGAGCAAATTCATAGTATGCTCTAGCATGACCGCCCGCCACATTATTTAATTGGGCGATCGCATTTAATAAAGCCTTTGTCCATTCTGGTTGCGCCATGCAGTCTCTTTGTGCCAAAGCGAAGGGATACTGAAAAGCAGTGTGGGTAACTTCTCGGTGTAAAAGTGCTGATGTTCCAGAGTTTTTCCAAGGACTTTTCCCTGCATTTAAAGGCGATTGGTGAAACACTGCATCGAATTTAAACGGATTTAATGCCACTGCCATATTGCACCGCAAAACACTATCTCGCTTGGGCGGTAGATCTTTATCTCTCATTTTTGTAGCATCTTCCTTTTTTGCCACCATATAGCCAAACAGAAAATCATCGGCGTATTTATTGGGGTTGGGATATTCTTTGAACTCCACTGCTAATTGATCGGCATCGTGAATGCGAGTGCGATTGTGAGGTTGATTCATTAAAATCAGGGTTTCTCGCATGGCATTACGCATCGATTCAGGGCTGATAACAGCATATTTCGCGCCATCTTTGGAGATTTTTTGCAATACTGTACGATTTTCTTCCGATTCTCCGCGATAGTTTCCTGCTGGTGCGGGATAAGTTAAAACTGTGGCAAATAAGTTGAGATTGGACATGGTTTTTCCTTTGATTTGATTTGCTTTACTTAACGCCTGACGGCAATCTAAGGAAAATGTTTGTAATTTGGTAATGTGGGCAATGCTTAAGTTATGGGTGACTGCTATTTATGCTGCATTGATGCTGGATTCTTCTGTCTTTTCTTCGGATGATTTACCAGAAGGAAATTGGCTGGTTAACGCAAGTAAAGTTAATGCCCTAATTTTTTTCCATTCATTGTCATCGAACAATTCTTTGGCAAACTGAGCAAATTCTTTTTCTTTAACAAAAGGATAGAGACTAGAAACAAAGTAATCGATAAAGACTTGTTTTTCGGTTCTTGATCGCACTGCTAAGAAGGCTT
>JBCCVR010000339.1:0-2693 GCA_039194995.1 Cyanobacteria bacterium P01_E01_bin.42 | reverse complement strand
GCGTCTTTCGCCGACGCGGGGTCGCACTGCCACTGTGGGCGCAAGCGCCGCCCCCAGACCCCCCGCGCAACATCGTGGTTGATAATTGGTTCATGGGTGTCAAAAGTTTAATATTAAGTGAAAATGACTTGATTAGTTTGGGATTGCTTCACAATTCTACAACTCAAATGAACTGGCTATAGACACAGATAATCAACTCTGCACTCTCTGCGTCTGATGTGGTTCAAATTTCAAAATAAACTCAACTGTTTGGGGGGCATTTTTAAACGATTCCAAGGTAATTCTGGAATAGATGTCTCCTGTTTTTCCAATAATTTTTGCAAATCTCGTGCAGTCTGGGGAGAATGTTCTTCCTCGGGGCAATGAACGAAAAAATAAATCGTTTTTCCTTCTTTTACCCAGCGATCGATTTGCTGGCTCCATTCTTGTAAAAACTGCTGATTGAATTGAGATTGGGGATGAGAAATAAAGCGAACAAAACCAAAGTCACTCGTGATAACGGGCTGTAGCGGAACATCGGGTTTGCGGGTTCGAGAATGCAGTTGGGGATCGTCTGAAGATTCGTAAACGGGACGAGTATCGAGGAGAACTCGCCCGATCTTAAGACTTTGCAATAATTCATTCAAGCGATCGCGATAAGACTCCTGAAACCAGTCGAGATGGCGGACTTCCACGGCAAGTTTATGCTCTTCTTCCACCAGTCGCGAGAGGAAAGATTCGAGATCCCCAAAGGCTTCTGGGCTATAACTGGGAGGGAGTTGAATAAAAGTCACCCCCAAGCGATCTCCGAGTCCTTCCATACGCTCCAAAAATGCGATCGCCCCCGCCAGTTGGGGTGCTAACAAATCGCCGTGAGTGACGCTTTTCGGCATTTTAGGACAAAAATGGAATCCCGGAGGCGTTTGAGCCGCCCAACGCGCTACAGTTGCCGAATCCGGAACGGCATAGAAGGTGGTATTACCCTCAACCGCAGTCAAGCGATCGCCGTACAGAGATAAAAAATCACCTTGACGGCTTTTCTCGGGATAGAATTCTCCCACCCAGCCCTTAAACGACCAAACCGCACATCCCAAATAAAAGTTCATCTCAGTCATTAATTCGAGTAACCTGAAGCGACAATCATCGAACCGATCCCCTCATCGGTGAGAATTTCTAACAGTAACGCATGAGGAATGCGCCCGTCAATAATATGTGCCGCCCTTACCCCTTGAGCCAGCGATCGCACGCAACAATTGACTTTGGGAATCATCCCCCCGCCTACAATTCCGGCATCAATTAACTTTCTGGCTTGTTGAATATCTAATTTTGTCAGCAACGTTGAGGGGTCTTTATAATCTTCTAAAATCCCCGCCGTATCCGTCAGCAAAATCATTTTTTCTGCCCCTAATGCCGCCGCAATTTCTCCCGCTACTGTATCGGCATTAATATTGTGAGCTTGGCCGTTTGTATCGGCGGCAACGCTAGAAATAACTGGGACATACCCCTTCTCGGTCAGAGTTTCGATCACTTTAATATCGATATTGCTGACTTCTCCGACAAAACCAATTCCGTCTTGACCGACATGACGGGCGGTAATTAAGTTACCATCTTTGCCGCACAAACCCACTGCCGAACCGCCAGCTTGGTTGATAAGAGCAACAATTTCTTTATTCACCCGTCCCACCAATACCATTTCTACCACATCCATCGTCGGCGCATCGGTCACGCGCAATCCATCTTTGAACTGGGGTTCGATACCGATTTTTCCCAACCAAGTGTTGATTTCTGGGCCGCCACCGTGAACGACTACCAAACGCACTCCCACGCAAGACAAGAACACGATATCGCGAATCACCTTTTCTTTTAGCTGAGAGTCTTTCATCGCCGCACCGCCGTATTTAACCACCACAGTTCGCCCGGCAAATTTTTGAATATGGGGCAGTGCTTCGCTCAAAACCCGCACCCGCGTTGCTCCGGTTTCTTTGATATATTCGCTTGTGCCTGTCATAAACTTTGTCTGTGAACAACCATAACTAACGACCTGTACCAAAAATTAGTGTATTTTTTAGTTAGATTGGATACATTCTTGAGGCGTAAGAGGATTGAACCACACCAGACGCGGAGAAGCGCAGAGAAGGAAGATGTCGCGATCGCCAGTAATACGACAAAAGATGCGATCGCTGCGATCGCATCTCTAAGAACGAAAAGATTGGCATTGCGCCATCCTAAGCCAAAACTGCTACTTTCTCTTCCTCAACTTGGAATAAGGGCGTACTGAGATAGCGTTCTCCGAAACTGGGTTGAATCATGACGATCAATTTATCCTTATTTTCCGGACGCTTGCCCACTTCGATCGCCGCCGCGAGAATTGCTCCTGTCGAAATGCCCGATAATAGCCCTTCTTCTCGTGCCAAACGACGACCATAGGAGAAGGCATCTTCGTCTTTAACCTTAATCACCTCGTCAATCAAATTCACGGCGAGGACTTCGGGAACAAAACCCGCACCGATCCCCTGAATTTTGTGGGGTCCCGGCGATCCGCCCGATAAAACCGGGCTGTTTTCCGGTTCTACGGCGATCGCTTTAAAAGAGGGCTTTTTCTCCTTCAGAAACTCGCTACTCCCTGTAATCGTTCCCCCAGTTCCCACGCCAGAGATGAGAAAATCAACTTGTCCGTCCGTATCTTCCCAAATTTCCTGACCTGTCGTCAGACG
>JBCCVR010000338.1:0-2695 GCA_039194995.1 Cyanobacteria bacterium P01_E01_bin.42 | reverse complement strand
GGGGTGCTTTTTTTTTTGTTGTTTATTAGGGGCGACCGCCCCTTCTTTTCCCCCTTTCTTATGGGGGTTTTGGGGGGATCTCCCCTCTTGGGATGGGTTTATCTAATAACCGAAAAGAGGCGCGATCGCGCCTCTATCAATCCTACAAAATACCCGATTCTTCTTGCATCTAATAAGCATTCATTTCGATCGCATTTTCATCAAACTGTTCGCGATCGCCGCCAATACCGGGAGTGGTATCAAGAATTTCAGCCCCCGTCAAAATGAGGTCATTCATTTCCGCACCGGCTGCCGTAATATTGTAAAGGGTTGCGTTGGTCAAATTAACGCCGTTGAGAATGGTTTTATCTAACACGGAGTCGGAAAGCATCGCCTCAGTTAGATTGGCATTCGTCAGGTTAGCTCCCGTGAGATCCGCCCCTTCTAAATTCGTTCTGACTAACTTGGCATTTTGTAAATTTGCATCCCTCAGATCGGCTCCGATTAAGTGTGCCTCTGAAAGATCCACCCCTGATAAGTCGCATCCGGGGCATTGACCCGTAGATAAGAGTCGATCGACATTCCCGGCAAATTGTTCGGGATTCTCCGCTCGTGCTGGTATAGAAATCGAGCCAAGACCAATCGATAATGCGATGGCGGACACCACTGAAATGGTCAGGGGAGCAATAGTTTTTAAGCCTTTCATGTCATGCCTCCCTTTGCTGTTTATTATTGGGTTTTTATTTATTTCCTCGTTACTATCGTAGCAAGTTTTACTGTTTTCTTCAATAGCTAATGCAGTTTAATGCAAATATTAAGAAATACAAATTGACTGGATATTACAATCGCAAAATGGTAAAATATATCTCTACCAATCATCGTCATGAGTTGGATAAGGCTTTTCCCAATCATCGATCGCAGTTGCAGGGCGATCGCCGGACTCCACTTCCCAATCGCTTCGGGGGCTTGCAACGGATTTCTTTCTCGGCAAACGGGCTGGCAAACTCGCTTCTGGAACGGTTTCCCGCCAAGTTTCCGGGGGGTCTGCTTCCGAGTCTGGGGCTTCTATCTCAAAGGTCTGTTGCAGAGGCTTCACGACCTTAGCAATTGCATCTTTAACAAAAACTTTAATAAATTCTTCCTTTTGGACGAGTTTAAACTGTTTCTGCACCACCTCCGTAATGCCGCCATCTCCCCAGTCGAGATCCTGTCTGAAATACTCGACAAAACTTTTCCCCGCAATGCGCGTTAAATAAGCCGCCGTAATCCCTTGAATGGTTTTGCCAATAAAATAGGTAGCAACATTAAATTGTAGGGCTGTAGAGAGCATTTTAACCGCCCCTTTGACAATGCCCAAACTTACCAAAGTTTTAGCAAGAGAAAGCGCCAATTCTCTCCCTCGTTCCAGATTGAGTTCGCAACCATAGACCTTACCGATTTCCACCACCATTTGGGCGTTAACGGCAGCCGTTGCCAAGAGATCGACAACGGGTAAAGGAGTCACGACAACCGCACCCGCACCAATCCATTGAAAACGATCGATAATTTTATCGGCTTGTTTGCGTTGCTGCTGTTCGATTAAATTGCGCGTTTCTTCTCCCAACCGTTGCGATTGCAACAAGATATTATCTGCCACCAAATCTTCCCCTTCCGCCCGTAAAATAGCCGCCAAGCGCTTGATTAAAAGCAGAATTTCCGGCTCTGGATTGACCAATTGCCCGGTTTCTAATTGGACGGGTTGAGGATTAGCGCAAATCGGAATTACGTCAAACTCGTCCATAAAATCTTGCACGCGCTCTTGTAATTGCCTTAAAATCGTTTGGATTTCTTCTTCCGTATAAAGATCGATTTTATTAAAAACCAACACCGATCGCTTGCCAATTTGCGAGAGAACTTTAAGGGGTTCGCATTCCGATTGACGCAAATCCCCAGCGACGACAAATAATAAAAGATCGGCATCCGTCGCCAGTTTTCTCGCCATTCCTTCTCTTTCCATTCCCTCCGTGCCAATTTCCAAAATTCCGGGGGTATCGATAAGGAGAATATCCCGTTCTAAGCCTTGTAATTTCAAACAATAGGTTTCCCCCGATCGCGTCGTTCCCATTGCTGCACCCACCTCTCCCACCATCTGACCGATCAAGCTATTAATCAAGGAAGTTTTCCCCGCAGAACCCACTCCAAAAATGACGACTTTGATTTCCCCTCGGTTCAAATTGGCTTCTATTTCGCGCGATCGACTCAGTAATGCTTCTCGACTAATACGATCTTGAATTTTTTCGACTTGTTGGCGAACGGCTTTTAAGGTTTCTCCCGCAACCTCGGTTTTTTCTTCGGGGAGTTTTGCAAAGATGCGATTTTTAGTGTTCTTTTTTCGAGAGTCTTTGAGGGTAAATAAATTAAAATAGTAAACAAAAGCAGCAATCAGCAACCCCAATAAAATCACCAACAATAAAAGAACTAGATTTGCCAAAAGTGGAGCGGTAAAAGAAATTTGCAGATAAAGTCGATAGATTGAATCAACCAGCCATAACATCAAGCCGAGAATCAGACTAATGCCAACAATAAGAATAATGATTCGGTGTAAGGGCATAGACAAAGTAAAAATTAATTTAGGTAAATTTACCCGTTACTTTATTTTAGTCTTTTTCTACCTCTGCGGTTTCTCTCAACCTCAGTATAAAATTTTTATGAAGATTGCCTATATCTCCAATCAGAT
>JBCCVR010000337.1:0-3000 GCA_039194995.1 Cyanobacteria bacterium P01_E01_bin.42 | reverse complement strand
CTTTTTACAGAAGAAAAACAATTATTTACGCCCGCCTCTAAAAATATTAACCCAATTCCTTTGATTTTTGCCTTTCCCAATGAATATACGATCGGGATCTCCAGTTTGGGCTATCAGATTGTCTGGTCTACTTTTTCATTGAATCCAGATGTAGAAGTCAGCCGACTGTTTACCGATCTGCGAGAATCCTTACCGCGTGACCCCGAAATTTTAGGATTTTCCGTCTCGTGGGAACTCGACTATATCAATATTTTAAATTTACTGGAATCGTTGCAAATTCCTTGTCGCAGTTGCAACAGAGAAGAAGAACATCCCCTCGTTTTTGGAGGGGGTTCGGTTCTGACGGCAAACCCGGAACCTTTTGCGGAGTTTTTTGATATTATTCTCTTAGGAGATGGGGAAGAATTACTCGATCGCTTTATTGCCGCCTATCAAGAAGTTCGTAATAGCGATCGCCGGACTAAATTAAAGCATTTAGCCACAATTCCGGGGATTTATATTCCCAGTTTATACGAAGTCTGCTATCGGGATAGTGAAGGGGAAATCGAATCAATTGCTCCCATAGATCCAGATGTTCCTACAACCATTCAAAAACAAACCTATCGCGGCAATACTTTAGCCGCTTCTACCGTCGTTACGCCGAGGGCAGCATGGGAAAATATTTATATGGTAGAAGTGGTGCGCAGTTGCCCAGAAATGTGCCGTTTTTGTTTAGCAAGCTATTTAACTTTACCCTTTCGCAAAGCCAGTCTTGAAGGGTCTCTCATTCCCGCGATCGAGCGGGGTTTACAGTTTACCGATCGCATCGGTTTATTAGGCGCATCCGTCACCCAACATCCGGAATTCGATCGCCTTTTAGATTATATCGCTCAGCCTCAATACGATAACGTTCGCCTCAGCATTGCCTCAGTTCGTACCAATACCGTCACGGAAAAGTTAGCGCAAATTTTATCCCAACGAGACACGCGATCGCTCACCGTCGCCGTCGAAAGCGGCTCGGAAAAAGTACGAAAAATTGTGAATAAAAAGCTACAAAATGAGGAAATCGTGCAAGCGGCAAAAAATGCCAAAGCAGGCGGATTAAAAGCAATGAAACTCTATGGAATGGTGGGAATACCGGGAGAAAATACAGACGATATTGAAGCAACCGCCCAAATGATGAAGACCTTAAAAAAGACCGTTCCAGGATTGCGATTGACCCTCGGATGTAGCACTTTTGTTCCCAAAGCACACACGCCTTTTCAATGGTTGGGAGTCAATCCCGAAGCACAAAAACGCTTAAAATATTTGCAGAAACAGTTAAAATCGAATGGGATGGAGTTTCGCCCGGAAAGTTACAATTGGTCGCTGATTCAAGCCCTCATTTCTCGTGGCGATCGCCGACTTGCTCCTCTCTTAGAACTGACTCGCCATTATGGGGATTCAGTCGGGAGTTATAAGCGTGCTTTTAAAGAACTGCGCGGCAAACTTCCCCCTTTTAGCTATTATGTTCATCAAGATTGGAATCCAGAGCAAGTGTTACCTTGGCAGCATTTGCAAACGACTCTTTCTCCCGATAGGTTACGCAAACACTTACAAGATGCACTCGACAGCGATCGCTAGACTCTCATGAAAGATCGATAATTGCTTCTTGAAAAGAGCAATCGCCCTGAAAATGCTCTCTATCCTCCAGTCCAATGTATTTTCTACCCTCGGGCTGGCAGTTTTCAACTCAGTTTTTGGTAAAGTAGTAGATCATCTGCATAGCGAATGAATTGATGAACTTAGAAGAACCCGCTCTAGACCGATCGCTTTTTCCGAACTTGAAAACCGCATTGCGTCGCAGTATTAAGATTCTCGCCGATCTGCGCTTAGCGATCGCTCTCCTACTGGCGATCGCGCTCTTCAGTATTTCCGGGACGGTTATCGAACAAGGACAAAGCCTCACATTTTATCAAGCCAATTATCCCGAACATCCTGCTTTATTTGGCTTTCTAACTTGGAAAGTTCTGTTGATCTTAGGCTTAGACCATGTTTACCGAACTTGGTGGTTTTTGTCGATTTTAGTGGTTTTTGGCAGCAGCTTAACCGCTTGTAGTTTTACCCGACAAATTCCGACCTTAAAAGCCGCCCGACGCTGGAATTATTATCAAAAATCCAAACAATTTTCTAAATTAACACTCAGTGCCGAATTAGAGTCGGGATCTCTCAATTCTCTCGAACCTGTATTGCAAGAAAAAAACTATAAAATTTTCCGCGAGGGCGATAGTTTATATGCTCGTAAAGGTATTATCGGACGAATTGGCCCCATTATTGTTCATATCGGGATGCTGGTTATCTTAGGCGGATCGATTTGGGGAGCGATGACGGGATTTTTTGCTCAAGAAATTGCGCCGAGTGGTGGTATTTTCCAAATTCAAAATATTATTGAGGCGGGGCCTTTTGCTAACAGACAAATTCCCAAAGATTGGGCAGTCAAAGTGAATCGATTTTGGATTGACTATACCCCTGAAGGCGCGATCGATCAGTTTTATTCCGATCTTTCTGTCGTCGATCGCGAGGGAGAAGAATTAGACCGCAAAACCATTTACGTCAATCAACCCCTCCGCTATGACGGTGTTACCCTCTATCAAACCAACTGGGGAATTGATGGGGTTAAAGTCCAGTTAAATAATAGCCCTATTTTTCGCCTGCCCATGGCACAATTAAATACAGGTGGTGCGGGGCGATTCTGGGGAACTTGGGTACCGACAAAACCGGATTTAAGCGATGGCGTTTCCCTCGTTGCCCGAGATTTACAAGGGGTTCTTTTCGTCTACGATCGCACTGGGGATTTAATTGGTGCTGTACGAGAAGGGATGGGAATCGATCTCAATGGAGTAACGTTAAAAGTTTTAGAATTAGTTGGCTCGACAGGCTTGCAAATTAAAGCCGATCCCGGAACACCCCTTGTTTATACTGGCTTTGCATTGTTAATGATTGGGGTCGTCATGAGCTATTTTTCCCACTCGCAAATTTGGG
>JBCCVR010000336.1:0-3122 GCA_039194995.1 Cyanobacteria bacterium P01_E01_bin.42 | reverse complement strand
TTAATTCGGTTGTTTTAGAGTAATTCTGCCTTTTCAATTTCCTTCCAAAGAGAGCGCAAAGAACCATAGCGATCGCGTAGTAAATTGATATAATTTAGCCAAATTTGTTCATCACAAATTGCTTTGTACTCTTGAAGATAAAGTGCAGCTTGACGATAATAACGACGATGGCGCTTGTTAATTTCCTTCTCGATCGCGGCAGGGTAATCGGAAAGAGCAATAGTTTTCTTGTGGGTTTGCGATCGCTTCTTCTCCAATAACTTGAATATCGCATTTTGGGTCTGGCGATCGTCCAAATTTGCTACAACATCTTCTAATTGTTCTGAGTCGATCGCCAACAATACAGCATCAACCCCATAAGCATATTCACCACCATCAATATTTTTTCGGTAGGCTTCAATCAGCGCACCGATCCAGAGTTGTTGCAGCATTTTTGGAATGTCTGAATTGACCAAACACTCCCGTAAACTCATTACCCAAACGGATGAAAGAGCGCACAATTCACCGTTATAATCTAGTGATTCGCGTTCCTCATCATAACTTTTCGTGAGTTCCGAGAGCAGTAAGCAATGCGGACGTATTTCTTAAGTTGTTCAAGCGTTACCCCATCTGTTGAAGCGACAAAATAAGCACCCGTCCAGAAAGCCTCTTTACGGTGAAATCGTTGAATATGTTCGCGAAAATCTCGACGAATTAAACGACTGGTAACGGTCTTTAAATTAGCAATAAATTTAGACAAAGCAATATCGGGCGGGTAATCAATCAAACTGTGAACATGGTCGGATTCCCCGTTAAATTCAACGAGGGAAACAGACCATTTTTGACAAGTTTGGCGAACAATTTCGTCAAGTCGATTCATTATCTCTCGATTGATGACAGGTTTGCGGTATTTGGTGATGAGAACGAGGTGAGCAGTAAGTTTATAAAACTGACCGAAAACCTTTGTTGTAAGTGTTGACCATTGAAAGGCGATAAGCTATAGTAACGACATGATTTTAACTTACTGTTACCGAATTCAACCGACCCAAAAACAGACAGAAAAGATTGACTATTGGCTAGAACTCCTTCGTCGCCATTGGAATTATGCCTTGGGTCAACGCTATGACTACTTGAGACGAACTCGTTCTCAAGTAGATAGGTGCAGTCTAGTTTCAGAATCAATTGGTGAAATCCCTAAACCCGTTAATTACTACACTCAGCAATCCGCACTTAAAGAAACAAAGATCCTCTTTCCCGATTACAAGGAAATCTACTCGGAAATACAACAAATCAATCTACAAAGATTAGACAAGGCATGGAAAAGATGGAGAGTTCCCGACAAGAAAGGAAAGAGAGGAGGGCGACCCAAGTTTAAGAAAGCAGGAGAGTTGAGATCGTTTGAGTTTTCACGGGTTAATCATTCAAAAGCCACCATAAAATTTGATGGGAAAAATCTAATAACGACGCGATTGGGGATACTTCCCGTTATCGTTCATCGTCCGATCCCCGAAGGCTTTGAACTCAAAACCGCATCAATTGTCAAGAAAGCAGATGGTTATTATGTTTGTTTGACGGTGAAAGATGAACGAGTTCCCGAACCTTTGCCACTAGACCAAATCAAAACAGTAGTAGGGATTGATGTGGGATTGAAAGAATTTTTAACCACATCAGAGGGTGAAACCGTTCCCATTCAGCAAACCTATCGCAAAGCACAAAATCATTTAGCTCGTCAGCAAAGGAGATTGAAAAACAAGAAGAAAGGCTCGAAAAACTATCAAAAACAACAGAATAAAGTTGCCAGAATTCATCAACGAATTCAGCGACAACGGAAAGATTTTCAGTACAAGATAGCCAACAGGTTAACAAGGTGTTATGACTTAATTGCAGTTGAAGATTTAAACATAAAGGGACTAGCGAGAACCCGACTGGCGAAGAGCGTTCTTGATGCAGCATGGGGACAATTCATTACTATCTTGGAGGCAGTGGCAGTTAAATGCGGCGTTCGAGTAGTCAATGTGAATCCTCATGGGACATCTCAGGACTGTAGCGGTTGTGGTACGAAAGTCCCGAAAACTCTCTCAGTTCGCACCCATGAATGCCCTAAGTGCGGACTCTCAATGGATCGTGATGAAAATGCTGCGGTGAATATCCTGAATCGCGCAATAAAAGAGATACAGGCGGTGGGTCTCATCGTCTCTGCTTGTGGAGGCTTAGGCAATAGTCAGCCCGTGAAGCAAGAAACTTCAAAGCACTGGGTTCAGCTTAGTTTGTTTTGAAGCTCCCGTTAGACCTGAAAGGTTAACGGGAGAGAACGTCACGTTCCTCGCAAATGTTCTCGAAGATTGACGTGCGGATAGCTTGGCTATTGAAGAATTTGCTGGTGGTGGTATCGGAGATGCCGACACGAGCGGCGAGATCCCCTTGCGTCATAAAACCATTGCGCTTGAGGGCATCGCGGGCGACTTGCTGCTGGAGGGGGTTTAATGCGATGGAACGAGGCATGAGAAGAAGGGAGTATGGAGTGGGGAGTGGGGAGAAAATTAGCAATTGTAATCGCTATTATTTTACTCGATACTATTGCTTCTATTTTCTCTATAAATTTAAGTACAATTCACGCGAAAAGTATAATTTCTTCTCCTCTTTCTTCAACATCAATTTACTTTTTAGGTTTATTTATTGTTTTTCAACTCAACCCGAATTCCCTCATTTTCTGACTCCCCACTACTCCCTACTTCCGATTCCCTACTCCCTAGTTTCTCTCGCAGTTCCTTAAAATTGGAGACCAAATCCGGCTTGTATTGCTTTGCCAATTTCATTCCGCGTTCCCACGACTGCCATGCCTTTTCTGGTTCGTTTAGGTAGCGGTAAGTATCGGCTAAATTATAATAAGTTATTGCCATTTGCGACGGTTCGCCATATTCTTGCTGCCATGCCAGCGCCACCAGCAGATGCTCCCGTGCTATCTCGTATTCTTCGGCGTTTAAATAAGCGTAGCCCAGATAGCTACGAGACCCCGCCGCTTCTTCTTCATCTTCTGACGCTTCGGCCAGTTGCAATGCCATCGTCTCCCACGCGATCGCCGCATCCAGTTCCTCCAAAGCGTCGCAAGCGTAAGCCAGTCCCTTCGTCGCCCCCAACATTCC
>JBCCVR010000335.1:0-3174 GCA_039194995.1 Cyanobacteria bacterium P01_E01_bin.42 | reverse complement strand
TTGAATCTATGGCGATACACTCAGACCTTGCTATTCGTTTGATGAATCTCAAACCTCATAAACGCCTCTTTTTTCAGAAAGGTCTCACCGCTCTATCCCTTATACAGTCTACCTTTTAACTGGGTTGTCACCCCTTGAGGGGGTGTTGTTGTGTTCGGGAGGGTTTGAGAATGGCTGATAGGAAGCAGTTGGAGATACTGGGACGGGGAGTAGAGGAGTGGAATTTTTGGAGAGAGGTAAGTAGTTTTAAAGGAAATCTCAGTAGTGCTGACCTTGTTAGTACCTACCTCAGAGAAGCCAACCTCAGAGATACTGACCTTAGCGAAGCCAACCTCAGTTATACCGACCTCAGTGTTGCCATCCTCTCGAATGCAGATTGTAGAAATGCCATTCTCAGGAACGCAAAACTCATCGCAACTCAAGCACTTAATACTAACTTTGAAGGTGCAACTCTGACAGGGGCTTGTATTCAGGACTGGCATATTAACAGCAACACCAATCTCAAGAATGTCACTTGTGAGTACGTTTACTTGAGGTTTCCCTACCGCGATCGCCGACCCCACAACCCGAATCGCACCTTCGCACCCGGAGAGTTTTCCCGACTATACCAGATCGTGCAAGACAGCCTCTCGCTCTACTTCAAAGACGGCGTAGACTGGCAAGCGATGGCGTATTCGTTCCAACAGATAGTCGCGACAGACGGAACGCCCTTAAACATCAGAGGAATGGAGCAGACAGGGGACGGGGTAATCATCAAGGTTGACGTACCCGATCGCCTCGATAAAGGCAAAGTAGAGGGGGATTTTTGGGAGGGTTATAAGTTCGCCCAAGCTGCTATCGAGTCGGAACAGCAAGCCAAAGACGCTCTCATTGCCGCTAAAGATGGGGAAATTGTGCGACAGGAGAACACGATCGCTCACCTCCTAACCATCGTCAGCCAACAGCCAGTCGTGCAGCGCATTACCAACATCACGGGCAACACGATCCAAGGCTCTGCCTACACCGAAGAACTCAAAGGATCGGGCTACACGGGAGGCGACAACACGACGAATGCGAGTGAGTGAACAAGCCGCACTATAGCCTTTTTCTGCATCCCGATCTCGATACTTCCTGCAAAAATAGCCTTTAAGGCAAATACCGGGATTACGCTCGGGAATTTCAGCCTGTGGAGTCTTCCAGAGTGGAGACAACGAAGCAGGAATCCTGTACTGTCCATCAAGAACGTCGCGGCGATGTCGCGAAAATTACACACTTTTTTGCCCGTAACGAATTGCGTGAACTTTGAGCTTTTAAGTGAATACCTTCAATCAGAAAATAATTGATGGCAAATTTCAATGATACCCCCCAACCCGACTATCGACTCATTCAACCGAGCCTGCGATCGGATGACAGAACGCGCTGGCTGTTTGACCTCATCAACCGCATTGCCCAAATCAAAGTCGAAAACGCCCTCGTTTACGATATTGATGCCGTAACCCCCACTGCCATCCCCGACTTGCTCGAGCAATTCTCCTGCGAGGAATTTATCATCGAGGGAATGACCGAATCCCAGAAACGGCAACTAATTTGGGATTCGGTTTCCATTCACCGCCACAAAGGGACGCGCTGGGCAATAAACCACGCTCTGAGCATTGTTGGAGCAACGGCGGAAATTAACGAATGGTGGCAGGGACAAAGCCGCCGTCAAACCCACACCTTCCAAATCGCCTTCGACGCGGACGCGAACGACCAAGCCTTGCTCTCCCAGCCGGATTGGTGGCCGAAAATGGTGCAAATCGTCGAAGCTGCCAAACCCGCCCGCTCTGGATTTAATATGGCCGTATTGGGAAAAGCCTCGGTAGGGATTGGAGTTGGCGCGATCGCCGCCGTCGCAGCCGTTCTCGATTTGGGCATTCCAGCCAAATTACCAACCGAAGCAGAAGGGGGGGTAGTTGTTGGCGCGATCGCTTCTGTAGCGGCAATCCTCGAACTTCCAGAGGCGCGACTAGAAACCGAAGCAGAAGGGAGAGTGGTTGTTGGCGCGATCGTGTCGGTTGCTGCAATCTTAGAGCTTTGATAACCTTTTGCATTTATGGCGATCGCGTCAAACTGATAAGCGATAACTGATAAGCGCGATAACTAAATTGGCCGTCACCGCGATCGTTACTACCGCCGGATTGTCCGAGTTGACCAACGCCGTCAACTCGGCTCTCACCGTCAATTTAACGGAAATTGCCGTAGGGGATGGAACGTGGGCGACCCCCGCCGACACCACCGCAACGGCGCTGCAAAATGAGGTTTTAAGGTTTGCGATCGACCAATGGCAGCAAGTCGGGACGGATTCTATCAAGCTTGCCAGTTCGATCTGCGACAATTCTGAGTTCGCCGTCACCGAAGCGGGAATTTTCACGGCAACCAACACGCTTTTTGCAATTTGGCAGCGCAACGATCCGCCGTTATTGTTCAAATCTGTCGAAGTCAGCGACTTATTAATATCTTTAACCCTCTCCGTTGCCGGACTTCCCGCCAATAGCATTACCATTGTCGATTCGGGGTCGAAATTAAACTTAATTCTCGATATGGTACTACTGGAAATCAACACCAATCAAATGCGACAGCAAGCCGATATTTTCAATTTGTCAAGGCGACTGAAACTTGCTGACTTATAAACCGATAACCGATTGCTGAAATGTCCACTCCTGCCGACCACTTCACCGCTAATACTGCCGCTCTTAATGCGTTAGTTGATGCAGCTAATGCCATCTTGAGCGGGCCGATCGACGCAAGTAAACTCAAAGGAATCGAACTCGATCTGGCGGGATTGAGCGACGGCGATGTTATTGCCTTAAAATTCGACCAAGCCAATAATAAATTTACGGCTTCCAAGCTCGGAATTGACGAGAATTTTGCAGTCGATCTGAGCGACGCTCAAGACGGGTATACCCTTAGATACGTTGCGGCAGAAAACAAATTTGTTGCCGTTTCTCCTCTTATTGGAGGGAGCAATAACAGCACCAATTATGCCCCCATCCAAAAAATAAAAGTTGTTCCGGGGGATTTAGTCTCTTTTTTATCGGGCATCAATAAAATCTATGAATCCTCCGGAACAACTTTTATTTTTTGGATGGGGGCATAATTGGTGCTGTTATTGCTCCCTCCAATAAGAGGAGAAACGGCAACAAATTTGTTTTCTGC
>JBCCVR010000334.1:0-3205 GCA_039194995.1 Cyanobacteria bacterium P01_E01_bin.42 | reverse complement strand
TCTCAAACCTCATAAACGCCTCTTTTTTCAGAAAGGTCTCACCGCTCTATCCCTTATACAGTCTACCTTTTAACTGGGTTGTCACCCCTTGAGGTCCCTTAAATATACCCGAGGAATCCCTCCCTCTTGACAATCTCGTCGATCCCGAACTGCCCCAAGAGCGCCGCCCTTATGCGAGATCGCCCTTCGAACCCCTCAATCCTTCCCCTTCTGAAGCCATCCCTTCTCCTCTACCTTCCCCAGTCGTCCTGCCCCGACAACCCGGCGATCGCCCCGTCATGCCGGAACCCCAACCCGTTCCCCTGCCTTTAAAAGATCCAGTTCCTTCCCCTAGTTCCCGCCCGAATCTCCCCGATCTCAATCCCGCGCAGAAGCCAAAGAACCCGCCCCTGCTTCCATTTCCCATTCCTCCTCCTTCTCCCTATCTTCCCCCCTCTCCCACGCCTCCTGCGGGGTTGAACCCTTCCCCTACCGGCCTGAGAACGGGAACGGGAACCCGAAGCGCCACGGGGGGAACCACTTCTACCAAGCTCCCCGCCTTTCCAAGTGGGTTCAAGATTCCCCAGTCTCGCCCTAATTTAAAAAATGCCAAGAACATTAAGCCCGAGCAAGAACCCTGTAAATGTAACTTGGCAGAGGACGAAGATTACATGATCGCCAAAATCCAACAAATTCAAGTTCCGATTGTCGTCCAACAGGGCATTCCCCCTTTAGCCGTCGCCGTCGAGAAATTCATCACCGTTCCCGTTGTTGCCATAAAAGGGGTGAGTAATGCCGGGGAGGTCGTCCAACAGTACCAACAACGAGCCGATCTTCAAAGAAAGGCAATTGCCAACCTTAATAAGTCGGCTCAAAACTTTAGTGCTATTGGTGCTCTCTCAACCGCAATCAATGCCATCAATTTATTTCTAAACAATCAAGTTCTCACCAGACTTGACAAGATTCGGAGCGGCGTAAAATTACTTGCCGACAATCCCCTAGTCGATCGAGCCATGTCAACAATTACGATGATTCTCGCGGTTCACAATGCCGTTCAATTATCGAATAACATTGGGATGACCGTTACCGAAACCATTGACATGGGATTGGAGCTAGTTGGGTTTCAATGGAAAACAATCGATGATGATGGAAACGAACAAGAATTATCACCTAGTGAAGTAGTTGGTAAATTTTGGACAAACAGCGTTATTTCCTTAATCGGCAGCGAAAACTTTACCAACCTATCAATCGCTTGGAAAAAAGCCAATCGAATCTATCAAGCCACTGCAAACACATTGGATGCCGTACAGGGGATTTTTGATGCTGGACAACAATTAAACGAAATTACCGCCAGCATGACCGGTAAAATGGGCAATGCCTTAAAGCGGGCGGGAGTCGTCAAAGAAAATGCTTTTGAATGGTTTGATGAGAAATTCGAGCAAGCCAATGCGAATTCCCGAAAATATCCTTTATTTGAAAAATTGCAAAGGATTCAGAACGCAACCGAGAATCTCGAAGAGATTGCCAGCAATACGGTATCGGTACGAGATTCTATTAACGAACTCAATGAATCCCGTGATGAATTGAGCGAGGCAGTAGAAGAGGCGAAAGAAGTCAAACGAGAGGAGTGGGAAGAAGAAAAAAGACAGTCAGAAATTAAAGCAGATTTATCTACTTTAGAACTCGATAAACTTGACGAGGATTAAGAACAATGTCTAACGATACGGAACGGATTCAGGATTGGCATAAAAAACATACTAATCGCAAAGTGAGAGAGTATTTTAATGATATTGAAAAGGATGCAATTGGAGGAGTGGAAAAACGCAATGTTGTTAGAAGTATGCTTTTACATAAAGAAAGCGATTCAGCATTACTAACAATGATGAGGATTCAATTATGGTGGGAGTTACGCGTTTTTGGGGATGAGGAATTCTTTGAGAAATTCAAAGATAATATTTATGGCGTTCCAACAGTTAGTTTTCAGCAACAAAGGAAATTTCAACCGCAAATTATTCTACATTTCTTAGAAGATGCGGATAAGGTACTTCTCAAAAACAGTCCGGTGAGGGGAAAAATCACCTTTCGCCTTATGGATGAAACCGCGACCGAGATTACCCGAGCGAAAGTCGATCTCCTTGCCAATCGGGTTAAATCCATCTTTGGGATCGGCGGGACGGGTTTAATTTGGAAGAAAGGGCGAAAGATGGTCACCTATAACGATTGGAATAAGGGATACGGCTTGCAATTACGGAGTTGGAGCGAAGCAGAAGGGGAAAGGATGATTGGAAAAGTTCTCGATATTCAAAATCATTCCCCCGATTGGAGTAAGTCCAATCTCAATCAGAATAAAGAAGAACGCGAACGCTATCCTGCTGTTCCGGGGAATCAAAATATTTTAGGGGAATCGATTAAAAAGCCGAGAGAAAGACCGATCGCCGATGTCCGCTTTACCCATGCAGAATTGCACCTACACGGACGAAAAAAGCCGATCATTTTGTATGACCGGACTTTTCGTTACGTGGGGGCGGTAGTGACGGATTAGTGCTGTTCGAGATTGCTTAGGCGCTCTCTAAACTGCTCGTTTTGTTGTTGTAAAACGGCAAGTTGTTGCTGCATAATCGCAAATTGTTCGCCCGATACTTTGATTTCTTTGATATCGGCTTGAATGGCTACCAATTCCGCCTCTAATCGGATTTGGTTATGGGTTGATTTTTGAATTTGAAGCCACGTCGCCCCGGTAATCGTGGTGATTAATGTGGCAATAATCAACCCGACAACTTGAATAATGCTGGCGTTCTTCATGGATTCAGGCGATCGATGTCCTGTTGTAGGCGATCGATTGAAGTTTGCAGTTGTAGGTAGTTGAGTTCGTTCTGTTCGTTTTGGGCTTGGATCAATTGGGTGCAATCGTTGCTATCGGTGGGTCCGGTGAATTGCCAGACGATGTATTCGATATCGCGAAACCATTTCGGGGGGAAGAAGGAAATCACATAATCGTCGGTTAATTTGGGGAAAACGAGTAAATTTAATCCCAGTTCCACACTCGACCTGCGCGGATCTCCATAGGTATCGAAACTCCCGCCGAGGGTCACCCCGATGTTCAAGCGCTGATAGCACCACCCCGCCCAAAACCACGTCGGTTTGGCCGTATCGGAACGGGCGGATACTGCCAAAACGTGGGATTCGGGTAGGATGGGACAAAATTGCTCTGCGATCGGGATGTAAC
>JBCCVR010000333.1:0-3230 GCA_039194995.1 Cyanobacteria bacterium P01_E01_bin.42 | reverse complement strand
TGAATCTATGGCGATACACTCAGACCTTGCTATTCGTTTGATGAATCTCAAACCTCATAAACGCCTCTTTTTTCAGAAAGGTCTCACCGCTCTATCCCTTATACAGTCTACCTTTTAACTGGGTTGTCACCCCTTGAGGTTGCGCCCAATCCCCCTCTCCTTTCGGATTGGTTTCTGGGCAACGAATCGCACAGCGAAGCTGTCATGAGGGGCAATCTAGCTGAAAACGATTATCCTGTAAGGATTTCAGTCCGCGCATAGAGGAATCTCGTATAAAGAGGGGATACGTGGAGAAGCAAGAACAATAGTTCTCTCAAGAATACTTCCGGACTTTAAAAAGATTGAGAAATTCGCGACGAACGCGCTCGGCAAGGGAATTTGAGAGCATACAAATCCTGCGTCGTCACCGTTCCCGCCAAAGGAGCCAGCAAAACCTCATTCTCATTAGATTTCGCCTGTCGTTTTTCCAAGCGCCGTTCTAACTGCTTCTGTACCGGAATTTGAGAGAGGGCAAAAGTTTTAGAGGCTTCGTATTCCTGCTTGGCAACAACACTGACGCGAGAAAGGCGATTGAGTTCGTCTTGTCTCGTCTCGAACTCATCGCGCAACTGTCGCTTGGCTGCTTCCATCTTGGCACGATGCTCTCCCAGCAAGGCTTCAATCGCATCAACTTCCCGATAGAGAGCATCGATTTGGTCGCGGGAATAAACCCCCTCCGCGACCAAAGATTCATGACGGGCAACCGAGGTTTTCATCTTTTGCAAGCGACTGTGCAAAGATTGTAACTGGAACTCATAGGGAGCGATATGTTCGAGAGGAATGCCCGCATCCATGCGATGGACTTCTCGCCGCAACTTTTCAGAGCGTTGGCGAGCCATACTTTCCACCGCTTTAGCCTGTTCCCAACGCGATCGCGCTGCCAGCATTTGTTGTCGAGCAAAATGGAGTTCGGCGTTATTTTGCAATAAACTCAATTGAGTATCTTCGATCTCTTCTTCTAAAGATTCGCTTTCAATCAGAGCAAGAGGCTGACCTTCTCGCACGGTTTGGTTGGGCAAGACCAACACTTGGCGAATCTGACCCGGAATCTCCATATGAACGACGCGACGAGCATTGGGGTCGGGTTCTAACCAAGCCTCGGCTCGCACGGAGGGACGCAGGCGAATTTGTGAGATTGCTCCCACAGTGACGAGAATGGCAACGGCGATCCAGAAGCCTCGTTTTTTGGGGAAGGATTTGGGAGCAGGGGGAGCATTGGGGGCGGGGGAAGCGTCGGGAGCAGGGGGAGCGGGGGGAGCATTGGGGAAGCGATCGCCCCTTCCCATTGCCTGTTGACCCTTGTTTGTCGCCTCACGGGTGACTGGTGACTGGTGAGTGGTGAGTGACTTTGGCGGGACGACACGAACACGACGAGGGGGCGCGCCGTTTGTTTGCGCCGAAGAGTTGGGTTCGGGAACGGGTGATTGACTCATGATGCCTCGCGATCGCTAAAATGGGGAAAGAAATAATAGATTGCCCATGCCACGAGCAAAAACAGCACGGTGATGGGGATATTGTCTAAAATCCAATAGAATAACCATCGGAAAAGACCTCCGAAAACAAAGAAGAGATGGAGCAAACAAAAGGGAGCATAAACCGCTAGAATTGCGCGATCGCCCCTCTTTTCCTCGCTCGCTCTCCCTCGCAGCCAATTTCCTCAAATGAAACTCCCCAGTGCCTCAGCTTGTTCAACTTGCGTCATTATTTTTTGTTAGCTTACTGGGTTTATTTTCGTCCTACTATTCTTAGATATTACCTCTATCAAGCAGATACCAAACTATATTGTGCTGGTTCTGGTCGGCATATTTTTCAAACTTTGAAAGTTAAAGCCTATAGTAACCTTTATTTTCTTTCGGTTGCTACAAGTCTTTTACTATCCATTCTTTTTGCATCACCGATTTCTTTAATTGTCAGTAAAATGCTAGAAAGAGCACTCATCTGGAAACAGTGGTGTCTAGGTATTGGTTTAGGTACAATAACTAGTATTTTGTTAGCTTTCATATTTTTTATTTGTCTCGGAGTGACAATTGGTGTAGCAAGAGGGGTAATGGTAGGTGTTGTTATAGTGTTGGCATTAGGTGTTTCCTTTTCTATCGGAATTAGTACCATATTTAGTATTATTGATATCAGTAAACTCAGCATTCAGGAGATATTCCAAATTGGTATTGGAACATCTGTAGGAATTGCTGTAGCAGCTTCTATGGGAATATTAATTGGTTTGTTAGTTGGTGGGATTTTAGGAATAATAATTAGTTTGATTTTAGGTTTTACAACAGCTATTATAGAAAATATAATATTTACTATTTTGAACTCAATTGATCATTATTCCTCCGATTTTTCAATATTGGCCTTCGCAGCAATATTAGGCATAGCAGCTATGGGAACTTATGGTGGAGCCGTCAGTATCGCGGAATCCTTTGTAGTTGCCTCGACTTCAAGCATTGCTATAAGTATTGCTGATGAAAATAATCAACTTCTCGTTTTGATCGTAGCTCTCGTATTGACTTGGCGTATTCCTATTTATGTCTTTCAACTTTGTCTCTTGCTGTTCCATCAGTTACACAAAGTTAAGCATCCACTTGAATAGGATGAAATTTTAATTTTTCCTCTCCCTAGAGTACAGCAGAAAATTATTAAGGAGTTAGAAGATAGTAAAACAAAAACATTGGGTTATTTCTCTAAAGTTTTGTCGAACCCTTTTCAACGTTGGATCGCATAACGAGGTTTAAAGGCTTATCTTCAAAAAGATATATCACCTCTACATTCTATCTATTTTCTCATTTCAACTCCAACACTAGATGTTGCTATTACCATTCCCGTGACTCGGGGCGGTTGGGAAAAACTAGTAACGGTGAGACAGTTGCTTATTGGGGAACTGGTTGAACAATTTATAGATTGTGCGAGCGATCCTCTAAATTATCAACTCGAGTTATTGTTGTATCGACTGACTTGGTATCTTCGGGATCGTACCCACACTCCCATTACTCGCTTTATAAGATTTCTTTACCAATTATCAGAGAAAATAGTCGATTCTTCTACGTTCAACTTAACTGGGTGCATCCCAGTTTTGCAAAAAGCCCCAAATCGTGGTAGAAAAAGAAGAAATAAACGCAAAAAAGGAGAGGAAAGATGAAGTTGAGTCCAGAAGAAAGAGAAAAGCTAGAAGAACACGTCAAAGCAATTGCGAAGAT
>JBCCVR010000332.1:0-3261 GCA_039194995.1 Cyanobacteria bacterium P01_E01_bin.42 | reverse complement strand
GTATGGAAATATATTTTTCTTGTTTCTGTAAAAGCCATTGCTTGATTAAAATGGAACAACAGCGATCTAATAAGATAAAGAAATCTTCTTTATGATTGAGAACGATTAGGTCGTATAAAGATTGCTCTATTTTTTTGTCAACTTGGTGGCTTTTGAGAATAAAAAGATCTTTAAAATAATCGATCGCTTGTTGAGGAGACTCGCGACTGGCAATTTCCGTGAAAAAATCACAGATCGCCGCTTGTGACTCTTCGCTATTGCGACGGACGGGATGATGAACCGAATTTTGCGGCCAGTGTTGGGATTGAGACCGTAAAGGCGTGATATTTTGGAGTTTGGAATATTGAACGGGAGCAAATGAACTGGAGAAGGCAGTGGGAATTTCAGGATCGCGATCGCGACCATTCCGTACCCGTAAGAAATCTTGGTCGGCTCTCATGAATGAATCCTCCTAGGATATCCCCGATTGAAATGAATTATAAAGAGTTCGATTTGGCTTTGATACTGACCGGGAGCGATCTTGTCCAAAAAAATATATTCGCCGAGGGAAAATTAAAGACTTTGTAAAGTTACCATCAATTGACGGGTAAAGTCGTCTGCTTTTTTGCGTATTTTTAGCGATCGCCGAAATGGAAGACAAAATTAAGCAAAATGGAGATTTCTACGGTCTGGATGTAACACACGCTACTTTAACAATGGGAGCGGGAATTTCCCTCTTCAAATCTTCGATTCGATAGCGGTAGTTCACAGCAAGATAAAACATAGGAGACAAGATCGTGACGAAAGCAAACACTGCCAATGCTGGCGAATTTTTCAATTTTGAATTGCCTCATCCTTATCCTACTCAAGATAGCGATCTGCTCAAAGCCTTACCCTTTATCCCCAGTTTGCAAGACGTGTTAATACTGCGTCAAGTGCATGCTCTCGAACATGGAACCGTATGGGTTTTAAGCGAAATGTCCGGTGGATCTGGCGCAAATTCTGCAACAGTCGATAACGGGACATTGGGGGGACTGTCAACGGAAAAAGGTTTTTATCTCTACGGTGATGTAGACTTTTCGCAACTTCGCCAAGCTGTAAGCAAAGCACTCTATCGCTTGCAGACTGGGGAATGGAATTTAGCCGTCCATCCTCGTTGCGGAACTAATGTATCTGTCTCTCTCTTACTTACTTTGGGACTGGCAACGGGTTCTTCCTTCTTTTTGCCTCGCAATCCCCTGACCCAGATATTAGGAGCGGGACTGGCGACGATCGCGGCAACGCAACTCGCTCCCGATATTGGAGAGATGGCGCAAAAGTATATTACCACGTCCATCCCGTTTAATCTGGTCGTCCAAGACATTGTACCAACCGACGATCTTTGGGGACGTTCTGCCCACTTTGTTCGAGTCTGCTGGCAAGATTAGTCCGAGGGACGATTGACAATGAGTGCCTTTAGATTTGCTTAACAAAACTTAAAAACGAAAGCGAGTAGAGGCCTGCCATTCAATAGTAGGCTGTAAGCTATAGAATCCTAGGAGTATAATTTAATGGTTAAACGCAACGACAAAGTAAGAATCCTTCGTAAAGAATCTTACTGGTATCAAGATGTGGGTAAGGTTGCCAGCGTTGACAAAAGCGGTATTATCTATCCTGTCATCGTTCGTTTTGATAAAGTGAATTACTCTGGTGTCGCCACCAATAATTTTGCCGAAAACGAACTCGAAATCATTGGGTAAGTATCGGTAAACCTTTAAAACTGGCAAACCTTTAAAATTTAGAGGGTGAAATCCATTTGTGCCGGAATTACCAGAAGTTGAAACGGTACGTCGCGGGTTAAATCGATTAACCCGCGATCGCGAGATACAGGGTGGGGAAGTTCTACTGGCTAGGACAATCGCCTACCCTGTTTCTATTGAAACATTTCTCGACGGTTTGCGGGATGTTTCCATCGCATCTTGGCAGAGACGGGGAAAGTATTTACTCGCATCTCTGCAACAAGGAGATCGCTCGGGGGGTTGGTTGGGGGTACACTTGCGAATGACGGGGCAATTGCTTTGGTGCGATCGCTCAGATCCTCTCTCTCCTCACGTGCGGGTGCGCCTATTTTTTGCAGATGAGAAAGAATTGCGTTTTGTGGATATTCGTACCTTTGGGAAAATGTGGTGGGTTTCTCCCGATCGCGATATCGAGACGATTATTTCGGGATTGCAAAAGTTAGGGCCCGAACCCTTAACACCGGAATTTTCTGCGGTTTATTTAAAGACTGTGCTTTCTCGCACAAAGCGACCGATTAAAACCGTACTCCTCGATCAAAGGGCGATCGCGGGGTTGGGGAATATCTATGCAGACGAGGCACTGTTTAAAAGTGGAATTCGTCCCGATACGATCGCCTCTCATTTAGAGGACAAACAAATTAACGCTCTTTATCAAGCGATTGTGGATGTGTTGTCAACTGCGATCGCGAAAGGGGGAACGACTTTCAGTGATTTTCTCAATCTCCTCGGCGTTCCGGGAAATTACGGAGATTCGGCCTTAGTTTACGGTCGGACGGGAAAAACTTGCCGAACTTGCAGCAGTGCGATCGAGCGAATCAAGATCGGTGGACGTTCTTCTCATTTCTGTCCTGAGTGTCAGCAATGATGCTCTACGCTCTATTTAACCTTATATCAAATCCGGATGATTAATCGTAATTTGGGACGAAGGGCGCAAGCAATACGCCCCTACAGTAGAGGCGTATTGCTTGAACCCTCTTAAGGGAAATAAGAGGGGGAATCGAAATTGATAACTAGAAAGTTGAGTGAGTTAGCAAATAGATATAATTATTAGGAGTAAAGGAGAGCAATTGTTTTCTGTCCATTACTCGCCATATACCTTACTTTTCATCCATTTCCTTTGCAATCCAAAGCGGCCAGAAGAGGGGAATTTCCAGCTTTTGAAGACGAGAGAGAGATTTGCCTTGGCGATGTTTTTCTGCACGCAAAGCCAAATAACATACAGATCCTGAAAATAAATAGGCAACAGCAGAAGAAGTTAAAAAGAAAGTGGCCAACATAACAGTACGCTCCTTGTTGTTAGAGATGCTAGAAAGAGGAATGAGATCGATAAAGAAGACATAAAAAAAAGCACAAAGTTTCGCAGGAAACCTGCAAAATTTTAGCCTCCGTATTTTTACCGATTTTTTTCCAAACGTCAACCCTACCCGAGTGGGTCGAACGTCACCCTTAATTCCACAATAACCCGGGTTTTCGGAAACGAATTGGGGAAAATTGCTGAAATTTG
>JBCCVR010000331.1:0-3262 GCA_039194995.1 Cyanobacteria bacterium P01_E01_bin.42 | reverse complement strand
GGCACTTGTTTGAGATAGTCGATTAGACTCATTCGTCTACTCCACACTCTATTGATTGTTTTCATTATCATTTTTCTCTGACCGATGAAACAGCCCTGCCTTACGAAGGGGAGTTAGGGGGGATAACTAATAACTAATAACTAATAACAAAAATAACCAATGCCCGATACAGAACAAAAAAAGTCGCCCTCCCTCGAAATATCCTGCTCTCGCCAGATGATACCTTGGCTGTACGAGCAACATATCAGTTTGGCGTTTACCACTTACCAAACGAATCGACTTTTTTTTATCGGGTTAAAGCCTAATGGCATCCTCTCGATTTTCGAGCGGCTTTTCGATCGCCCCATGGGACTCCACGCAAGTCGCGATCGCCTCTATATGGGCTGTCGCTTTCAACTCTGGCAGTTAGATAATGCCCTCGCCGAGGGGGAAACGCACAAAGATTACGACGCGGTTTATATTCCCCGCCTCGCCTATACCACGGGGGAATTGGATGTTCACGATCTTGCTATCACCGACACACAAAAGATTGTTTTTGTCAATACTGCTTATAGTTGTTTGGCGACAGTCAGCGATCGCTACAGTTTCGCCCCCGTCTGGCAACCGGAGTTTATCAGCAAACTCGCCCGAGAGGATCGCTGTCACCTCAACGGCTTGGCTATGGTAAAGGGAAAACCCGTCTACGTCAGTGCCATCAGTCGTTCCGACGTAGCAGCGGGATGGCGAAATCGCCGCGAGGACGGGGGCTGTATCATGAATATTCAGAATAATCGCATAACGATCGATTCTCTTTCCATGCCTCATTCTCCGCGTTGGTATCGCGATCGCCTTTGGGTATTGAATTCGGGTACGGGAGAGTTTGGTTTTGTGGATCGCAAAGCGGGAAAATTCGAAGCGATCGCCTTTTGCCCGGGCTATCTGCGAGGGCTGGCATTTTGGGATAAATGGGCCCTAGTCGGTCTGTCCAAACCTAGGGGAGATCGGATGTTCATGGGGTTGCCCCTCGACGATCGCCTCGCTTCGAAAAATGCGGCTCCGGGTTGCGGTTTAATGGCGATTAATTTAGATACGGGCAATATCGACCACTGGATGCAAATTGAGGGTATCGTGACGGAATTGTACGATATCCAAGTGATTCCGGGAGTACGTCGTCCTATGGCTTTAGGATTCATGACCGATGAAATCTGTCAGTGGATAACAATGGCACCCACGACAAAAACTCGCGAGAAAACTCAGAATACAAAATCTGCGATCAAAAAAGCTCCTCCACAAGGAAAAATTTTCCCTTAAACGCATTCATTTATGAATTACCACGACATTTATTTGACTGTCCGGGAGAAATGACCTTAATAACTAATTCGAGTACGCCAATTCAATGATATTCCTCCCAATACAATTAATAACTATTCACTATTTCTCAACATATTTATTACAAGTTTTGTTAATTCTTGTCCTCCTTTAAAATCCAAACTTCTAAGATATTGAAATGATAATTCTACATTTAAATTATCTGGTAATTCATCTTCATATATCAAAAGAATTCGATTGGAAAAACGCTCCATACAAATACCTAAATCAAAATAAGCTAGAGGATTCACACGATCGTTAGGTGGCAAGCAAATAATAGCGTAATTACATTGTTTAATACTTTCGATTCTTGAATCTATTGCTTCTAAACGATCAGATTGTTTGAGCAGTCTATATTCTAAAATATCTATATCATAACTTACTGTTTCAAGCACAATTTGAATATCATCATAAAAACTATCATCATAAAATGAAATAAGTATTTTGGAATATAGGATTTCTGAATGTTCATTGTCTTCTCTTGGAGGGCGATCGAGCTTTCTTGAGCTTTCAGAATCTATCTGTTTTTGTCTCTCTTCTACAATTTTTAACTTCCTTTGTTCTTCAGAATTAACTTCTATTTCAATTACATTAATAAATGCAATCACTGTTTCTTGCCAATTGTCAAAATCTCTCTTTCTTATGGCTACTAATCTAATATCAATTGCTTTTTCAATTTCTTTGAATTCATGTATTAATTCTGAGTTTGAAACTATATTGGACGCTTCTATCACTACAGAGTGAAGCTCTTTTTTGAAATGTTCAAAATCAGATCTAAACTTATAAGGATAGCTAGTTATTATACGCTTTATTGCAAAATTATTGAAATCAAAATAATCTAGCTTTTGTTTAATTTCTTCTAGTTTTATTTTAAGTTCTTTGATTTTTCTATAACTTTCAATTTCCTTTAATTGGTTGCGATCCAACATGCTATCGGGTTGAATTCTCAAGATTAGTTCAAATTGCTCCTTTGCCCGTTCAAAATCTTGTTGCTCGATTGACTCTAATCCATAGCTTTGAAGTGCTCTTACATAATCTTCTCGCATGCGATTTGGATCTAACTGGTAAGCTCGTTTGTAAAGCACCACCGCTTTAGCAAAATCTTTGATTTCCATATAACTTTCAGCCAAATCAAAAAAAGCATTGAAGTGGTTGGGATTAATAGACAAAGTTTGTTCGTAAAGTGGAATTACATTATTCCACAACTCATAGCTTCGTAAATCTGTCGCTGATTGGTAGATAATCCGAGCGGCAGATTCCAGTTTTTCTAAGTCCCAGATTTCTCATCTTAGAGGATGTTGCTTAACTAACCACCGACGAACTAATTCAACTTTTATTTGATAGGTTTGAGAATTATCTAAAAGTAAATCCTCATTATCTACAAGCTCCAAAAAATCCCACTCGATTAGTTGTGTTTTTGCCTGTCTTAATAATTCTGTTGGTACAACTCCATATTCTTGAAGAATTATCAACGGTTTCTCAATCGATGAATCACCTCGTAAATTAACTCGTTCCCATGCTTCTGCAACGGCTGAAAATATTACTCGCTCTGGAATGGGTAAACCCTCTCGAAACCAAACTAATCCACCTTCACCCATATCAAGTGCCTCATCAATAATACCTTGAACGTCTTCAGAAATAATCTGTTTATTTTGCTGATTTCTAGTTCTCATAAATACTGCAAAACAAAGCAATTGAGTAAAATAGGGATGCCCATTCGACAACTCTAAAATCGCTTGGATCGCAACTTGAGAATATGATAAAATACCTTTAGTTGGCTCGGTAATTAATTTTTCTGAATCTTCCACACTGAGTAACCCAATTTTCTGGGTTGGCGCTCTTCTGAATAGGCTCAATAATCTCGGCAAATCTTCTAATTGATGATCAATCGCTGGAATAATAAATAACTTTTCAT
>JBCCVR010000330.1:0-3388 GCA_039194995.1 Cyanobacteria bacterium P01_E01_bin.42 | reverse complement strand
ATCAATACAGGGGGAGTCCAGATACCCCCCGGACCCCCCTTGCCGATGTATGGGATTTAGGGAAACTTTGAGCTCTGTGATCGGTTGAGTTATGTTTTCGTGCAAGTCTTAAGCTCGGCTATTTTCAATACAGAGTTTCATTGATAAACTATTTTTAATAACTTTAATACATGAAACCGACATGTTTAAAATCATCATTAGACACATAGAGTTATGGTTATTTTAAATGGTAAAGGTCGTAGCCTGTGCTGAGCGTAGGTAGCTGAGCGGAATAAAACGAATAACTGTCCCAATAACCCAAAGAGAACCAAATAGATATTATTTAACCCATAACGGGATTCGACTAAAAACAAGCCATCTAAGGCAGCAAATAACGCCGCGATCGCTCCAAAACGGCGACGAGCGGTCAAATGATAAGCGATCGCGCCAACAACTCCCGGAATCAATGACCCAGCGAGGGCATTTAACCAGCGATAGCTAAATGTCGTCCTTAAAGACCCCGTTAAAGTATTGCTAATTTCTTGTCCGAAAGGCAAGTGAGAACCCAACCAAATTCCCACGGCAATAATCAGTTGACTGAGGGGGGGATGGGTATTGTAAACGGTTTCCCCCAATAAATAGCGATTGGCAAAGACCGGATAGTAAACCTCGTCAAATACTAATGTATTAAATCGTCCCAACTGCCAAAACCGCAATCCCAAAGACAGCAGAAAAATTCCCGCCAAAACGAGTTTGAACCAAGGAAATAAGTGTAAAGCGGGTCTTCGATCGGAGTTCACAGGATAGTCTGGTCTAGACGGGAGCGATCCTTACATACTTTAGCCTTCATCCTCGTCATTTTTAATCCCGACTAATTTAGTCGGGTATATTTGACAGGGTTTTTGAGGATGTGTTAGGTTTTTCTCAACTTGCGAACAGGAAGGAGAAAATCCCATGACTCAGGCGATCGCCACTCAACCCCAAAGTGCCTCCGCAACTTTTACCAAGCTGGTTTCCAAAGAAGGGAACTACGAATACGACTTGCTGCCCATCAATATTTGTGAAAATACGTTTGCCCCGCTTGAGGTGAAGTACGATTACGATGCCATTCGCCGTCAAGTCAGTCGGGAAAGCATTGCGGCGGGTCCGAATTCGATTTGGCGCTATCGTGCTTTTCTCCCCGTCGCGACCGATAATGTGATTGACGTGGGTACGGGGATGACTCCCTTGGTGCGATCGACCCGTTTGGCGCGTCGTCTGGGTTTAAAAAATCTTTACATTAAAAATGATGCGGTCAATATGCCCACTCTCAGTTTCAAGGATAGAGTGGTCTCGGTGGCATTGACCCGGGCTCGGGAGTTAGGATTTACCACCGTCTCTTGTGCTAGTACCGGAAATTTAGCCAACTCTACGGCGGCGATCGCGGCTCATGCAGGGCTTGACTGTTGCGTGTTTATTCCATCGGATTTAGAAGCGGGTAAAGTGTTGGGTACCTTGATTTACAACCCCACCGTGATGGCAGTGAAAGGCAATTACGACCAAGTAAACCGTCTCTGCTCGGAAGTTGCGAATACTTATGGTTGGGGCTTTGTAAATATTAATTTGCGTCCTTATTATTCGGAAGGTTCTAAAACCCTCGCTTTTGAAGTCGCCGAACAATTAGGCTGGAAGTTACCGGATCACATCGTTGCACCTATTGCATCCGGTTCTCTCTACACTAAAATTTATAAGGGTTTCCAAGAATTTGTAAAGGTTGGTTTAGTTGAAGATAAGCCCGTTCGTTGCAGTGGCGCTCAAGCGGAAGGCTGTTCCCCCGTTGCCCAAGCCTTTAAAGAAGGTCGGGACTTTATTGCCCCCGTGAAGCCCAATACTGTCGCGAAATCGATTGCGATCGGCAACCCTGCCGATGGCGTTTACGCCGTCGAACAAGCACGGAAAACCAACGGTCATATTGAATCCGTGACGGATCCTGAAATTATTGAAGGGATTAAATTGCTGGCAGAAACCGAAGGCATCTTTACAGAAACCGCAGGTGGTACGACGATCGCTGTTCTGAAGAAATTGGCAGAAGAAGGTAAAATCGACCCCGAAGAAACCACGGTAGTTTATATTACTGGCAATGGCTTGAAAACCCAAGAAGCCGTTCAAGGTTACATCGGCGAACCCCTCACCATTGAAGCCAAACTCGACAGTTTCGAGCGCGCTTGGGAACGGGCGCAAACTTTGGATCGCGCTGACTGGCAGCAAGTTTTAGTATGAGAGAGTAAGCATGAGGGATGAAGGATGCAAAATTTCTCATTCCTCATTCTCACACCGACTCACCCACCCCCCAACCCCTGACCCACCCCCCAGCCCCCTCCCAAGAGGGGGAGAGCAAGAGGGGGAGAACAAACCACGAACAACAAATAATCCAAATGCCTGTTACAGTATTAATTCCAACTCCTTTGCAAAAGTTCACCAACAATGAAGCAAAAATTGATTCTAACGGTGGCAATATTATCGAGTTAATTGATGCGTTAGAGACCAGTTACCCCGGCATCAAAGAAAAGATTTGCGATGAGTCGGGAAAACCCCGCCGCTTTGTTAATTTCTACGTTAATAGCGAAGATATTCGCTTCATGGATAACGAAAATACAGCATTGAGCGATGGCGATGAAGTAAGTATCGTTCCCGCCGTCGCTGGGGGTTGAGATTTTTAAAAACGCAATGAAGGACGAGCTAAACACAAGATAGCTCGTTTTTTTTCGATTGTCGCAATTCAAAAATGCTAAAATTAGAAATAGGAATACTGATTGTTTGGGAGTTTAATAATGGAACACCCATTTTTCTTCAATGCAGAAAAAGGAATTGAGGCAATTCTCTATATCATTGAAAATGGTACAGAGCCAACATTTCTTCATATTTCCAAAGTTATGTATTTTGCAGATCGAAAACACTTAGAAAAATACGGACGCTTTATTTGTGGAGATCGCTACATCGCGATGAAAAAGGGACCCGTCCCTAGTGGGGTTTATGACTTACTGAAGAATGTTAAAGATGAAAATAAATTTCACCTATATTCCTTAGTTCCTGAAATTTTTGAGAAAGCAAATTCTGCATTTCATGTAGAGTCTTCTTGTCGCGTTAAACCTTGCCGCAGTATCAATAAAAATTTGTTTAGTCAATCCGATCTAGAATGCCTTGATTTTTCTATACAAGAGTATGGGCATTTATCAGCAGATCGCCTGACAGAGTTGAGTCACGATCGTGCTTGGAAGCAAGCCGACGAAAATGATGATATAAATATTGAAGATATTGTTGGAACCTTCGAGAATTCAGAAGATTTATTGGAATATCTTCAGGATATGTATCCGGGAGAAGCTGAATGAGTCTGAAACAGTGGGAAGTTTTTTTTGTGCCTAAGTGTTGT
>JBCCVR010000329.1:0-3419 GCA_039194995.1 Cyanobacteria bacterium P01_E01_bin.42 | reverse complement strand
TTTTGTCAGAAAGCCATTTCGAGAATCTATCATTTTTGAAACAATGGCTAAGCATTTAGGAGTCCGCTACATTTATGAGGAAGGGCCATTATCCGAACATCAGAATAAAATGGATTCTTTGACATCAGAAGATTTAAAAATCATGCCTCCGGATTGGCTAAAGCAAATACATCGAGCATCTCTCGATCTAGATGATGACTTATTATTAAATTTGATTGATAAAATTCCCGATACTCATCATTTTCTAGCAGATGAATTGAAAAATTTGGTCGATCGCTTTCGCTGTGATACCATTGTCAGTCTAATCGAACCTCTATTAGAGTAGAGGCGATCGCTTCGATCGAGTATTGGTTTGACCAAAATATTTAATTTTTACCTAATATTTTACTATATTCTGCTTTCATTTGTTTGGCGATCGCTTGCCAACTATACTTTTCTATCGCTAATTTCCGTGCATTTTCTCCTTTTTGCTTTTGTGCTTCGGGATGTTGCAGTGCCGATCGCAATTGCTCGGTCAAATCTGCGCGATCGCATTGCGTAATCCATCCTGCATCGGCTTCTTCAATGGCATCCCAAATATACACTTTATTGGAGATTAATACGGGAAGTCCTGCCAGCATAGCTTCAGCAACGGCAATCCCAAAATTTTCGTAATATGAGGGTAAAACGAACAAATCCGCATCGCGTAATAAAGCCAGTTTTTCTTCTCCTTTGACAAATCCGGTAATCGTGGCACGCGATCGCAATCCCTCTTGTTCTAGCATTTGAAAAACAGACCGTTCGTAGTCGGGATCTTGAGAATTCGATCCTGCTAAAACAAAATGAAAATCAACACCCTCTGATTGTAAAGTAGCTAGGGCAGGAAAGAGCAAATCAAAACCTTTTTTCGGGTCAATGCGAGACATAAACAAAATGAGAGGCACTTCTGGTTTAATATTCCATCTTTGCCTTGCCAGTCCGGTTGCGGGTAAACTTCCCGATAATTTGACCCCTAGAGGAACGACAATATCGCGAGTTTTGCGACCGAAACGATGAGAAATTCTGGCTTCTTCTTGGCTTGTAAAATGAATTCCGGCTGCTTTAGCCAAATTGGGCGCTTCTAAGAAAGTTGCATAGATTTGTTTGAGTTGTTTTTTCTTTTGTAAATCTGCCGGATCGAGAGTTCCAAGGGGTCGTAAAATATAAGGTAAATCGATATTTCTGGCGGCGATCGCTGCGGACGTACTCACGGGAGAAAATAAGGCGTGTATATGTGCCAAATCGTATTCTTTACCATAGCGAGCTAACCATCGCAATAACCCTAAAGAAAACTTATAACGTCGAAAAGGAGAACAGCGAAAATAACGGACGCAATAGCCATTTTCCTTTACTGGAACATCCAATGGCACATCTAGAGGAGGTTGTCCGACATCTCCATTAGAGTCTGTCGTTAGGATGGTAACATCCACATTTTCTTGACCCAATGCGGTAGATAATCCTCGCACCATTTGACTCGGGCCGCCATACACTAAAGAAATAGAAGGAACAATTTGCAAGATTTTCATAATATTGGTTATTAGTTATTGGTTACTTGCACTGAGCGACTTGTGCTGAGCATCGTCGAAGTAAGCCGAAGTGTTAATTATTAATATCTCAAATTGGGGAAAACGCGATCGCACCAAAATAAAGTCCCTGACGCAACGCAAATCGGTACAGTTACAAGATTAATAAAAGGAATGCTAATCAGCCCCCAACAGACTAAACTAAAACTGGCACTAGCTGGAAAAGTTTGCCACAAAATCCCCAACTTTTTGCGAAATTTAAAGCGACGGCGTTCTGACGGGCCGTCTAAAAAATCTAATCCGGCAATGGTCGCCGTGAGAGCGATCCAAAGGATTGTTATCATGAGAGAACCCATCCAAGGAACGAGATTGAGTAATAATAAAGGAATGGCGATCGCCAACCAAAACACTAATTTTTTCAATTCAAATAGAATAGCTCGCAAAATATCGCGAACGAATCCCACTTCTATAATTTTAGCCTCCCCCAAGCGAAATCGTTCCATTTCTTCCGAGAGTTGTCCGTACCAAGGTGCTCCTAGAAGCGTACCAAATTGCAGCAGAATAAATCCTGTCACTAAAAATAAAATAATTAATAAAATTAAGCGAAAGAAGTAAGCCAGACCAACAATAAGAGCATCTAGAAACCCCAACCAAGCCGGAAGATCGGCGATTAAGCGATCGATGCCCGCATTAATACTGGAGGTGAGTGCATCCAAACCATTCCATGCCGGAAATAAAAGACCGACATACAGTAAAATACCCACAATAATGTTAATGGCAACCGGAACGATCAGAAAGCGCAGAAGAGATGGCGATCGCCAAAATACTCTCAAGGTGCGAAAAGGATAAGTTATTCCGGCAATGAATCCACAAACCATAGAATTATTCTAAATTCTCATTGGTTCTATCTTAACAAAACGAGTTCGGATTATTATCTCTCATCATGAAAAAACTTACAATTGTTATTGGATTGGGTCTCATGCTTTTCAATCTAACTGCTTGTAATGTTAAGAATGAATCGATCGCGCGAGAAAATCGTGCAGATATTTTTCTGGAAGCTGATAAAATAGTCTTCCTAGGAGATAGCATTACTGAAGCGGGAACTCAAGAAGGGGGCTATATTTGGCTGTTGCAGCGTTATTTACAAGAACTTTATCCCGATCGCCAGTTTGAACTTATTAATGCTGGAATATCTGGTAATAAGTCCGTGCAAATGCGACAACGTTTTCAAGAAGATGTTTTAGCGAAAAATCCCGACGTACTTTTTATTAATGTTGGGGTCAATGATGTCTGGCATTCTTTTTACGACTTTGGGGAATATAAAAATTATCCTGAAGGAAATTTACCAGGTGGAAATTCCTTAGAACAATATCGATTGGATTTAGTAGAAATGCTAAGTTTAGCACGAGAGCAGAATATTGAGGTGATTCTCCTTTCCCCCACTCCCATTCGCGAAAATTTAGACAGTACTGAAAATCAACGTTTAGTCAATTATATTGCTGTCATGCAAGCGATCGCGACTGAAAACAACAGCTTGTTTATTAATCTCAATCAACCCTTTCATGAGATTATCAACGCTTATCAAAAATATGCCGGAATGACTCAGAATATTCTCACCAATGATGGCGTTCATCCCAACAAAGCGGGATATCGCGTTATTGCTTATACTATTTTAAAAGATTTAGGAATTTCTGAAGAGCGCCTGAAAAATTTACGGGTTGAAGGGTGCATCGGAGTTTTGTGCGAGGACTAAATAAATGGGTTGATTGCAAAAGATGGGAGCAGTTTCGCCTCCCATCTCCTATTTCCCATCTTCTATTTCCCATCTCCTATTTCCCATCTCCTATTTCCCATCTCCTATTTCCCATCTCCTATGCG
>JBCCVR010000328.1:0-3492 GCA_039194995.1 Cyanobacteria bacterium P01_E01_bin.42 | reverse complement strand
CAGAAATTCATTATTATTATTACAATCTTAATAAGAACTATGAGAAAGTTTGGCATATTCGTCATGTTCGTGCTCAGATAGCTAAAGCAATAGAAAATAAAAATTTGGAAATACAAAAATTTTTAGGCTTAACAGATATCCAGTTTTCAGACTTAATCTCTCAGGCGAAAAAACAGAAAAAACAAACAAAATTAACGCCCAGAGAGCAGTTAACTTTAACATTATTTCATTTGCATTATTCGCTAAGTTTTCAGAAATTAGGATTTTTGTTTGATGTCAGTGAAGCAACAGCACGAAAGTGGTATAAATATTGGATTGAGTTACTAGACAAGCAAATTCAAGGGAGTTCGCAAAATACACAAAAAACAGGTAAAGAGTGGATCGAAGAAGTTTTAGAACCTATTTATCAAAAAGAATTAAAAACAGCATGAGTTAGTCTAGTAGGGTGCGTTACGTTCTACTAAACGTACCTTACGATATCCGCGATCGCATTAACCTGCATTATTCATGAAAAGTGGTGTGGGAGCAGAAAAAAAGCCCGAAATTATATGCCTATCCCGCGATCGCTTGAAGTACTTAAGGCGATCGCACTGCCCGCAAGATTTCCCCCATCAGTGCGATCGCACAACCCAAACCACGCAAAAGCGCGATCGCGCCAGACTTCCCATCACCACACCTTAAGAAAGACTTGCGGAATACCCATTGACCGTTAAGATTATGATTATATTTGCTTGCATCCGCTCGCCGTGTAACCAATGCGCTAAAGGAGAAATCTATATTGTCTCGTCGTTATCTCTTTACCTCGGAATCCGTCACCGAAGGACATCCCGATAAAATTTGCGATCAAATTTCAGATACTATCTTAGATACTTTACTGGCAGAAGACGAAGCCAGTCGCGTTGCTGCCGAGGTCGTGGTTAATACGGGTTTAGTCTTGATCACCGGAGAAATTACCTCTCAGGCTAACGTAAATTTTGTGAATCTGGCTCGGAAAAAAATTGCCGAAATTGGTTATACCGATGCCGATAACGGTTTTTCCGCCGATAGCTGTGCCGTCCTCGTCGCCCTCGACGAACAATCCCCTGATATTGCCCAGGGGGTGACAAGCGCCCGCGAAGAACGGCATCAACTCAGCGATGACGAACTCGATCGCATTGGGGCAGGAGATCAGGGTTTGATGTTCGGGTATGCCTGCAACGAAACCCCAGAACTCATGCCCATGCCCATTAGTTTGGCCCACCGCATTTGCCGCCGTCTTGCTGCCGTTCGCAAAACCGGAGATCTCGCTTATCTCCGTCCCGATGGTAAGTCCCAAGTGAGTGTCATTTACGAAGATGGCAAACCCGTCGGCATCGATACGATTCTCATTTCTACCCAACACGATGCCGCGATCGGCGATCTGACGGATAATGATGCCATTCAGGCCAAAATTAAGGCCGATCTCATGGAAGCGGTGGTCAAACCCGTTTTTGCTGATATTGCCGTCAAACCCGACGATACAACCCGCTTTCTCGTTAACCCAACGGGGAAATTCGTCATCGGCGGACCCCAAGGAGATGCGGGGTTAACCGGACGGAAAATTATCGTCGATACCTACGGCGGTTACTCCCGTCACGGGGGCGGGGCTTTCTCGGGCAAGGATCCCACGAAAGTCGATCGCTCTGCCGCTTATGCTTGTCGGTATGCTGCTAAAAATATCATCGCCGCCGGACTGGCCGAAAAGTGCGAAGTTCAGGTCAGTTACGCGATTGGCGTGGCACGTCCCGTCAGTGTTTTAGTGGAGACCTTCGGCACGGGTAAAGTGGATGAAGAAATTCTCTTGCAGTTGGTGCAAAAACATTTTGAACTGCGTCCGGCGGGAATTATCCAAACCTTCAACTTACGCGGTTTGCCCAAAGAACGGGGCGGGCGTTTCTACCAAGATATCGCCGCTTACGGTCATTTGGGACGGACGGATCTGGATCTGCCTTGGGAACGCACGGATAAAGCCGAACTGTTAAAATCAGAGGCCGAACAATTAGCCGCCGCTACGGTTTAATATCCAAAAATATAGGGACGTTAAATTTAACGTCCCTACTTGTATAAATGGCATTGGATCGATAGCCTCGGATCGATATAAACCTTATTGAACGGTCAGTTTACCCACCATGCCAGCACCTCGGTGAGGAGAACAGTAAAAGCTGTACTCTCCAGACGCACCTTCGGGAATGGTGATGCTGTGAGAATCGGTGGGGGAATAGAGCATTTTGGTGGAGGTCATGGCCAAGGACTTGAACGGTTCTTGGTCAAAAACGATATTGTGAGGAGCGAGCTTATTGTTTTGGAATTTTACCGTGTCTCCGGGGCTGACGGTGAGTTCGGAAGGTTCGAACTTGAGTTGATAGGTATCGCTTCCCATTTTAACAGTGTAGGAGGCAGCCGCAGCCGAGGATGCAGTGATAGCGAAGGCGGCGATCGCAAACAAGACGGTAGACAAAACTAGACCGAGTTTTTTAATCATGATCTTTGACAAAGTGTCGTATTTAACTTTCAGTTAGGTATTGTAGCAGAGAATTTTAGATTTTGCATACATTTTTCACTATACATTTTTTCGACACCGGAAAATAGGGCCAGAGCTACCCGTGGGCAATGGTTAAGTGGTTATCGTGGGCGATGGTCAAAACGACTCGCAAGGTTTCGAGGAAGCCGATCAACCACGGACATTCTGCCTCGGGCTGGGTTTGATATTCTTCAATGAGAGCGACCGTACAGAGAATCAGATATTTGTAGCTACTCGGACAGATGAGAATAATTTTGAGCAAAAGCGTCGCGAGGGTTAGATAGTTACCACACTTAGCCAAAATTGTAAAGGGGTGACTCGAACTTTCCCAATCGGGTTTGAGGAGAAAAGCAATCAATCGCTTGCAAATTCTTAACAGCAAGTTTCCATCTACAACTTTATCGTTATGTTGGGGATAGAGAGATTCTAAATAGTTAGAAATACTTGCGTGCAGCCAAGCAGATGTTTTGCTTTGCTTGAGAGAAAACAATAAGTATTTGAGCAGGCTTTGTTTAAAATTTTTATAGAGAATCCCTTCAGTTTGTTTGAGGAAAATATTAGCAACCCCACGATAATTCATATTTTTGCGCTTGACGAGGATTTGCTGAATTAGGCTCAGCGTCCGCATATTTAAGAGGGTAGGATTGTGGCTCGCGCGTTGGGAAGAACTAGGTAAATTAGAATGCGCCAGACACAAGGCCAATTTGAACTTGAATTTTTTGTTGAACTTGGCAGCGAGTAACTTGGCGGCATCGCGATGTTCCCTCGGATATTCGGTATTGAAGGACTGCGCTGTTAACAAGTAGGCCGCATAACGCTGTTTCCATTCTGGATCTGCTTCCGAATCTTGGCGATCGCAATACGAAAATAATTGCAGACTTTGAAAATACTGACTTTCAGAAAATCCCAGAACCCACTGCTTTAACTTTCTTCGGGTCGGATGAATATTTTTG
>JBCCVR010000327.1:0-3616 GCA_039194995.1 Cyanobacteria bacterium P01_E01_bin.42 | reverse complement strand
GTTCAATATTTGGAAAGTTTGAGTAAAAATGGGATTGCTTGGGGCTTTTTTAGCGGCGCGACGCGGGGATCGGCAGAATATATTTTAAATAAGCGCTTGGGTCTGGAAAATCCTATTTTAATCGCCATGGAAGACGCTCCGGGAAAACCCGATCCGACGGGTTTATTGGCAACGGTGAAGCAGTTGGAAACAAAGCATGCGATCGCCCCTAATTCTCCGGTATTTTATACGGGGGATACGGTTGCAGATATGTATACGGTAGAGAAAGCAAAGGCAATGCAACCCGAAAGAAATTGGATCGGAATTGGTATTTTACCCCCTCACGTCCAATCGAGTTCGGAGCGTAAAGCAAGTTATAGCGAGCAGTTGCAACAAGCAGGTGCGCGGATTATTTTGGGAAATGTGCAAGAGTTGACTTTTGAGAAGGCTTGCGAGCTATTGTAGTTTGGTTTGGGTAGCGATTGGCGATCGCTTTCCCGCACGATCTATAATACCCGAGTGCGGCGATCGCAAGAAATATCAAAGGAAAGCCATGCAATTTATCAGTCCTAAAACAGATTTCGCGTTTAAGAGAATTTTTGGTTCTGACGAGAGTACCGATATTTTAATTAGTTTTTTGAATGCTTTGGTTTATGAAGGGCGATCGCATATCCAAGATTTAGAAATTATCGATCCCTATACGAGCGGCAATACTCCCGATTTAAAAGATAGTTATCTCGATGTTAAAGCCGTTCTAGCGGATGGAACGACGGTCATTATCGAAATGCAAGTTTTAAATGTTGCTGCTTTTGAAAAACGAGTTGTTTATAATTTAGCAAAAACTTATGCAAATCAACTAAAATCCGGGCAGGGTTACTCTTATCTAAGACCTGTCATTGCCTTGACAATTACCGATTTTAAACTCTTTAAAGATACTGAAAAAATTATTACTAAATTTAGTTTTCAAGAAGATGAAAAGAAATTTAAATATCCCGATCGCGAATGGGCGATGATTTTTGTCGAACTCCCCAAATTTCAGAAAAAACTCGAAGACCTGAATAATTTAACCGAGAAATGGCTGTTTTTTATGAAAGAGGCACCTTCCCTGGAAGTTATTCCTCCCGTACTCGGCGACATCCCCGAAGTCGAGAAAGCGCTAAATATTGCCAATCGAGCCAATTTAAGCGCAAAAGAACGAGAAGATCTCGAAAAGCGCGAAATGTTTATTGAAGATCGACGCGGTTCTATTCTTTTAGCATTACAGGAAGGACGAGAAGAAGGACGAGAGGAAGGACGAGAGGAAGGACGAGAGGAAGGACGGTTAAAGCTATTACAATTAATCTTCCGAATTTTGGGACGACTGGGGACGCTTTCTTCTCAAGATCGAGAGAACATCGATCGCCTTTCTCTCTCGGATTTAGAAGAATTAGGCGAAGTGAGTTTGGATTTTTCCAGTCTAGAAGAATTAACAGATTGGTTGAGCGATCGCAATTAATTAAGTCGCGATCGCAATTAATTGAGTTGGCGATTCAAATGCTCGCTCGATATCTATTACGTTAAGCGACCTCAGTGCATCGCTGGTGAGGAGATAACCGATCTTAAACCCACCCGCGAATCTCGCGATCGGTGAGGGTGACTTCTAACTTTTGACATTCTCTTTTTGTCGCTTCAAGAATGTGTTTCATTTGCACGGATTCCCCTGCATCGGCAGCTAAAAAGGCAGCATTTAAAGCAATATTACGAATATTTCCTCCCGTTCCCGCACTGCTTAAATTGCCCAATAACTCAAACTTGAGTCCTTTTGTTGGTGTTTGCGATGGAAAAATGCGCCGCCAAATTTCTCGTCTTTGTTCGGCTTTGGGAAAGGGAAAGTTAACGATAAAACGAAGGCGACGGAGAAAAGCGCGATCGATCGCGCTTTTTAAATTGGTCGTTAAAATGGCCAAGCCGCGATAAGCCTCCATGCGTTGTAAGAGATAACTCACTTCGATATTGGCATAGCGATCGTGACTGCTTTTCACCTCAGAACGCTTGCCAAAAAGCGCATCGGCTTCATCAAATAATAAAATCGCCCCTCCCGTCTCGGCGGCGGCAAAAATGCGACTTAAATTTTTCTCGGTTTCGCCGACATATTTACTCACCACAGTGCTAAGATCGATGCGATATAAATCTAAATTTAACTCTCTCGCCAAAACCCCTGCCGCCATTGTTTTTCCCGTACCGCTCGCTCCGGCAAAGAGAGCCGCAATTCCCAAACCGCGACGCTCTTGCGGAGCAAATCCCCATTGCTCGTAAACTGTAGCACGCTGACTCACTTGTGTCGCGATCGCCTGCAAAATTTTCTTTTCGCGATCGGGTACAATTAAATCGTCCCACGCAGCCCGACTCTCAATGCGCTGGGCGAGATCTTCGAGACGGGGACGAGCTTGGGTGCGACAAAAGTTCCAGAGTTGTCGCTCTAATGTTACTTCTTTCTGAGGATCGAGCTGCCAGCAAGCCGCACGAATATCGCGGGAATTGAGGTTAAATTGTGTCACCAAGCGATCGATGCTGCCGTTTAATGCTTGTTCTGTTGACCCCAGATGCGTTTCCCAGAGGTTTTTTTGTTCCTCATAACTCAAATCGGGAATATCCAAACTCGCGATCGCCCGTTCTTGGAGGTGCAAGCGATCGCGAACGCTGAGAATTAAGGGCGTATCGAGGTTTTCCACAAAGCGGGAAATTGCTGTATTTCGGGGAAGATCGTCGGTTGGCACGACATCGCAATGCAACCATAAAACGCGATCGCTTAAAATTGCCTCTCGTTCCCATCTTTTTCGGAGGTGATGGAGTTCGCGGGGATCGAGCGGTAAAACGGTGGCAGACATCGTTGCTAAATTTAATCCGAGGGTTTCGCAAACAAAGGTGACAATTTGCGATTTAGTATTAAAGTCCGTACCGCAAAGTTGTACGAGGGGGAGGCGATCGCTCGGTCGATCCCAGATTGCCATCAGCCCCTCGGCGATCGCGCTTTGAGAAGGTGGTAACGCCCCGATTTCCCCCGTCAGGACGGGAAATTGAACAATGCCTGCTAATTGTTCGTCCCAAGCCGTTTCCCCCAGTAAATAACAGAGAATGCGTTTATCGATTCTCATGGGAGTCTGAGTTAGCGTCGAACCCGGAGCAAACTCAATCAACTGCCAGTGTTGCAAGGCACTTTGGGGGGAGAGAACCGACCAACGCGCTTCCGGAAATACGCTGAGTGCTAAAGATAAGGTGGGTAATTTTTGCGAGGAATTTCCCGCCAGGCGATCGCACAGAGAGAGCAAAGCCGGATCGATTTCTATCCCCGCGCACAAAAGCAAAATATCTTTTTCAAAAGGCGAAAGATAAAACTTTTCTACGAGTCGAGCTAAAGCTGAGTTTTCCCAGATATTGGCAGAAGCTTCCCCCTCAGATTCCCCTGCAATATGACGTTCTAAAAGCTGACGAATGCGTTCTATTTCTTGCTGAAGCGTTTGCCAATTTTCTTGATACCAATGTACTCGATCGGAATTTGTCATCATTTATTTTTTCGATTGCTGTAACTTTTTGTTAAAAAATAGCGGCAGATAAATTAACTTGCGGTAAAGATTATATTAAAGAATTAAACTGAATT
>JBCCVR010000326.1:0-3676 GCA_039194995.1 Cyanobacteria bacterium P01_E01_bin.42 | reverse complement strand
GTGGGGCTTCCTTCCGTTCGGGGAATCCATTGGGCAGAATAAGCACAAATGCGATCGTACAATTGGCATAGATCGCTTAAGGAACTCGTCCAAAACGTTTTATTTTTCCAATCCTTAGTTTTAGGAGCAGAAATTTTTTGTAAGAAATTTTGACCGGGTTGGCGGACTTTAGAATCGAAATTGTCAGGCTCGGGGTATGGAGTAATTCGGATCATAATTCTACTCCATATTGTTCGGCAAAATAGACCCAGCGCGGCCAAAATCGGTCATCTTCTGATAAATGTTTCAGTAATTCTCGGGATACTTTTTCAACGTCTTCTTGCGAGGGAGAGTCTTGTAACTGTAAAGATTTGGCAGCTTCGATCGCTTTCTCTGCGGCTAAGGAACGAGGATGACGGAGTTTGAAAACATCAGAGGTCAACCAAGCGTTAACAACACCTTGTTTGATAAAAGGCAGTTCTTCGAGATTAATAGTATTGCCAGTGCGATCGCTTTTCTCCAATTCCAAACGAAAGAGTTTATCTCTTTGTGCGTCAAAATCCGGTTCGACAGAGGCAAGAACTAGCGGTGAATGGGTCGCAACAATGAGTTGAACTTGTAGATCGGCATCTAAATCTGTTCCCACTTCTAGCAGTGCGGGTAAAATAACGCGCTGCCATTGGGGATGAAGATGAGATTCGAGTTCGTCTAATAAAATGACCAATCTTTTCTGGGGTTCTTTACGAATTAAAGAGGATTGGATTTTATGCTCTTCCCAGATCCAAACCATTAAATAAGCAAGAGTAAGAATCCGTTTGACTCCCGCAGAAGCATGAACGATAGGAACACTTCCGTATAAATGTTCGATGGTGGGAATTTCTCGCGCATCGTAGGGCAATCTAACGGGTTCTCCCGGTTTTAATAGTCCCAAATCGCTTTGTTCGGGGGGCGATAATCGAGATAAAACTTTTTCCAGTAGCTTAAAAGCCGTGCGATCGCTTTTATTTTGCCATTGTATCCAATCTTGAATTAAACCGTTAATATAAGCACTCCCATTTTGATCTTTATAACCGTTCCAGATTTGGGAAGTATCAAAAACAAAAGGGCGAGGAACAATGCGATTGCTGCCTGATTCTTGTTGAGATGACCAATATTGTTTCGCCGGATCCCAAAGCGCAAAAGAACCATCAACTCTTGCATAAATTATTAGTCCGGGAAGCGTGGGACGTTTTGGCGGCGATCGCCAAATCTGATTGTTGCGATCGTAGAAAACAGAGATAGGTTCGAGTTTCAATTCTGGTTGCGATTCGCCTGCAATTTGAAATCGGATTTCGGGGTTTCGGGTCGTAGAATTGCGATCGGGATAAGCCGGAAAACCTGCCCATTGTCCGGTTAATGCCCACCAAGCACATTCGAGGATAAAAGTCTTTCCTAGTCCATTATCGCCAGTAATCACGTTTAATCTTTCTGAGGGTTCGAAAACGAGTTGGTTTGTCGGTCCAACATCTCGCAGTTCTAAATATGCTAGAATTCCATTTTCATCGGCAGATTGTAATACGACCGGACTCAACGCAGTATTTTCTGGACGTGGCTGCTCGATCTGAAACTTGGCTAATATCTCAAATGCAAATGAACTCGCGTGTTCGGATGCTTCTGGTTTCGAGCTTTTCTTTAGTGCGCTTGCTCGTTCATTGTCTACAGAATCGTCATCTTTACCCTTGATTAAATCTGAAATCCCATGAATTACCATCGCCTTGATCTTAGGATAAGTAGAGGCTGCGCTCAATATCCCAGATCCGGTTTGATCGAGAGCGATCGCATCAGCATAGTTTGTCCTCAAAAATTGAAAAATTTCCGATTGTTCAGAGGCAATGACCTCATCTGTAGTGATAATCGGAGATAACAATATACGCCACGATCCAGTTAAACTAGATGAACCGCTTTTAGCTAAAGCCCTTTCACGATAGTTTGTTTTTCGTATTTCTACTCTCGCTCTTTGTACCAGTGCATGAGTAGATTGCAATGGAGAACCAGAAACAAACCGTTTTTTTTCATCTCCTAACTTATAGCGATAAATCTGAGTAGCTACCACCACATCCCCAATATCAACATTTTCACTGATACCGACAGCCATCCCCACATAGAAAAGAATATCGGGCTGAAGATGAGAAATTGCGCGTTCGGTTTCTACTGCTGCATCCACATTTCCCTCCCCCATCTCAGCAATCCAAACATCCCAAGTTTGTCCGTTAGCCGCAAATTTCCCTCGCTCGTAAATCGTTCCTTGAGGATGTATTTCCTCTTGGGGATTGGTCAGATGAGCGCGGACGGCTTGATATTCTACAGGGACAGAGGTTAAAATCGCGGCACGAGGCATAATTGCATCGGTGGAATAATCTCAATATTAACTGTTTTGCCGAGTCAATTTACAGTTAACCAGAGTTTAGATAATTTTGGCAATTTTCTTGGGACTGGCAGTACATTATTATTTCATTGAGAACGTCTCTTAGATAAACTCGATCGCGAACTAATCCATCCAGACCTTACACAAAGACCCTAGGAAGAGCGATGGCTTAAGGAGCAGGTCAATTTTGTAAGAACATTTGAATTGAGTGAATCTTCTTCTCTCTGCATTCTATAAACTCTCTGTATTCTCTAAACTCTCTGCGCTCTCTGCGTCTGGTGTGGTTCAATATTGATTTAGTACAAAAGGTTTGCGAGTTTGACCTACTCCCGATCGCATCTCTCCATCCTCCACTCGATCGCAAACTCAAAGATAAGGGTTTTAGCTCGACTTATGTTAACTTTTGTTAAAAAACACCCCTGTTGTACAGAAAATAAAATGATTTTTCTCCCAATTTCCCATTGATGAGATCGCGTCTCCGACTGGATGTAGCAAGAATTTGAACCGTAATTTTTTAGGATTGCGCTTTTGATCGAAATAATACTTAAAAACTCGATAATCCGGATTTGATATCATGGGAATGAAAGATAGAAAAATCGTTATCGCTCGTTCTGCTTGCCGATATCTACCACCCTTTGAGTACACAATAACGAATTACCTCGGGTGTCCCGTAACCGAACTCAAATCGACGATCGCGGGGTCGGCGTATTTTCAGGATAATATCCAACGATAGGAGCAATTGCGATTATTAATAGTCTCTTAATTTCAATAACGTAATGGAGGTTTTCATGCTACCGAGGTTATTGCTTGTTTTAGCACTCAGTGCTTCTGTTTTTGCCTTTTCCGGTTGTACGTCTGGTTCGAATTCTGACGACGGGGGAAATGTTTCCACAACAACAGAAGCTCACAGCGAGTCCCAAAAAGACTTTAGCTTAAATTTAGACGAACGAGGACGAGCATTGAAAGGTTACGATCCTGTTGCCTATTTTAGCGAAGGAAAACCCGTTTCAGGACAAGACGAATTTAGCTTTGATTGGGATAATGCAACTTGGTACTTTACCAGTGCAGAGAATCGCGATAAATTTGCCGCAGATCCGGAAAAATTTGCCCCTGCCAATGGTGGTTATTGTACTTTTGGAATCGTTCTCGGGAAAAAATTTGATGGCGATCCCAATGTGTGGTCTTTACATGAAAATAAACTTTATGTTTTCTTGAATGAAGAAGTCAAAACAAAATTCTTTCAAGATACAGTTGGGAACTTGAATAAAGTTACGAACACTTGGCCAAAAATTG
>JBCCVR010000325.1:0-3723 GCA_039194995.1 Cyanobacteria bacterium P01_E01_bin.42 | reverse complement strand
CATTTTTGGATAGGGGTCATTTTCAATTCGCTTTGACCCCTTTTTTCTACCATCTTTTTCTCTGTTTTCCTATTTTTGCTGCTTTTCAGCCTCTCGTCACCCCGTGAAATCAAGAATACTTGCGAACCTTAAAAAGATTAAGAAATTCGCGACGAACGCGCTCGGCAAGAGAAATAGTATAAGGAGAAGCAATCTTGGCGTAAACCTTAGCACCGGGTTGCAACTGTCCCCCCTGTTCGATAACCGCAATCACCTGTAAAATAGACTTATCCAACTGTTCGTCCTTAGCCAAGACCGAAACAATCTCGCGAATTTGAGTCTCAAAAGAAGGCAAACCGGGTTCGGGAGGCGAAAACTTCACCGTTGCCCCCTCCTTGACCAAATCGCGATCCTCTTGACGTACCTCAATCACAGCCACCAACTTAGAAGTTTGAGCAATCTCCAAAACCGCATCTCCGGGCTGCATCATTTTGCCCTTGAGAGCGTATAAATCCTGCGTCGTCACCGTCCCCGCCAACGGTGCCAGCAAAATCTCATTCTCATTAGATTTTGCCTGTCGTTTTTCCAAGCGCTTTTCTAACTGCTTCTGTACTGGGATTTGAGAGAGGGCAAAAGTTTTAGAGGCTTCGTATTCCTGCCTGGCGACAACACTGACGCGAGAGAGGCGATTGAGTTCGTCTTGCCGCGTCTCAAACTCGTCGCGTAACTGTCGCTTAGCCGCCTCCATCTTGGCACGATGCTCTCCGAGCAAGGCTTCAATGGCATCGACTTCTCGATAGAGAGCATCGATCTGCTCGCGGGAATAAACCCCCTCTGTTACCAAAGACTCGTGACGGGCAACCGAGGTTTTCATCTTTTGTAAGCGACCTTGCAAGGATTGCAACTGGAACTCATAGGGAGCGATATGTTCGGGAGGAATGCCCGCATCCATACGAAGAACTTCTCGCCGCAACTTTTCAGAGCGTTGACGAGCCATACTTTCCACCGCTTTAGCCTGTTCCCAACGCGATCGCGCTGCCAGCATTTGTTGGCGAGCAAAATGAAGTTCGGCGTTATTCTGCAACAAGCTCAATTGAGTATCTTCGATCTCTTCTTCCAATGATTCGCTTTCAATCAGTGCTAGAGGCTGACCTTCTCTGACGGTTTGGTTGGGCAAGACCAACACTTGGCGAATCTGACCTGGAATCTCCATATGAACGACGCGACGGGCATTAGGGTCGGGTTCGAGCCATGCTTCAGCCCGCACGGAAGGACGCAGGCGAATTTGTGAGATGGCTCCCAAGGTGACAAGAATGGCAACGGCGATCCAGAAGCCTCGTTTTTTGAGGAAGGATTTGGGAGCGTTGGGAGCGGGGGAAGTGGCGGAAGTAGAGGGAGATGGAGAAGCAGGGGAAGATCGAGAGGAGAGAGTGCGATCGCCTGTGACTGTTTCCTCGTCAGCAACTGGTGATTGGTGACTGGTGACTGGTGACTGAGAATTGGTAACGGGTTTTGGGGGTACGACGCGAAAGCGACGAGGGGGCGCGCTGTTTGTTTTCGCCGAAGAATTGGGCTTGGGAACGGGTGATTGACTCATGATGCCTCCCGATTATTAAAGTGAGGAAAGAAATAATAAATCGCCCATGCTACGAGCAAAAACAGCACGGTGATGGGGATATTGTCTAAAATCCAATAGAACAGCCAACGGAAAAGACCCCCGAAAACCAAGAAAAGATAGAGCAGACAAAAGGGAGCATAAACCGCTAGAATCTCGCGATCGCCCTTCTTCTCCTCGCTCGATTTTCTTCGCAGCCAATTTCCCCAAAGGAGAAAAGAACGCCCGCGCAGATTGTTAATGCCTGTCGCTGCAACGGCCAGATAGTAACCGTCGAACTTGGCCATGGGATTGATGTTGATAGTCACGGTGAACAGAGAAGCCACCAATAACAAGAAACTCAAACCCTTGAGGGAACTGTTATCCGTCGCCAAATACCACAGCCAGAAGGCAACAGCCCCCACCAGCAATTGACAGATAATCCCCGCACCAATGACCAAGACCCGTTGACGGCGTTTGACCAAACAATAAGAATCGCTGGTATTGGTATAAGCGGCAGGCATCAAACACATAAACAATAAGCCCGCATCCGGCACGATGCCGCCGTACTTTTTTAAAGTGAGAGCGTGGGCGAGTTCGTGTAGGGTGACGACGAGCATTGCCAAGAGTGCAAAGGGTAAAAGCAATGCCATACCTTGGCTTTGCCAAAACAGTGCGCCCATTTGCAGCAATTCTCCTCTTTGATGAAGTCCAAAAAGCAACGACCCGGTTAAAAAGGAAACCAGCAATAAAAATGCGGGTTTTGTCCAAATCCAAGTCAACCCGCGAGCGGGGGCATTCAACCAAGGATCTGGATTAAATAAGGGGACTTTAAAAAAGAGTAATTGCAGGGGAGTAAATTTCTTTTTGGGAGGTTTGGGGGGAGTCGTGCCTTCTAACATTCCAGTGGCAGCGAGCAATTGCAGGAGAGAGCGCAGGTTATGGGGGGAAATGCCGCAGCGATCGCCAATTTGGGCGGGAGGCAGGGTATCGAGCAAGGCGATCGCGTTTTTAGAGCGGCGATCGACCTGTAAATAGGTGACATCGATAGGGTTGCGAAGAATCCAATGCCCGTCAGGATGGGCGATCCACTCTACTCCCTCCTTCAATCGAGGCAAACCGCTCCCCCTGCTCCCTCCGCCCCCGACGCTCTCGATACTCTCCTCTTCAATTACTCCCCAAACCAAGAGCTTTTCAAGTAATTCCGCTACGAAATTAGGCGAGAGGGTCGAGCCGAACTTGTCCTGACACGACTGTTGCACTTCTTTAATACTCAAATCGCCACAGAAGCGATGTAAAGCATAACTTTCCATTTCGTTAATCTCATAGCGGGAGATACCACTCGTTGCCGCAAGAATCCACTGTTGGGCTGTGGGTAAATAACCGACTTGCCAATAGGGAGCGAGGTCAGGACATTTTATCTTATCTTGCTCTCGGACTGGGAATATCGCCATTGTTTTTTAAGTTTTTCTTTAGCTTCTCTGTTATTAACTGTTTTAATCCATTCTTAAACTTTGGCATGAGAGAGTAAGAATTTATTAAAAATCATTACAAAAAAGTGCTCTGAGTCGTTAAAAGTAGGTTGCTTGTCAAGAGAATAAACTTATCGGTTAATTGAACGTTGACTCTGTTTACCTTATCATACTTTTCTAAGAAGGATTTTTTTCATAGCCAAGCCCGAAAGCGATCGCACTTTTGCACTCATTCTTCAGATCTCCATGAATTTCCTGCCGCATTTCTTCCGCAAAAAATCAAAAAATAAAACTCCGAAAACAGATCTGTTATCTACTCCCAAAACGTCTCAGAAGGAGTTTGCTGAGGATTTTAAAACCTTTATCCTCGAACCGATCCTAACCCCGAGTGCTCTGATTGATGGAGGCGAAGATGCGCCCGACCCGACAGTAATAGACGGGGAGGATTTGTCTTTCCTCGATATCTCGATGCCGTGACGTTCTCTCCCGTTAACCTTTCAGGTCTAACGGGAGCTTCAAAAGAGACTGAGTTGAACTCAGTTGTTTGAAGTTTCTTGCTTCACAGGCTGACTATTGCCGAAGCCTCCACAAGCAGAAACGATGAGACCCACCGCCTGTAGCTCTTTTATTGCGCGATTCAGGATGTTAATCGCAGCATTTTCATCTCTGTCCATCGTT
>JBCCVR010000324.1:0-3760 GCA_039194995.1 Cyanobacteria bacterium P01_E01_bin.42 | reverse complement strand
TAATTCGGGAAACATTTTTTCATAGAGTTGTCGGTCTAGACAACTCTATTCTTTTTGGGGACGTTTGCCAAGTTCCTTTCTCCACACGCTTTTCAGCCTGCTTGTCACCCCTTGAGCAAAAATGGGTAACGCAACGCCGATTCCAAAATGAACGATAATACCCGTTCCTACACCCAGTACAGCCCAATTCAGCAACCCAAGAGAAATAATCCTAATGTTACGCGAATTAGAAGATTAGGGAGTAAGAACGGGTAAAATCAGCAAGAAGAGGACGCGAATAAAGTCGGATTAACCGGGATGAAACGCCAAAGCCCGATCGCCCCAATTTCCGGCTAAATTTTGCTTGCGCCTGCTCGCTTGAGGCTGTGCCAAGCGCACCTCCTGCGATCGCTTTGCTTGGCGAGAAGCCGCTTGTTTGAGTTCTCGTTCCACCACAAACACGTTCGCATAAAGATTAGCCACGATTTGCCGTCCGGCTTGAGTCACATTTAAGTATCCCAAACCATCTTCGATGTAAGGATAGACCACATTCCAGAAAAATGCAGGGAAACCCGCCCGCAGTTCACCGGGGTGAGCATATCCGAGTTGTTGGTTCGTGCCGTTTTCTTCAAACTCTTGGTAGAGTGCCGGAAGTTTTAGCAAATAGCGAGGATCCGCCAGTTGACCGATCAGATCGGCGGCTCTCACTAAACCCGGATAATCGATCGTATCCTTATATTCCTCTCCTTCGGGAACGGGAAAGCGAGTTAACTCGATATTTCGTTGCAAAATGCCCGTATCGATTAACTTATGATAGCCAAATCTTTCGCTCACGAAGAGCTTACCGCGATCGACGTGATAAGGTGTGAGACTGGCATCTGTAGCCCCCGGAGAAAGCGCGATCGCGCCGCCATTGTTGTCAACGATATAAATTTTTTCATCAATGTTATCTCCCGCGCAAATTCCTTTGATATAACCGATATCGTGGCACAGCAGGGAGAGCATGCAGTGCAGCCAATCTTCTGGCGTAACTCCCCCGTCGCGAATTTGCTTCCCTCGCAAAATTTCTTGACCCGTTAGTACCACCAGTGCGGTATGTTCCACATCGTGATAAGCCGCATCGCTACGGTTGATATTCTCTAAAGCCATTGTGGTTGCCCAAGCGAGAATTTCTGGGTAATCCGGCTTTAAACTCCCGTATGTGCTGTAGTATCCGGCTTGTATATGCTTAATACAAGTGTCGATCGCAATTTTGATGAGACTGAACATAGCTTCCCCCGATCTATAAAATCTCGGCCAAAAAAAATTAGAGAATTTCAGGAATTGTTAAGCGGTTTGCTGTTTCCTTATCTATAGTTTCCCGAAAAACTTCCGGGAAGAGAACCAGAAAAACTCATGAGTTTGCCGCGTTTCCTCATTTCTTTTTCTCTCCTGAAAGATTGTTCTCGGTACTCCCCAACCAAAACCTCATACCAAACTTCAGGAAACCTCCGGAAACCTCTGAAAACCTCATGAATATCGATGAGCTTTGCGGAACTGCCTTTACAATAGACACCAGAGAAAAACGGGAATTGTTACGGGTAGATGTTGCTTCTTTATTAAATGGTAGTTCAATTTAGCAGCAGTCGCGATCGCAATCCGGATGTTAAGATACATTACCGCAGACTTCTATTTTAAGCTGGAAGTATCGCTTGTCGGTCATCGATCGCCGATTGCCGAGAAAGACTACCGCCAAATCATCAGCCAATCTGCAACATATGATGGACGTAAAAGAAGCGTTAGAACTTGCCGATCGCTTAGTTTGCGCGAAAACGGGAAAGCATCTCAATGATTTGGAAAGAGAGGTGTTTACCGGATCGTGGCAAGGGCAAACTTACGAGAAGATTTACCCCCTCAACCCCCAATACGTTGAGAAATACGTGGGTTACAAACTTTGGCGCAAGCTCTCTCAAGCATTAGGAGAAAAGGTCTCCAAAAAGACAGTCCGGGGCGCTCTCGAACGTTTAGCGAGAACGCATCCGCTCACACCAGCTTATCGAATTGCCATCGCCCACCGCGATCGCGAACCGGATCTTCGCCTCGCCCTTCCTCTCGCGCAAACGTTAACGGAAAAAGGACACCGCGTTTTTCGGGCAACAGATGCACTGAAGACGTATCCCCTCGCGCAAATCGAGACAGAACTTGCACGATGCGATTATTTTATTTTACTTCTCTCTGCGGAAACGGCTGTGAGCGAGATCGCTATCGAACAGTTACGTCAAGTCAAGGAGTTTCGCACTTCGGGACAAACACCGATTATCCTACCCATTCGGGTTCAACTGCCCGCGAGTTTCCCCCTCAATCATGCTTTACGGACGTATTTGCAGGGCATTCAGGCGCGGGAATGGAATGATCGCAATGGAGATACGGAAGCGATCGCCCGAGAAGTCTTGCAGGTTCTTGAAGGACAGGGAAATTGGCAGACGAATGAGGAGGAGGGCGATCGCGAAGTTCTTTCCACCCATCAATCGGTTATTCCCACACCTGTTGCCGAACCCGAGTTACCCAAGGGACAAGTGAGGTTAGCTTCTGCCTTTTATGTGGAACGGGAACTCAATGAGGAAAAATGCTATCGGGCGATCGTGCAACCCGGGGCGTTAATCCGTCTCAAGGCTCCCCGACAAATGGGCAAAACCTCGCTTATGGCACGAATTCTCTATCATGCACGAGAACGGGGCTATTGTACGGTACCGTTAAGTTTTCAACACGCGGATAAAACTGTTTTTCATAATTTGAATGAGTTATTGCGCTGGTTTTGTTCAAAAATTTCTCGTAAGTTACGCCTTCCTTATAAAATCGAGGAATATTGGACGGATACTTACGGAAGTAAAGATAATTGCACGGCTTTTTTTGAGGATTGTTTGCTCACTCAAACCGACACGCCGTTGGTCTTGGGACTGGATGAAGTGGATCGAATCTTTGATTATCCCAGTATTGCTGATGATTTTTTCGGCTTATTGCGGGCGTGGTACGAGGAGGCGGGTTACGGCGGCGGCGATAGCGATCTCTGGGAAAAATTGCGTTTGGTGGTGGTTCACTCTACTGAGGTTTACATCCCGATGGATATCAATCAATCTCCTTTTAATGTGGGTTTGCCGATTGAATTATCGGAGTTTAGTCCGGAACAAGTGGAAGATTTGGCACGCCGTCATGGGTTAAATTGGACGCGATCGCAAGTCCGACAACTAATGTCAATTGTGGGGGGACATCCTTATCTAGTAAGGTTGGCTTTTTATCATATCGCCCAAGGTCAATTGGAACTCAATCAACTCGTAGAAATTGCCCCAACGGAGGCGGGAATTTATGGGGATCATTTGCGGCGACACCTATGGAATTTACAACAGCATCAGGAGTTAGCAGCCGCGTTTAAAAAGGTCGTTCTCAGTGATGAAACGGTTGAGTTAGAGTCGGTTTTGGCGTTTAAATTACACAGTATGGGTTTGGTGGGTTTACAAGGCAATGAGGTGTCGCCGCGTTTCGATCTCTATCGAACTTATTTCCGCGATCGCATGGATACTATTGTTTGATTCAATAGAGCAAGTCCATGTATCTGGACAACTTATATCAGATCCGGCTATTTACTGTAAAAAAAGCTGCGGTCAGACCCCGCGTCGGCGAAAGACGCAAGGGAATGCTGACCAAGACAAGGGAGCGAGATGCTCCCACTACAGGATATCAAAGGGTTTCAGTAGTGCGGGCATAATCAGTCCGCCCTTTGGGGGGAATAGGGGGGTTGCTCGCT
>JBCCVR010000323.1:0-4009 GCA_039194995.1 Cyanobacteria bacterium P01_E01_bin.42 | reverse complement strand
GGCGAGGGGACTGAGTAGATGACAAGTCGGCAAGTACAATTAGAACAAAAGCGAATTTTACAATTGGTGCGAGAAGGCAACCCCAAGGCGATCGCATCACTCTTCAATCATAAGCTGAAAACTCGAGGGATCGGCGCTCGAGTGGCTTGGCAGGGCAATATCTTGAGAATCAATCTCGAAGCTGCCGGAATTCCCGATCGCGCCTTTAGTCTGGCCATTATCGAAAAAGGACTCAAGCAACTGCGCATTCAATCCTTGAACGGGGCGGAGATTGCCGGATATGTCAAAGGTCAAAGCAGCAAGCCTGCTTGGCAAGAGCGCCTTGAAATCGATAATACTCGCATTGCGATCGATTTGGAATCTTGGTTGGAATCGGGATCCTCCTTAGATGACTCGATTGTGGAATTTTCCCTAGAAGAACAGCCCCCCACCAAAGACGGGCGTGGCGATCGCGCGCTTCCTCCTCCTCCAAGAGAAGAGAAATTTTTAAGCTGTCAGATTGCCATTGAAAACGCCGCCTTATTCCCGGTTGAAAATATTCAAGAAATCCTGCGCATCAGTCCGGCGCAAATCCTCGCCATTCCTGATATGCCAGAGTTTGTTTTGGGGATTTACAATTGGCGGGGAGAAATGTTGTGGATTCTCGACCTCGATCGCCAGTTGGGGGTAGGAGATGTAGGAGATACTTTAGAGACCTCGCTTAATGTCATTGTCGTTCACATCGAAAATCGGGTGTTGGGTTTAGTGGTGAAAGGGGTGGATGAGATCGAATCCCTCGATCCAAAGAGATTTCAATCTCCCGTTGGTTTATTTGCCCCTCAACTCGAACGTTTCATCGCCGGATACCTCCAACAAACCGGGCGCGTGGTACTCAATCCCCAAACGATTGTCAATAGCGCTAACTGACAGAACGAGAATGGGCGAAAATGGCAGCTTGGGTGCGATCGCGCAAATTTAAGCGGTGTAAGATACTGGTAACGTGATTTTTGACGGTTTTTTCGGAAATATAGAGGGTTTTGGCAATTTCGCGATTGTTTGCACCTTTGGCAATTAAGGAGAGAATTTCTCGCTCTCTCGGGGTTAGTTTCTCCCAATTTGCCCCAGACCCGAAGATCGGCTCGGGGATTTGGGCAATAATTTTTTGCCCCAAACCGGGTCCTAAATGCGTGTAGCCTTTTTGGACGGCTTGGATGGCAAAGGCCAATTCATCGGGGGGCGTTGTTTTCAATAAGTACCCATCCGCACCATAACGGAGTGCTTGGGCGATGTATTCGTCATCGTCGTCGATACTTAATATTAAAACGCGAACATTCTCAAAACGCTCGCAAATTTCTCGCGTTGCTTGTACTCCATCGAGAATGGGCATTAAGATATCCATTAAAACCACATCGGGATTTAAGCGCTCCACCGCTGCGATCGCTTTTTCTCCGTTCTCTGCTTCTCCAATAATTTGCACGGTTTTTTCTTCCGCCAGCAACAATTTCAAAGCACGGCGGATTAGGGGTTGGTCGTCAACGATTAAAACGCGGATCATTTTCAGTATTGCTAAGTTTTAATAACTCGCATTGGGAGTATATAGCCCCCAAAAGATTTCTGCTACAATATTTTTAACTCGCTCTGCCCGAGAGCGGGTCATTTCGCCAATCCGGCAAGCCAACTTGGGGTCAAAACGTGTTTGTTTGTTCCTTAGCGTAATCATTGTCCAAGCATCTTGCAAGCATCTACAGTCCTAAAGGGGATGGGATGAAAGTCCTACATAAAATTGAGGACTCCTGCCTCATGGGGGATAAAGCCTCGTCACCCTAGAATGAAATTCAAATGAAATTCAAATGAAATTCATCGGACACCCGACCAGCACAATCTCAAACCCGAAACAATGGGGCATAGGAAACCATGAGTACGATTTTAGTTGTTGAAGATAGCCGCACTCAGCGCTGTATCATTTCTCAATGGCTTGCAAGCAGAAATTTTACCGTGACTTCGGCGAAAGATGGAATCGAGGCGATTCAAAAGATAAAGAAAGAGCGCCCGGATGCTATCATTCTCGACATTATCATGCCCAAACTCAATGGTTACGAGTTATGTCGGAAGTTGAAATCTCATCCCGCGACAAAAGATATTCAAGTGATTCTTTGTTCTTCTAAGTCTACCGAAATCGATCGCTATTGGGGATTAAAGCAAGGGGCGGATGCTTATCTCGTCAAACCCTTCAAGGCTCACGAACTCATCTCTACAGTACAGCATTTGCTCAACATCGAGTAAGAGTAAATCTTAGATTCAGTTATCGGTTATCCGTTATCAGTGTCGATCGCTAGAGCAAGATAGCATCATGGGAATTGGTGCGATCGCATCGGTCGGTTTATCTCTCACCTGCTGCCGACTTGGGAAAAAGGACTCATAATAGAACTATCGTACGAGAAAGTTGGATGAGTCATTCCCAATCATCGCAAGGCGATCGCAGTCCAAATCTTGAGAATGTGGGAGGAAATGTCGAGATCGACGCATCCCAAGCAAATCGCTATACCCAAATCGAAGGGAATGCGGTGAAAGGTGCGGTTTCCGTGCAGGAAAACAGAGGCTCGAATAATACTGAGGGCAATACTTATGTTGACAGCACTCATTATCAGGTGTTGCCGCTACCAGAATTTGAACCTGATTTTCCCTGCAATTTACCGCAAATTTATTCTCCTCATTTTGTCGGACGAAAACAGGCGTTAGTAACTCTGCACGAGCAACTTAAACGTAAGGAAGGCGTAGAAATTAGCGCAAACTTAGCCGTTGCTAGTGTGGAAGGAATGGGAGGTATTGGTAAAACCGAGTTAGCTCTACAATATGCGTTGCGTTATGGGATAGAGCATTATCAAGGTGGGACGATCTGGGTGGCGGTGCGCGATCGCGATGTCGGGGATCAAATCTTGAAGTTTGCGCGCACTCAGTTGGGGCTAACTTTGCCGGAGAAGATGGAGTTAGAGGAGTTGGTGCAGTTTTGTTGGAGTCGTTGGCCTGGAAGCGATGAGGTGTTGGTAATTTGGGATGATGTGGGGGAGTTTCAACAAATTGAGCCGTTTTTGCCTCCCAAGCGATCGCGGTTTAAGATGATCGTGACGACGCGGAAGCAGGGTTTATCCCATTCTTTTGGGTCTTTGGGTTTGGCGGTTTTGGATGAGGCTGCGGCATTGGCATTATTTAAAATAGCTCTCAACTACTTGTAATTGCAAGCTATTCCAAATGCTTAATTGGACAATTGATTAACTCTTGCAATTTCTCGGCTACCTCGACGCGATGACATCTACGATGATCCATCTCTGCACACAATAACAAAACCGTCCTAGATTCGTTTTTCTTAGCAATATCTTGCAAAACTCGTTCTGCCTCTTCCGGAGCAGGAGAAATCCAATGATTTGTTCCTGAAACGTTACCCAGTGCTGTTTCCGATAAATATTCTAATCCTCTTTCTTGACAGAACTTTTCAATTTGTTCCCCATACCATTTGCGACTCCACGCACGAGGCTTTTCTCTCACATCAATCAGACAGTCAATCTTAAACTCTTGGACGTACTTTGCCAGAGCATCATAACTAGAACGATTACCATAGCCAAATGTCAAAATCAAATTTTGCTTGTTTGGAGTGTCCATGATATTAAAACAATGTCAGTTGTGTGCTTTGTACTAAAGGGGGATAAAATAAACCAATAATCATAAATGACTTAGGATGATTCTTGAGGTTTCCAATAATAAAGTATAGATCTTTTTTGTCTATAAATCCTTCTAATTTTTGTTTGACTTTTTTCAAGGACTCTTCTTCCGCTTCTAATCCTGATAACCCTGAACGATCTCGACAATTCCGATAGAGTTGCATAATTTCCCAATCACTGATTGAATATTTGTGAGATATATTGTCCTCATCTGTAAATTGATAACAGAATTTATAGGGAATTTTTTCCAAATCTATCTGAGGTTCAAATAAATCTAGTTGATCCTGTATATTTTGTTGTTTTTTACTCCATTC
>JBCCVR010000322.1:0-4071 GCA_039194995.1 Cyanobacteria bacterium P01_E01_bin.42 | reverse complement strand
GTCTATTCGGTCTAAAGTTTGTCTTGTATAACAGTTCCCTTTTTTACTGCCTACTCCACCGATGTCAATAAAACTCTTACTAATTAAAGGACTACAATCTTCATTGTAACAACCTTTATTATATCCTCTGTGAGTTTGCGAGTTGTAACTGGATATTGTGCCAGAGTTTAATCCTTGTACGACTACTTCTCTACCTCTCGCTTCGAAATTAACTGGAGGTCTACCAAAAACAGCGTCTCTTGGAATTTCTCCCCAATTATCTCTTGATATTCCTTGAGAGGTTTTAGTATAAAAATTGTTTGGAAAAGGTAAATAATATTCAGAAGAACTAGAACTATTAGTTTGTGTATATCCTCTTCCCGCATATACTGTTTTTGAATTATGAAAGGTTAAATTACTATACCCAAAGCACAGGAGGCAGTCTTCACGCTTTGGCAAAGATGATAAAGGCATAAATCTTAGCTCTATAATTTGTCCGGACTTTTTGCCTTTGCAACATTTATGTTTTTTCATTGTCCTCCTACATACTTGAACTCTCGACAATGTACAATAATTGGATTTCCGGAGCGAGAAATAGCCTTGACTTCTCCCTGCCATCTATCATCAATAAATAATTTTCTAGAGGGAAGTGATAAAGCATACTGCTCAATCGTCGGTGCGTGTAAGAAATCAATCAATAATTCTTCTCCCCCCGTATCGTGGTAAATCGTATAAAATTTTCTATCAATAACGTTGCGGGGAATAATAATAGTCGATTGATTAGTTACTGTTAATTTGATTATCGATACATAATTGGTTTCTCCTTTTATAGCCTCGATCGTTTTTTTGTTTTGCAGGTAAACAGGAGGGGGAATATAAGAGTCTGGCATTATTCTCTACTAAACTCCTTTACTCTGGGTTTAACGCCGTTGGCGGCTGCGAAAATGTTCCCTTGGTATTCGTTGATGCGGAGTAATCCACCAGGTTCGATGAAGCGATCGTAGTTGGTGAAGGTTGGGGCTTTGTCGTACCCGATCAAGATGGGTTCGGGTCCGGGATTAAATATTTCGACAACTCCTCGGATAACCGTTGCGGCGACTTTGGGTAAAAGTAATTGCGGATTGGCGATCGTCGTGAGTAAGGGAACGCCAATTTCAATAACCTTGGTTAACAGTTGACTAGCAAGCTGAATATTTAATTTAGTATCGATCGCCTTTAATTTGGCTTCGCAAGCGCAGCCCGCTTTGACACAATAGACGATCGCATCAATAGAATCGCTCGGGTTTAAGTTTAACCGAAGGTCATAACCCGATGACTGTATTTCACCGGGGACGAACCAAAGCGAGAAAGTGTCAATTAGTCTTTGTTCTTCTCCTAGTAAAGGAACTCTTCGCAGTTTGTTGTTAGGTAGATAAACATTCAGATCGATATCAATTTCGACTTCTCCCGATATATTGAACACTTCCATATACAAAAAAGAAGGATCTTTGAAAGGAGTGGTTAAGTTGATTTGACCGGGAGTAATTTGTCCGTTGAAAATTTCAATTCGTTCAGCCATTGATGTAGTCCTTGAATTCTCCTCGATAGCGACTACAAGCGACGCGATCTAGGTTGGCAACTTCTTTTTGCTGTTGTTTGTGCCTCGGATCGTCTCCTCTGGCAGGGATGGCAATTTTAAATATGCCTTGGTTCTTGGTTAAAGTGGCTTGTGCATGGCGTAAAAAGTCGTTTCGCGTGGGGGCAATCTTGGTTTGGCTCAAGACCTCAAATTCTTCAAAAGTTGGGGTTACGGGGGTAAGGGTGTTCCCTTGGCGATCGCTGTAAACTCTCTGAGCTTTGAGTTGAATCGTGCCGTCATCGCGGGTGTACCGAAATTTCCGGTTCTTGTAGTATCTCGAACCCATTCATTCTCTCCAGTTGGGATTTTTGGCTACGAAATAAGACCTTCCATTCTGTAGCGCCACTAATTGATTTTGTCGTAACATTCTTCTGACCTGCTGAGCAGTACAGAAGTTCTCAGCGCAAAAATCTTTGATGGAAAGATATTTAGTCGATCCCGTGCGATCGCCGTGGGTACAGAAGAAGGTGTTTTTATAGGAATGCGACAAACTATTGTATCGCCCGCCGTGGTTGCTCATAGCTACTGGTCGGAACTGGGTTCTGTCAAGTTCCTTTTTCTTGGTTGAACTTTGAATCATGTTAGCATTAAATCCATGAAGAAATCGTCAAGGAGGTTCGGATCGTGAAGATTATTTTGAGTCAACTTTTTCCCAATGCAGAGTACAAGGAAGCTGCGGAAGAGGTAACAGGGGATTCTGTTGTTCTCCCTCTTGTTGATATTCCGGTTCTTTCGGTGGTTGAGGCGGATGTTGCGACGGGACAAGCGAGTGAGTTTTTGCGCGGGATTTGCGAGCAATCTTACAACCAGATTGAAAAAATGGATATTGCGGCTCGTCCTACAAATATGTCGATCGCTAAAAATAACACAACGATTGGTGTTGATATCATGCGCTATACATTTACATTCGTTTTTGATGTTGTGACCGATCCCACTCTTGCCACCCCTGTGGCTGAGCCTAACGCTTAATTTCTGCTTGCTTGCTTTCTATCTTTTTGTCTCCAAATGTTGGTGTTTGGAGGCTCCACCCCACCATTCAACAGAAAAATGACACAATATTTAAGAGCGATTTGGGACACGAATGGCGCTCAATATGAAGCCGATCGCGGGACCAAGCTGGATATTATTCGCCAGATAGCTATCCCTTCAGATGGGGACGAGGCGAAAATGAAAACTGTAATACTTGCGGCGAAGGGGAAAGTCGCCGACGATCCCGTGCCTTGTACGAGTACGGGATGGGGTGATTTGCGCCATTTAATAGTTAAGCGCAAATCCGGGCATACCATGAAAATTCCCCTTTATTTGCGAGCGGATCTGGTCGATACGGTCAAGGCAATTGTTGACGCTGCTGACAAGATTAATGCTAACAATCCGGTTATTTGCTTTGATATCGTCGGGGAAAAAATCCTAAATTTGTACGAGAAATTGGTGACTTCGACGGCAAATCCTGCCCCTGTTGACGAAATTAAACCCCCTGTGGCGGAAGGGAAGGCTCGGATAATGTACTCGACAACTATGACGGCTTACAAGACCGAAGCCCCCTACGGAGGAAATACTTCCGCTAGGTTCAGCATGATCACAAATATTAAAAATGCCCCTCCAAGTGCATTTACCACTCTCATCCCGACTTGTGTCGGTTCGGTACAAGACGTTTTGTGTGGAGGGAAAAGCGGGGTAAAACCTCGCCATTATACGCCGACGTTTCTGACCAAAAATCCCGATCTGCCAACACAAACTATCTCGATCCCAACGGCAAGCAATTCTCCTACGGACATTCTTAAATGCGGTCAAGATTTGGCAAATCTCCCTCACGTTATTTGTCTGGCGTATCAGGGACAAAGCATTAAAAGAGCTAACGAGTTAGCTGTGTTTAATTAATGCCTCGTTATTTCTGTCTTCGATACGATACGGATATGGGCTACCCTCTCTACGGGGTGGCTCTTGAGGCTTTGACAGTGGTTTCTATTGCCAATGGTCGCAAGGCTGAGGATTATTTACCCCAAAGTCTTCTCGATTTGTATCGTCCACTAAAGAGGAAAACGGTGACTTGTAGCACGGTTCATGTCTCTTTGCGATACGTTTACATTCAATCTGACGATGGGACGGAACATAGAATCCATTTACCCGTTAATGGTTATGATTCTCGCTGGGAATCTGTAATCAAACAATACAGAGATGACCCTTCTATCAAGTCTTTTCGGATTGGAGGAGAAACTATTAGGGAGGAGCGATTACCCACGCTTTTAAATAAATAATGTTTTTAGACCTTTACTTGCTAAAGATTAACTTCATCGAGAATATTCCAGCTTGGATCGAAGCGGTTACGTTAGTTATTTCGGGTGCTGGTGGGATTTGGTTTTGGTGGAGACGGCAGGAACAAAGACTTCTATCTAGTATTGAAAAAGCTCAAGGCAAACTACTCCAAGGATATAATTCTTTGATAGATGAGCTTAGGTTAGATCGCGATGAAAAAG
>JBCCVR010000321.1:0-4073 GCA_039194995.1 Cyanobacteria bacterium P01_E01_bin.42 | reverse complement strand
GTGTTGTTTGGGATCTCGAGAATATTGGAGTCCTTTTTTTGATTTCTTTGAATCGAAATGGTACAAGTAAAAAAAATCTAAATAAAAACTAATAAAAATCCGCAAGTGAGTTTGTTGGGTGCGGGAATTTGTGCCAGTCATTTGTAAATTTTTCCCTTGAGAATAAGCCTCCTCATCAAGCATTTATATCGTTTGATCTGCTTTAATCTGCCTTTGCCTGTATTGAGTTTCATCTCAAATCTTTGACATAATACCAGTATAGATTCAGTTGGCTTGCATCGTTGCAAGACAAGCCCAATTTTTCGCATTCACGAAGGAGAAGAATATGGATGCGTTACAACTACACCATCAAGGCGAACTTATCGACGATCGCTATCAAATTGTCACCCCCCTAGGTCAAGGCGGAATGGGAACGACTTATGCAGCCGTCGATCGCAATACCCATCAACGGGTCGCCATAAAAGCCGTTTCCCTGCGTCAAGTCCGAGATTGGAAAATCGTGGAATTGTTCGAGAGAGAAGCGAAAGTCCTCGCCACTCTCAAACATCCCGCCATTCCCCAATACTTGAATTACTTTCACAAAGATACGGAAAGCGATCGCTATTTCTATCTGGTTCAAGAGTTAGTCGAAGGGGAATCTCTCGCCGCTTTAATCGATCGCGGTTGGAAACTCAACGAAGAACACGTGAAGTATATCGCCACGCAAATTCTCGAAATTCTCAGATATTTGCACTCTCTGCACCCTCCTGTCATTCATCGGGATATCAAACCTCAAAATATTATCGTTCGTCCCGATGGCAAAGTGTATTTAGTGGACTTTGGTGCCGTGCAAGAAATCTATCGCAATACGTTGAGTTTTGGCGGCACATTTGTCGGGACGATGGGATATATTTCCCCGGAACAATTTCGCGGTAAAGTCGTTCCTGCTTCGGATTTATATAGCTTGGGATGTACTTTGTTATTTGTCCTTACGGGACGATCTCCAGCCGATTTACCCCAAAAACGGATGCGCTTTGATTTTCGCGATCGCCTGTCTCTTTCCCCAGCTTTTACCGATTGGTTGGAAAAGATGGTGGAACCCGCGAAGGAAGATCGCTTTTCGTCCGCCGATACAGCACTGAAAGCATTGCATCAAAAAAATGCTCTCGTCGTGGCAAAAAAAGCACCGTTACGAACCGATTACCGCTTCCGCAGAATTCGCAAGCCGATGCACACGAGAGTCATTCTCAAGCGTAGCGATCGCCATCTCTCGGTAACGATTCCTCCAGTCGTTGAATTACCTGAATTTAATTTTTTTGAATCGGATTCACTCCCTTTAATTGGTAAGATAATCGCGATAGGAATAATGTTATTTTTTCTATTTTGGATTATGCTTTTCAGTTTCTTTTTCATTATTCCAATTGTCGTTCCTCTTACCTTAGTGCTTCTTCAGTGTTGGTGTCGAACCATTGAGTTAAAGATCGATCCAGATTATTTCTCAATTACCCAATCAAATCCCCATCATACCTCTCGGATAACGGGAAATACGCGAGATATTACATTTGTTGAGATTGGCGATGTCAGATCGAAAAATGGAACGAGTTTTTACTGTGCCATTTGGGAAGGAAATCGAGAACGGAAAATGGGGGAGATGTTAAGCCGACCAGAATTGATTTGGATTGTGGAAGAAATTTCCGATTTTCTGGAAGGATTGCAAGCACGAGTTGTTTAGTTGAGTTTAGAAACATGAAAGCGATCGCCAGATGGTTTTCTGTTGGTGTTATCGAAGCAATCTTTTGCTTTTGGCTATTGGGAAATGCCGCCAGTTTGGTCAGTTCTCCCAGCAATATTAAGGTTTGGTTGGGACTTGGCGGCTATCTCGTCGGGTTTTCTCTCCCGATCGCCTCGACGGGATATGTCGCCACCAAACTCCAAGCCGCAAAACGCCGACAGAAACAAATCAGAAGTGCATTCCCCGATGATGAAACGACCCTCATTCAATTATTAGATATCAAAGAGTAAGAACGATGAAATCAATTAAATCTCGCCTTCTTTCTATCACCGCAGCATTTGCCGTTCTGGGAATTTTTACCAACGGTTGCGGCATCGTCCCCGGTACGAGTGTCAAGAAAATCCCTCCCGGTTATGTTGGTTTAAAAGTTAATTTGTACGGCGAACAACGCGGCGTACAAAATGCAACTATTAGTACGGGAAGAGTTTGGTACAATGGTTATGCAGAAGATATCATTATCTTTCCCGATCACGTTCAATACTATATCCTAACAGCTTCTGTCGATGAAGGTTCGCCTCTCGATGAAAGTATCAGTTTTGGGGTCGGTGGAACGACAGTTAATGCAGATGTTTCCTTATCTTATTTCTTCAATACGGAGCAAATCAAGGACTTTTACGGGAAATATCTCAAAGACCCCGATCAATTTAAAGCAACTCTCGTTCGCAGCGAAACCCGCAATTGTTTCAACCGATCGGCAACGGGATTAAAACCCGAGCAAATTGTCGGCGATCGCCAAACCGACCTCCTCAAAAATGTGCGCGATTGTTTGAATAATAATTTCAGTACTGTCGGCGTTACATTTGAGTCCATTGGCTTTGTCAGTAAGCCGCGTTTCGACCAATCTATTGAAGCACAAATTACGGCACGCTTCCAAGCAGAACAACAAGCACAAGCCGCAAAAGCACAGTTAGAAGTGGCAAAAGCTGAAGCCGATCGCAAGATTGCCACAGCACGAGGAGATGCGGAAACTGCAAAAATTCAAGCCTCTACTGTTACCCCTCTAACCATTCGCTTGCGAGAGTTAGAAATGCAAGAGAAAATGATAGAAAAATGGAACGGTCAACTCCCCACATATCAAGGCAGTCCCGCACCTTTTCCGTCCTTTAGTCCGAGAGGTGCTACCGCAACACCGCAACAATAATAAACCCTTAAATTCCTCTATTTTGGGGGACTTTGAATTCCAAGTCGCACTCATTGGAAGACAGAGAGAGCAAGTTTTAGCTATGATATTGCGTAGAAATCTTTGCGATTTCTACGCAATATTAGTTTTGAGAAGGTTTGAATATTGATGAATGCCCTACACCAAAAGGGGGAAATTATCCGCGATCGCTATCAAATCTTAACATTATTGGGTCAAGGTTCGATGGGAGATACCTATGCCGCGATCGATCTTGAAGATTCTCGGCAAGTTGCGATTAAAGTGGTCTCGTTTCGACAAGTGAGGGATTGGAAAGTTTTAGAATTGTTTGAAAGAGAAGCAAAAATACTCGCTAATTTAGATCATCCAGCAATTCCCAAATATCTCGATTACTTTCATTTCGATACATCTGAAGATCGCCGCTTTTATTTGATTCGAGAACTGATTGAAGGGAATTCTCTCGCCATACAAGTTGCAGCAGGTTGGCATCCTGACGAAAAAGAAGTTAAAGAGATTGCTAGAGAAATTCTTCAAGTTTTGAGTTATCTCCATAATATAATACCCCCCGTAATTCATCGAGATATCAAACCCGAAAATATTATTCGCCGTCCCGATGGTAAAGTTTTTTTAGTGGATTTTGGTGGCGTTCAAGAGGTTTATCGTATGACATTGAGCCTGAGTGGGACATTTGTAGGAACGTTGGGATATATGCCACCAGAACAGTTTCGCGGACAAGCACAATTTGCTTCGGATTTATATGGTTTAGGGGCAACTGTACTCTATCTACTCGCACGTTGTTCCCCAGAGAGCTTGCCACAAAAGCGAATGAAGATCGATTTTCGTTCGTCTGTCGATATTTCCACAAATTTTGCCAATTGGTTGGAAAAAATGCTCGAACCTGCGATCGAGGATCGATTTCAGTCTGCTAATGATGCTTTAGAAACATTGGTAAGAAATCGTTCGGTAGCTCTCCGCTATGAAAAACCAGAATATAGCCGTATTTCTATCGAAAAAAATTTACACTATTTTATTGCACTTATACCTCAGCGACCATTTAGAATTCATACAGTTTTAGTTTATATTATTAGCTTACTTTTGACAGTGGCGACAGTTTCTTTTTCGTTCTTGTACATATTTATGTTTCTTACAATATGTATTTCTCCG
>JBCCVR010000320.1:0-4093 GCA_039194995.1 Cyanobacteria bacterium P01_E01_bin.42 | reverse complement strand
TTTCTGTAATGCTCTCTCTATATCTTCTTTCGTGACTTTTTTATCTTTCATTTCATAACTTGTTACAATTTTATCTCGATCGAGCAGAGAAATTTCTATATCTCCTAATGCTCCTGTTTGACGATCTGCTGCATTATGCGATCGTAGCTCTAGAATTTGTTCTCCTAGGTGTTTTTGAGCAACTTTGTAAGCCGCAGCAACAATAAGAACGGGTAGTCGGCTCGTTCCTTTCAGGCTCATATGTTTTTCTATCAAAATCACAATATCTTCTGATGAAAGTGGCAGAGTGTCATTAGTAGTTTTTAGGCTCTCTAATAGAGATTCAATTCTTTCTCCTCTTTCGTTTCTCACAATCAACAAGTATCGTACTATCTCAATTAATAGCTTTGAAGCCGTGACTCTTTCTCGATAAACATCATCAAGCAATCTCAGAATAAATTGATAGAGTTGAGGAGGGCGACCCACTAAATTGAGATCGATTGTTAGAGTTACATTTCGGTTTCGTAATGCTGGTGTTAAAAATGCTGTTGTATTGTTGCATGGTAAATTGTGTTTATGAATAAAAGGAGTAATGTATTTTTCATCATACGTTCTACCTGAAAAAGTATCCAAATTTCCAATTTCCGTGTAGGGTTTTCGCACATCTATTTCTGGCTTATGAATTTTAGCAAGAAAACAAGCCATCAATAATCTAACACCCGCTCGATTTTTGAGATTTCTTGTAACATATTCAACCCGTTCTCGAATTTTTTCATCGTTTACCAGAGATTGTCCAAGGTGAGTTGATGCGATTTGGAAGCTATTGTTAAGGATTTCTTCTGGGTTTGGCATTGCGATGTATTGTCCTGTATTTGATAGTTTGTCCAGAGAACTTCGACGCGATCGCGTTTTTCTTTACTGGCTCTCGTATTGGTTGAATGTGCTTTTTTAGAAGGTGCTTCAACATAATGCCAATCTCGATAAAGTTCATCCATTAGCATACTGTGATAGCCAGAAATCGCCACCTTACCGCTAACTTGATGCAGCAGATCGGCAAGATTTTGATGGTCTTCCTTTGTCATTTCATAACCGTAGGCTTTTGAGTCCGATCTCGAGTCATGAGGATAGGGTGGATCGCAGTAAAATAACGTTTCTTTGCTGTCATATCTTTTGATGATTGCCATCGCTGAATCATTTTCAATTTGAACGCGCAACAATCTTTGTACGATTTCCGAAAGTCCTTCAACACTTCCCAGCCAGCGAGAAACTGCCGCAGCCATTCCCGCACGACTGGTTAATTTACAATGCGCCCAACGTCCCTCACTTGCTGTTTGTGCCAACCCAGTTCTAACTTGTCGCGCTCGCACAAAAAAACGTCGCGCTCGTTCTAAGTTGGGGATATTAGAAGATTGTTCTAAGGAAAGTCGAAATTCTTCTCGAGAAAAAGGCGTTAATGCGATCGCTTGGATGAGTTCTTCTTGTTTCTCCCGCAATACTTGAAAAAAGTTAACAACTTCGCCATCGAGATCGTTATAAGTTTCTAAAGAAGCGGGTTGGCGATTCAGTAAAACAGCAGCAGAACCGCCAAAAGGTTCGCAATAATGGGTTGCTTCCGGTAACAAAGGTAGCAACCAATTTAAGTGATTGAATTTTCCACCATACCAGCCAAAGGCAATCAGTTTTCCCATTTTTTATTGTGAATAATGTGTAGAATGCGCCAGATTCTAGGATAGCATTTCGATACTCAACAGTTTATTTAGACGCATTCCACATGTTTAACTTTTCAAAAATTTAACTAATTCTTCGACTTTCGACCAAGCGGCACCACTTTGGAGAATTTCCCGCGCCTTTTCTACCCCCTTGGTATGGTCTAAAAAGGGAACAACTTCCCCCACCTGCAACGCCAAAGACGCATTTAACGCCACCACATCCTGTTGTGCTTCGGTGCCCTTTCCTTGTAAAACATTGCGGAGAATGTCTGTATTTTCCTCAATTTCTCCCCCTCTTAACTGTTCCAAAGCGGCTTTCGCAATGCCCAAGGATTGGGGATCGAGAACTTGCGATCGCACCTCCCCATCACCCACAACCGCCAGATCCGTCGCATCCCCCAAACCCGCTTCATCCAATTTTTCCCGCCCGTGCAACACCATCGCTTTCGGAATTCCCAACATTTGTAATGCTTCTGCCATCCTCGGGACGAATTGTCCGTCAAATACCCCAATCACCTGCCCTGTCGGACGCAAAGGATTAACCAACGGACCCAATAAATTAAACACCGTCCGCACCTTCAAAGTTTTGCGAAACGGTACCACCGCTTTCATTGCCGGATGCCAACCCGGGGCAAAAAGAAACGTAATCCCCACCTCATTGAGGGCGGCCTTAATCTTCTCGGAATCCGCCTGGAAATGCACCCCAAGCGCCTCCAAAACATCCGCCGACCCCACCTTACTCGAAGCCGATCGATTGCCGTGTTTCGCCACTGCAACCCCCGCAGCCGCACAGACAAACGCCACCGTTGTGGAAATATTGAAGGTGTGCGCCCCATCTCCTCCCGTGCCGCAAGTATCGATAACCGGGCGATCGTGGGCGATCGCCTCTTGCTGTAAGGACTGAGACTGCAACACCCGCGCCATCCCTGCCAATTCTTCGGCAGAGACCCCTTTCGCCTGAATTGCTGCTAGAATGGCACCGGAAAGCACTGCGGGAATCTCTTCTTTTAACCAACCTTGCATCAGTTGCGAGGCTTGGGTTTGCGAGAGAGATTGCTTGTCGAGAAGTTGTTGGAGAAAATCCGACCAGTTAATTTCTGTTGTTACGTTTTGCACCATTTGTTTTTGTGAATTAAGTTGAAATAACCAAAATAAGGGAATTCCCTTTTTTATTAAGAGCAATGTCGCATAATTTCTGTTTAAGATACAGGGTTCGGGGTGCTAAATTGTTAAAATCATTCTGAATTTTTTCGCGCTAACACCTAAAATCGCATGACCGATACCGTTCTGAACGTTCGCAACCTAAAAGTTCAATTTTTTACCGAGAATAACTCTATCTTGGCTGTCGATGGCATTGATTTTAAAATCGATCGCGGTCAAACCCTCGGTATTGTCGGAGAATCGGGATCGGGAAAATCCGTCACTTCCTTGGCACTTCTGGGCTTGATTCCCTATCCCGGTAAAATTACGGAGGGGGAAATTTGGTTTTGTCCCGAACCCGGAGAAGATTCCGTCAATTTACAGATGCTCTCGGAAGAGGAACGACGGCGATATCGCGGCGGCGCGATCGCGATGATCTTTCAAGAACCCATGTCCGCCCTCAACCCAGTCTATGACATTGGTTTTCAACTGACCGAAGCGATTCGCCTACACCAAGATGTTTCCCCTTCAGAGGCGAGGAGAAGGGCAATCTCGTCATTGCAAGAGGTTCGTCTTTTACCCTCCGATGAGGAATTGCGAGACGCGATCGCCAGCGAACTCAAAGAACGGGGGGAGCAACTCCCGAACGAGAGAGAACTCATGGGAGAAGTGAACGATCGCAAGAGAGCTTATCTCAAACGCTATCCCCACGAACTTTCTGGGGGACAGTTACAACGGGTCACGATCGCGATGGCCATCTCTTGCAATCCCACCCTTCTCATTGCCGACGAACCCACTACAGCCCTTGATGTAACGGTACAGGCCTCTATTTTGGCATTATTGCGAGACTTGTGTAAAGCGCGGGAAATGTCGATGATTTTCATTACCCACGATTTCGGTGTAATTGCGGAAGTCGCCGATCGCATTGCAGTGATGTACAAGGGCAAAATTGTAGAATATAGCGATCGCGAGGCCATCTTTTATCAACCCCAACATCCCTACACTAAGGGTTTATTAGCGTGTCGTCCCCAGTTGGATGTAAAAGTAGAATTCTTGCCCACTGTCTCCGATTTTATGGAGGTTGAAAAAGGCGAAAATGGTCAAGTTATCATCCGAGAAAAAATCCAACCCAGAACCCACCCCCCAACCCCCACCCAAGAGGGGGAAAAACCCACCCCCCCAACCCCACCCCAAAAAGGCACAGGGAAAAAAAAAAAAAAAAAAAACAATATATTCGAGAGAGGGTTTAAAAGTTGGTATTGGTT
>JBCCVR010000319.1:0-4115 GCA_039194995.1 Cyanobacteria bacterium P01_E01_bin.42 | reverse complement strand
TATGCACCCACCAACGTCTTGACTTGAGATGCACCAACCCCTAAAGAAGATTTAGTTGCAGCCTGTCCCGAATTATGCACCCACCAACGCCCTGACTTGAGATGCACCAACCTCTAAAGAAGATTTAGTTGTAGCCTGCCCCGAATTATGCACCCACCAACGCCCTGACTTGAGATGTACCCGGTAACAATGGGTTTGAGCGTCGATCGCCCATCCGTAGAATTCGGCATTTTGCCAGTTAATTAAAAAATTTTCTCGATTGCTATTGACATTTATTTTCAATAAGGCTATCTTAAAAACATGGTGTTCTCCTCTTATAGGAATACAGTCAAGCGGGACGGGGCATGGATAGCAGCCGAGTCCCCTTTTTTTTGTCTGATTTTAGGTTTGAGGGTAAACTGAGGGTTGCTTTCAGGAGGGGAGATCGATGAACAACCTAGTTAAGTCGGTAGCCGACAAAGAATTGAATGCTCATTGGGATGCGATCGTCATCGGCTCGGGCATTGGCGGTTTGGTGACGGCGACGCAATTGGCAGCCAAAGGCGCAAAAGTGCTGGTTTTGGAACGATACCTCATTCCGGGTGGAAGTGCGGGCTATTTTGAGCGAGAGGGGTACCGTTTTGACGTGGGAGCCTCGATGATTTTTGGGTTTGGCACGGAAGGGACGACAAACCTATTAACCCGCGCTCTCGATGGGGTCGGAATGAAGATCGAGACCATTCCCGATGCCTGTCAGATTCACTACCATTTGCCAGATGGTTTAGATTTGAAAGTGCATCGCAGTTATGAGAAATTTTTGCAAGAATTGGGGAAGCATTTTCCCCGAGAAAGAGAAGGAATCCGCAAATTTTACGATGAATGCTGGCGGGTCTTTAACTGTCTCAATGCGATGGAATTGCTGTCCCTTGAAGAGTTGGGCTATTTAATGCGGGTCTTTTTTCAGCATCCCTTTGCCTGTCTCGGTTTAGTCAAGTATCTGCCTCAAAATGCCGGCGATATTGCCCGTCGCTACATCAGCGATCCAGTTTTATTGAAGTTTATCGATATGGAATGTTACTGCTGGTCGGTGGTACCCGCCGATCGCACCCCCGCAATTAACGCGGGAATGGTCTTCAGCGATCGCCATTATGGCGGCATTAATTACCCGAAAGGAGGGGTGGGTCAAATTGCCTTGAAGCTGGTGGAAGGGTTGGAAAAAAAGGGAGGACGGATTCAGTATAAAGCGCGAGTGACCAAAGCAATTGTAGAAAACGGGAGGGCGATCGGGGTGAAGTTAGCCAACGGGCAAGAATATCGCGCAAAACGCATTATTTCCAATGCCACCCGTTGGGATACCTTCGAGAAATTATTGCCCCCAGAAATGATGCCGAGAAAGGAAAAAAATTGGCAGCAACGCTATCAAAAATCTCCCAGTTTTTTGAGCTTGCATTTAGGGGTTAAAGCGGAAGTGCTGCCAGCGGGGACGGAATGCCACCATATTTTTTTAGAAGATTGGCAGAAAATGGAAGAACCCGAAGGCACGATCTTTGTTTCTATTCCCACTCTCCTCGATCCCGATCTCGCACCGGAAGGACATCATATCATTCATACTTTTACCCCCAGTTGGATCGACGATTGGCAAGGACTTTCCCCTAACGAATATGAAGAGAAAAAAGAAGCAGCAGCAGAACGTTTAATCCAGCGCTTGGAGACTATTTTCCCCGGTTTAATCGCGGGGATAGACTATCGGGAAGTAGGAACTGCACGTACTCATCGGCGCTTTTTAGGACGAGAAGACGGCACCTATGGACCCATTCCCCGACGCAAGTTAATGGGGTTATTGGGAATGCCATTTAATCGCACTTCTATTCCGGGTTTATATTGCGTTGGCGACAGTACGTTTCCGGGACAAGGATTAAATGCCGTAGCGTTTTCTGGATTTGCTTGCGCTCATCGGGTGGCGGTAGATTTGGGTTTGTAAGGAGTTATTAATGAGGGGCGATCTCGCTTGAGACAAGATGAAATTCATGAGGAAGTTGCCCCAGAAATGACTAAGGTTTTTTCAAAAGTTAGCCAATTCACCAATAACCGATCGCTAAAATGGCAACTGAAAAGTAAAGCAACTCCCGCTTCCAAGTTGAGAAGTTACCCTTAAATCTCCACCGTGAAGTCGAGCGAGTTTTTTAGATAAAGCCAAACCTAAACCCGTTCCTTTATATTTGCGCTGAAGGGGATTTCTAATTTGGGAAAAAGGCTGAAATAGCTTTTCTTGGTCTGTTTTTGCAATGCCGATGCCCGTGTCAATCACTGAAAATTGCAAAATCGGACATTCTAAGGAATCTAGGTTTTGATAAACTTTCAATGTCACCGAACCCAATTCTGTAAATTTAATGGCGTTGGAAAGTAAATTTACTAAAATCTGTTTGACGCGGCGTTGATCTGCCATACAAGTCGTGAGTTTGGGTTCGATTTCTAATTTTAATTCTAGGGATTTAGAATTAGCAAGCTGTTTAACAATCGAGACTGAAGCCAGACAAACTTCTTCAATAGATAGCTTTTCTAAGTATAATTCTTCTCGATTGGCTTCAATTCTTGCGAGATCCAAGAGATCGTTAATCAGTTCGAGAAGATGTTCTGATGAAGAAGCGATTGCGCTGATATATTCCATTTGCTTGGGATTGAGATCCCCATAAATGCGATCGAGCAGCATGCGTGCAAAACCCACAATTCCCGTTAAAGGGGTTCGTAAATCGTGACTCATCATGGAAAAATGTTCGCTCTTTTGGCGATTTTCCCGCTCTAATTTAGCGGCAATTTCTTGCTGTTGAACTTGTGAAAGAATCACGGCAATTCTTCGGGCTATATCTCCAAGGATTTTAATTTCAGTTTGGCTGAATTTTCGCTCTTGACTAATGGTTTGGATGCTCAAACCACCATAACATTTTCCACGAAATACACAGGGAACGCTTAATACAGAGCGAGGACTTTCCTTTTGAAAATGTTGAACGCTATGGCTTTTATCTCGACAGTATTCCGGATAATTCACAGCCACAAAATAATTCCGTTCTCCCAATTTTTCAGTCTGAGTGAGTTCTTCTTGCCATGCAGAAGCAGCAAGTTTCAGACCTAATAAAGAGGCAATATTTTTACGAACGCGCCATTCATACTTAACCCAAACATCTGCTCGATCGATCGCCAAACCCAAAACACGCTCCACATTAAAGAAAATGCCAATTTTTTCCACTGTTTCTTGTAAAATTGCATCAATCTCGGCATCGCTCTCAAATAGGCGATCGATGAGATTGATAAATTTCTCACATTCCTGTTGTTGTTGCAGTTGTTGTTCAATTCGTTCTTGATACAAGGCAAGAGAACAGTTGAGAGCGATTGCGTTGGCAATATCGATTTCTTTCTCGTTCCATTGACGATCGCGATCGCAGGCAAGTAAGACTCCTAAATCGAGATTTTGATAGCGTAGCGGAATTTCTAAAGTGGGTGGGAGCGAAGTATTTGGTGTTGCTTGACATCTCGATCGCTGGTGCAACTGCGAAATAATTGCCAGCCGATCCCAAGATTCAAATCCCGATACTAAAAAACAAGGTTCAAAAGTTGTTTTTTTTTGCAATAACTTGGGGTTGGAAGAATAGCAAACCCTTAACTGGTTTTGGGGATCGGATAAAACAAGGGCGCAAAAATTGACATGTAAAATTTCTTGCAATATCTCGATATTTTTGTTGATACCGCGAGGCAAATTATCCGTCTCTCGCTGGTGAAGACGGCTCAAATATCCTTTGCGTAATTTTTTCAGACAATTGCGATATTGTTCTTGACTGGTATATCCCGTAAAACCCAAACTTAAATAAGTATCGATCAGCCAATTTTGCGGGGATTTTAAGACAGCGATCGCTGGCACGGAATCTTGAAAATGCCGACAAAAGGAACGAAACCGCAACAGTTTCTCTAAAAGATTTTGGGAAAAATCTTGATGGGGATCGAGCCAAAATATCCCTTGATATTGTTTTTTTTGGAAGCAATGCAAATACTCTCGTTCCCCAGTTGCCAGATCGTAACTAAACAACAGAGTATTTTCATTTAATACTCGAACGAGCTTTTCTGCGTCCGCATGAGCGTCCGCG
>JBCCVR010000318.1:0-4155 GCA_039194995.1 Cyanobacteria bacterium P01_E01_bin.42 | reverse complement strand
TGAATCTATGGCGATACACTCAGACCTTGCTATTCGTTTGATGAATCTCAAACCTCATAAACGCCTCTTTTTTCAGAAAGGTCTCACCGCTCTATCCCTTATACAGTCTACCTTTTAACTGGGTTGTCACCCCTTGAGGTTTTTCAATATACAAAAATAACTCTAAAAAAATACCCTTCCAATCTTACGGAAGAGTATTTCAATAATTATTTAAGTTCTGTTCCCGATCGCATCCCCTATCCAAGAAAGACAGAAGAATGCGATCGCATTGCGGTCTCTGCAAAGCGGGAGACGGACTCTAGGCAATTACATCATGCCCATGCCACCCATGCCACCCATGCCGCCCATGCCGCCCATGCCACCCATGCCGGGATCGCCAGCAGGCATCGGAGGAGCGGGTTCGGGTTTTTCAACAACGAGGGCTTCTGTGGTAAGAACCATACCCGCGATCGAACCTGCATTTTGTAAGGCAGAGCGCACGACTTTCGCGGGGTCGATGATGCCGACGGCAATCATATCTTCGTAGGTGTTGGTAATGGCATTGTAACCAACATTAAATTCGCTATTGCTCACTTTTTCCACAACCACAGAGCCTTCAACTCCGGCATTGGTTGCCAGTTGACGCAATGGCTCTTCAAGGGCGCGAGTTACGATATCGGCTGCGACTTTTTCTTCGTCGTCGGCTAGAGTCTCTTTAAACTCGGCGATTTTCCCGGAGAGATGAATCAGAGTTGTGCCACCCCCGGGAACGATGCCTTCCTCTACGGCTGCTTTGGTGGCATTGAGAGCATCTTCGATGCGTAACTTACGGTCTTTGAGTTCCGTTTCCGTCGCCGCACCCACCTTGATTACAGCAACGCCTCCCGCGAGTTTGGCAATGCGTTCTTGCAACTTCTCTTTGTCGTATTCCGAGTCGCTTTCCGCCAACTGCTTGCGAATCTGATCGATCCGCTTGTTGACATCACTGGTGTTTTCTCCCGTGGCAACGATGGTGGTGCTGTCCTTATCGATGGTGACTTTTTGCGTTGTCCCCAACATATCGAGACTGACACCATCCAAGCTCAAACCCACTTCTTCGGAAATGACCCGTCCGCCCGTGAGAACGGCGATATCTTGTAACATTTGCTTGCGGCGATCGCCAAAACCGGGGGCTTTGATGGCGGCGGCATTGAGCACCCCGCGCGCTTTGTTGACCACGAGGGTAGCAAGAGCCTCTCCTTCTAAGTCTTCAGCGATGATGAGCAAAGGTTGACCGTCTCGAGCCACTTTTTCGAGGACGGGCACCAAATCCGCGATCGCGCTGATTTTCTTATCGGTAATCAGCAAGCGAGGATTGTCAAATTCAACGATTTGCCGTTCTTGATCGGTGACGAAATAGGGGGAAATGTAACCGCGATCGATTTGCATCCCTTCGACGACATCCAATTCCGTGGCCATGGACTTGGACTCTTCGACGGTGATGACCCCATCTTTGGTAACTTTTGCCATCGCTTCGGAAATCATGCGGCCGACTTCCTCATCGTTACCCGCCGAAACCGTCGCCACTTGAGCGATCGCGTCTCCTTCAACGGGTTTGGCGATCGCAGCGATTTCTGAGACCAAATGGGCGATCGTTTTTTCCAAACCGCGACGCAAGGCCACGGGGTTGGCACCGGCGGCTACATTTTTCAAGCCTTCCCGAATCAGTGCTTGGGCGACAACCGTTGCCGTCGTGGTACCGTCGCCGGCGATATCTTTCGTTTTCGAGGCGACTTCTTGAATCAATCGCGCTCCAGTATTTTCGAGGGGATCTTCTACCTCAATTTCTTTGGCAACGGTAATACCATCGTTGACAATTTGTGGCGCGCCGAATTTCTTTTCGAGGAGAACGTTGCGTCCTTTGGGCCCGAGGGTAATGCGCACTGCATCGGCAAGGGTGTTAACCCCTTTTTCCAAAGCACGTCTGGATTCTTCTTTAAACGAAACGATTTTAGCCATTTTTGTTGTAAGTTCCGCTATTTTCTAATCTCTACCATTGAGGTCGAGGGACGGGTGAGGTGACCTCAGCATATCCGATCGACCTTTAGCAAATTTAGCACTCTCTCGACCAGAGTGCTAAATCTCTAAGAATTTATTGCTTTAAATTTCTCAATAACTTGTCTGGTCTCAGTTGCAGACCGATCGTAAAATTGAAACCCACAAAAAACAGTTTTTGTCAAGTTCTGCTGTTGTCGTATTTCCTAGAAATGATTCTGCGGGATTTCTACCCCACGGCACAATCGCTCACCGCAACCAAAGACGTGCGACCCAAATTATCCCGAGCGATCGCGCTGTAAGTTCCGTTGGGTTGAATTTGAAAGAGAAAATTATCGGGGCTATAAGTCGGGTGTCTGATAGTCGTCCCGAAATAGACGGGATTTGCGCCAGAAATGACCAATCCTTGGGGCGATCCGACTACTTGCATGGTTTGTTGTACTGCTTCGGGGCGGTTGGTATTTTGATTGAAAAAGCGCGTGATCATAATGCCTTGATAGCCATTCATGCGCAGTTCGCTTTCATAAATTACACCAAAAGGACTGTACCTTAAACGCTGACAGCCAAAAATGGGATTAATTTGTTGAGCAATTTCACTTTGTTCTCGTCTCTGAGAGATTGCCTCGCGATCGCCAAGTCTTAAACTGCTTGCAGCAAATGTAGCGGGAATAGAAGCGGCAAAAACGGAGAAAACTGCCAGTGTGGGAATTATGACTCGGCTTAATGCGTTATTCATCTTGTTGCTTTTCTCAATCTCGGATATGCGCAAAATACACTCTTAGCATAACAAAAGAGTGCATCAATTGAGTTCCTATCGAGTATTTGCTTTGTGAATTTGATAAACAATCGAGGCTAATTTGTTTTTGACTTTACAGCCATCGCCAATAATGACTCGATCTAAATCTCTAATATGTAAAATTAGGGTATAAAATCGCAAAATTGAGCGACTAACTCCGGATTGCGCCATTCTCGGGCGGCTTCTTGTTGCAAGACTCTTAGCGCATCGGTCGGAGAAAGCGGTTTTTTGTGAGGGCGCTTGCTGGTTAACGCATCAAAAATATCGATAATTTGAAAAACTTGTGCCAGCCAAGGAATTTGCTCCCCGGCAATGCCGTCGGGATAGCCACTGCCATCCCAACGTTCGTGATGATGGCGAATAATGGGTAAAACTCCTTGTAATTCTCGCACGGGCTGACAGAGTTGCTCGCCGATTAAAACGTGCTGGCGAATGAGTTCTCGTTCTTCCACCGTGAGGGGAGTCGTTTTCAGGATAATGGCATCGGGGATGGCGATGGTACCGATATCGTGGAGGTGAGCGGCATCCTTCAGGTTTTGAATATCCAACTTAGTCAATTCTAAATGCTCGCCAAACCGTTGTGCTAAATCCACCAATCGTTCTGAAGGATTTGTGGTATCGTTGCAGCGACATTCGATCGCCCGAGCGATGGAAAAAAGAACTTGTTTGGATTGGTTTAAATCTTCATTGAGCCGCTTTTGTCGGATCAGGGATTTCACCCGGATGGAGAGTTCGAGGCGATCGAGGGGTTTGGCGAGGAAATCCGTGCCTCCCGCTTCGAGTCCGTCGAGACGCAAGCGGCGATCGTCGGCAACGGTCATGAATACAATCGGAATTTGAGAGGTTCGTTCGTCCTGCTTCAACTGCCGACAGACTTCAATCCCATCCATTTCCGGCAGGGAAACATCCAGCAAAATCAGATCGAGATTGTCTTGAGAGGCGATTTCTAGGGCGATCGCGCCTCCTGCTGCTTCTCGAACGTCATAGCCTTCTAGTTGTAGTAAATCGATCGCTAACTGACGAGTTAGGGAATGATCGTCTACAACCATCACTTTTGGTCGATCCGACTGCGATATGTACGCAATTGAATCTTTAATCCCCTCAGAGATAGAAATCACTAGCTTAAAAAGAACCCTGCCTCAAGTATGCTATCGGGGATCCAGTTTGCAATCGGTTTTTTCACGGAAATTTTGAATTTTTTGTTGGTTGTTGGTTGTTGGTTGTTATTGGTTACTCCCCCTCTTGGGACTACCCATTAGGCAAAAGTCCGTGGAAGGAAGGCTAGGACTGAGATAGAGAGACCAGTTGCGCACCCTCGAGAAGATGAGCGAAAACCGTCAAGCCTC
>JBCCVR010000317.1:0-4210 GCA_039194995.1 Cyanobacteria bacterium P01_E01_bin.42 | reverse complement strand
CCACCCCCAGCCCCTCCGAGGAGGGGAGGCAAGAGGAGGAGTAAGAAGGGAGTAACTAATAGTCAATAACCAATAACTAATAACGAATAATAAAATTAATGAAACCTCTCGATCTCCAACCCAGAATTCTCAAACCGACTGTTTTCTGGCGCATTGCTGAAGATATTCCCAAACCCTTAACATGGACTTTGATGGGATTATCGATTCTCGTTCCTTTTTGTTTGTGGTGGCTGCTTTCTATTTCTGGAATTGTCCATCCGAGGTTTTTACCTTCTCCGATACAAGTCGGTGTAGCTTTGTCAAGTCTGTGGCAAAAAGGCTTTCTCGTTCAAGATACAACCGCTAGTATTTTTCGCGTAACAGGTGGGTTTTTATTAGCCGCAATTGTTGCTGCACCCTTGGGAGTTGCAATGGGTGCATTTGCCAGCATTCGTGCTCTTTTTGAACCCATCATCGGAATTATTCGCTATATGCCTGCTCCGGCTTTTATCCCGCTTTTAATCATTTATTTGGGAATTGATGAAGCGCCGAAAGTTGCTTTAATTTTCATCGGCACGGTCTTTTTTAACACATTAATGATTATGGATGCGGTTAAATTCGTACCTAAAGATTTAATTGAAATGACCTACACCCTCGGCGGCGATCGCAAGCAAGTTCTGTTTAAAGTCATTACTCCCCACGTGATTCCCAATATTCTCGATGCGTTCCGTATCAATATTGCTGCCTCTTGGAATCTCGTTGTGGTGGCGGAATTAATTGCAGCCAGTGAGGGACTGGGAAAACGAATTGAATTAGCGCGTAAATTTATCAAAACCGACGAGATTTTTGCTTGCTTGATTGTTTTGGGTTTAATTGGCTTTGCCCTCGATTTATTCTTTCGCTGGATCTTGCGATCGCGCTGTCAATGGGCTTTCGATTGAACTCAACTTTTAGATTGTTATGGGAGGATAAAAAATGCACTTACAAATTGACGGACTTCACAAACACTTTTCTACCCGCAAAGGAAATCTTGTTGCCCTCAAAGATATTAATATGCACGTTGAAACGGGAGAGTTTGTCTGTGCCGTGGGAGCTTCGGGATCGGGAAAATCAACGCTATTGCGCTTAGTTGCGGGTTTAGATTTTCCCACTTCTGGTAGTATTACGGTTGATGGAACGAACATTACCGGACCCGGATCCGATCGCGGGATGGTTTTTCAACGCTATACTTTATATCCGTGGATGAATGTTCAAAAAAATGTTGAGTTTGGCCTGAAGTTACAAGGACTTGCTAAAAATGACCGTCGAGAACGGGCTTCCTACTACTTAGAAGTTGTAGGACTCTCTCAATTTGCCAAATCTCTACCTAAAGAGCTTTCTGGGGGCATGAAACAGCGCGTCGCGATCGCTCGTTCTTTGGCGACACAGCCGAAAATACTGTTGATGGACGAACCTTTCGGGGCGTTAGATATACAAACCAAAGAAACAATGCAGCAGTTTCTTTTAGAAATTTGGCAGCGCACCAAGGCCACAATTTTAATGATTACTCATGATGTGGAAGAAGCGGTCTTTCTTTCCCAAAGAATTTATGTTCTTTCTGCACGACCGGGTACAATTCAACAAGAGTTAAAAATTTCCTTACCCGAAGCACGAGACTACACCATCAAGCGACAAATGAACTTTCATAATTATGTCGATACAATTATGGATTTATTACGGGGAAAACTGACAGAATTTCCGATAGCGGTTTGAATTGATTTCCGTATTTACACTGGGCGATCGAGATTGTATGGCGAAATTGCAGTCTCGATTTTTTTTGGGAATGGCATTTTCTCAGATCCTATGGCGATCGTTGTATTTTTTTGAACCTCATTATTCTTTGTCTCTCAATGGAGTTGTCTATTCATCTCGGTATACCGATTCTTTTGAGTTTTCACAAGTTCTTCACATTGATTGGTTATGTTACACTCAAGGAAATTACGAAATGTAACGAAACCAATTATGACTGCTTCTACCTCAACTTTGGTCAAACTTTATCAAACTATTGCTAATCTCTATCAAAAACAAGCCACGGGTAAATTAACCTTTACTTCTGGCAAAAAGCAATGGCAGTTCTTTTTCCATCGCGGTCAAATTGCCTATGCGGTCGATCGCCAGTTTCGAGTTCGTCGGTGGAAGCGTGCCATTCGCAGCAATGGGGGAGAAACACAAGTCAACTTTACGCCGAGTGCAAACCGCGATCCTTGGGAATATTACTATCTTCTGCAAGAAGTCAGCCAGCAAAACCTGACTTTAGCGAAAGCAAATGCAATCATTCAAGCCGTTGTACGAGAAATTTTCTTTGCGATCGCTGCCGAGAAACAAATTAAAGGAAAATGGCAATCGGGCTGGAAACTCGCCAAAATCGCTAACCCCGAACTGTCGTTACCCACCGCGATCGTTAAACCGCTTTTCAAAGAAGTCCAAAAATTGCAAGCCGATTGGCGCAACCTCGGTTTAAACTGCAAATATGCCGATCTCGCTCCCTCATTGCAGCTTTCTGACGAGTTAATCCAATCAGGAGCCACCAGTTTGCTCAACCTCAAGCCCCTCCTCAATGGCAAGCGCAGTTTTTGGGATCTGGCAGCAATGAGAAAGCAATCCTTTGCGGCTGCCGTGCGTCTTTTGAGCTATTACATCCAACAGAACGCGATCTTGTGGCAGGCGATCGAAGATTTACCTGTCCCCTTTGCAGTCCCCGCTACTTTGCTTCCCCGAGATTTATCCTCGCGTCCCCTTGTTGCTTGTGTTGATGACAGTGCCCAAGCCTGTTATCACATGGAAGAACTCCTAGAACAACTCGGTTATAGATGTATCAGTGTTAGCGATCCCGTCAAAGCACTTCCCGAACTCATGCAGCACAAACCAGATTTGATTCTCATGGATTTGGTCATGCCCGTCATGAATGGCTACGAACTTTGTTCTCACCTGCGTCGCGTCCCTTCTCTCCAAGAAACGCCCACAATTTTAATGACGGGTAGCAAAGGACTGGTCGATCGCGTTCGCGGCAAAATGGTAGGCGCAAATGACCTTCTCCTGAAACCTATCGAACGGGAACAACTCCGGGAACTGCTCGAAAAATACCTCAGTCCCAACAATACCCAATCCCCCAAGATTCGTGCAACCAATTCCCGAGAACTTGCCGCACCCGCCCTCAATTTTGTTCGGGATAATGCCCAACTCGCAATGGCAAACGCCTAAACATTCAACTGATAACCCTTCGGCAAGCTCGTTTCGGCTTCGCTCAACGACCTCAGGGCATCGCTGATAACTAATTTACTGTAAACTGCGCGGATCGAGAGCATCTCGCAAACCATCTCCCAAGAGATTGAATGCCAATACCGTCAGAATCACCAATATGGAAGGTGACAAAATTAACCAAGGTTGCAAGACCAAAATCGAAGCATTCGTCGCAACCGAGAGTAAATTTCCCCATGAGGGATCGGGTTCTTGGATGCCCAAACCGATGATACTGAGAACCGATTCCGCCACGATAAAACTGGGAATTGATAAAGTCGCGGAAATCACGATATAGGTTGCCGTTTGCGGGAGAACATGGCGAATGATGATATACAGTGGATTTGCGCCGATCGCCCGGGCTGCATCTATAAATTCTCGTTCCTTGAGAGAGAGCACTTGTCCGCGAATCACCCGCGCCAGTCCCGCCCAACTGACAAAAGAAGTAATCGTCACAATGAGTAAGAAACGCTGGGTACTGGTTAATCCGGGGGGCAAAATTGCCGCCAGCGCAACCAATAAATAAAGCGTGGGAATGGTCATTAACACTTCAACAAAACGCATTAAGAACGCATCCCACCAGCCCCCAAAATAGCCAGAAATTCCCCCAACGAGCATCCCGAGAGGAAAAGAAATCGCGATCCCGACCAAACCGATACTCAGACTAATTCTCCCTCCAAATAGGAGGCGGCTGAATTGATCTCGCCCCTACCGCCACGGTTTGAAGACACAACCATCTTCCCCGGCATCCCCCTCAACATTCACTTATTCGGTGCGATCGGGCCGGGCAAAATCAATATTTTAGGAACTGACGAAAAAGGGCGAGATCAATTCAGCCGCCTCCTATTTGGAGGGAGAATTAGTCTGAGTATCGGTTTGGTCGGGATCGCGATTTCTTTTCCTCTCGGGATGCTCGTTGGGGGAATTTCTGGCTATTTTGGGGGCTGGTGGGATG
>JBCCVR010000316.1:0-4214 GCA_039194995.1 Cyanobacteria bacterium P01_E01_bin.42 | reverse complement strand
GTCAAAACCATTCCAAGCGACCTTCAAGATTATCGACGCGACTGGTAAGGTCGAGTTCTGCTTCAAATTCTTGCATGAGGCGTTGCAATGTCTCTAAATCCTGACGGGGCAAAAAATCTTCTGTTGAAGCAGCGATCGCGCGTTCGATATGCAGCAAGCAAGTATTCAACGCGGCTGCAAATTCGTAACGAGTCAGGACGCGATCGCCGAGATAATGAGCGGGATATTCTTCGAGGCAGTCGTATTTCCGTGCCAAATCCTTCACGGCTTGATAAGCCCAATGGTTGAGAGGAACATCGCTAAAGAGGACTGCATCGGAAACCTCTCGATTTCTAGTTCTGTTCGTGTCTTCGTTGTTGTAGCGATCGCTGTACTCCTCGACTTGTCGCAGAAATTCTTCAACTCCCGGTTCCATCGCGATCGCCGTTGGAGTCGATACTAGAGTTAAGGCGATCCCGAGGGCGATCGCCAGACTTCTTAATTGCTGCAATGTCCAAAACTGTTTATCCATAATGAGGGGATTAGCATGAGTTGATGATTCTTGTCGTTTGCGGACAATCTGACGGCGATCGCTTCTATACCAATTTGGAAATTGTTGCGGCCATGGTAAAGTCCTTTTCCGTCAATCCACCTGCGTCATGGCTGGTCATTGCTACAGTCACTTTGTTATAGGAAATTTCTAGATCGGGATGGTGTCCGGCGGCTTCTGCGGGTTCGACCAATCGATTGATAAAGGCGATCGCTTCAATAAAATCTTTAAATTTAAAGGTTTGCTGAATGACTTTGCCATTCTGTTGCCAACCTGTCAGGGTTTGCAGTCGTGTTTGAATTTCAGTTTGGTTTAATAATTGGGTCATTGGTTTTAAAAGTCCTATAAAAAAACTATCCGCTCTTACGTCTTGACTTTCCTTAAAGGAAGAGTCGGAATGTAAGAGCGGTCTAGCAAGGGTCTTCTCAGTTAAAGCCTGACTGCCGGAAGGAACTCCAGCAATTGAGTGGGTTGACTCAGTAACTGCAAGCAGTTAGCGAATCGTACCTTTCAATCTTAGAGAACGGCTCCGGCACACAGCCGACTGTTGTTAACGAAAAGACCCATAATTTTACTACTACTATCAATCATGGGCATCACCTCCTTGTTCCCTAAACGGTTTAATTTCAAAAGAGTGCGATTAAGGTCGCTAACCTGTTTATCAAGATAGCACGCTTTTTTAAAAACGGGGGAGATCGTTATCGAAAATTGCGATCGTACTCTGACGATCAAGGGGGAGATTATTTCAAGGAGAGATCGCCCTCTTCCTGATTGGGCGTGCTTTAGCATGGGAAAGCGAAGCCGTTAACGAACCCCATGAGCCTTGCCGCCAGCATTCACGATCTGAAAATTTTAGTCCAATCCTTCCATCCCATTATCGCTATGGAAACGGTGGAAGAAGAGCGCGTCGAAAACGTCCTCAAGGCAGTGACGGGGGACATGAAAATCCCGTTGTTTGAATGGACGGTGAGCCGGGGTTTATACCTGTCACCGGGGAGCAGTTTTTCGCCACAAATGAACGATTTTGCCGCCCCCGATGCCACTCAAATTACTGCCTACGACAATACCCAAAAGCCCTTAGAGGTGCTGCGTTATATCGAGAACCGCGATCGCCGCTCCGTCTATTTGCTCAAAGATTTTAGCGACTATTTGCGGGATGATGAGGTCTCCCGACAAGTGCGAGAATTGGTGCGACAGTTGCGGAACAATCGAGGAACTTTGGTATTGACGGGGAGTAAATTAGACTTGCCATCGGCGATCGCTCACGAGAGCGTATAATACGACCTCAAATTGCCGGGGCGAGACGAACTGCACAAAGTCGTTTCTGAAGTCGTGCGATCGCTCAACCAGCGCAAACAAAGAATTCAAGTCGAACTCAAAGAGCAAGAACTCAAGGAACTCGTCCGCGCCCTCAGTGGTATGACCCTCATTCAAGCGCGCCAAGTGGTGGCTTATGCCGCCCTCGAAGATGGCAAATTGACCGCCGATGATGTCGATCGCATCCTGCAACGCAAGGCTCGAGTCATCCAAGAAGATGGCTTGCTGGAATATTTCCCCGCTTCGGGCAATCAGGCGGATTTAGGGGGATTTGTCGGTCTCAAACAATGGCTTAAGCGGGCGCGGGTGGGTTTTTCCCCAGAAGCGAGGGAATTAAAATTGCCAGCACCCAAGGGCATTTTAATTGTTGGGGTGCAAGGCTGCGGTAAATCTTTGGCAGCAAAAACCATCGCCCGAGAATGGCGCTTACCCCTAATCAAACTCGAAGCGGGGCGACTCTACGATAAATACGTGGGAGAATCCGAGCGCAACTTTCGGCGGGCGATGACCCTCGCGGAATCCATGTCTCCAACAGTGCTCTGGATTGATGAAATTGAAAAGAGTTTTGGCAGTAGTGAAGGCGGTGGCGATGGGGGTTTGAGTCGGCGGATGTTTGGGGCGTTTTTGACTTGGCTGCAAGAAAAATCCCAAGAAGTTTTTGTCGTGGCAACTGCTAACGATCTGACACAACTTCCCCCGGAACTGCTGCGTAAGGGGCGTTTTGATGAAATTTTCTTTGTGGATTTGCCCGATGATTCCGATCGCGCGGCAGTTTTAACCATTCACCTGCGATCGCACCAACAAACTCCCGAACAGTTCGATCTATCTCGGCTCGTTCGCGTAACGGCAGGTTTTAGCGGTGCGGAAATCGAACAAGCAATTGTCTCGGCTCTCTATCGCGCCCTCTCCCTAAAACGTCCCCTCGATACCGATTTGTTAGTCGTGGAAATTGAATCGACGGTGCCTCTATCGGTCTCCCGTCGAGAGGATGTGGAACGATTGCGAGTTACGGCGCGCAGTCGGTTTATAGACGTGAAAACAGGCACATTACAGCAATCTACATGAAGGGGTAAAACTGGTGAGGGCTGGAGAGGCAATCTAGCTGAAATTTTGGGTCTAGCTCGTTCCTGTAACAATAACTTCTTTAGATATTGAAATCAGTTTGTATTATCTTTTCTGGAGTCGAGGAAGGTACGAAATATGACAGATTCTTTATATATCAAATTCACAACCCAAGATCGTTGCAGTTTGTCAAAAGAAAATTTTGTAAACACTATCAAAAATAGATGTGAGGATAAAGTTCCAGCAAAAACACTTCAACGTTTTTATGTAAATTGGTATCGCACTAATAATCAAATCCAGACCGAGCCTTATGCTTTAAGTTCGCTTAGAATCATGCTTGAAAGTAAAAAACAGCGTTCTTATGCTAATATTATTTTGTCACAAATATTCCAACTCGCCAAAGAGTATTCAGACAAAATCGAATTATTCTTTTGCGATCAAAATACAAGTGAAGTTGCAAAAACTGAAAAATTTTCTACTATTGAACAAATTCTTTCTATAAAACCGATTCCTGTGCATATCAAGTTTATTTTTTCTCCTCATTCAAGAATATTTCATCTAAATCTTGCAGAGGCAAAATTACAAAAACCTATCAGAGTAGAAGGGTCAGAACCAGCAACTGGATATCTTTGTCATTATTATATTTCAGCTTCAAATGCAGAAGAAGCACTGAACTATGTTGCAGCAGATATGGAAAAAGAGAATGCTTTTTTAGTAGGTTACGAAAATATAACAGAAGTCCTTTATTATACGATTCGAGAATTATCTGACTATCCAAATGAATTAGGAATTTTCTATAAAAGTGGAAAAGTATATTTTTCTTCTTAAGATTTTTATGATGGGCGGCATTAGCAGGAGCAAAATAGGGAGCAGTCAATTTTGCAAGAACATTTGAATTGATTGAATCTTCTTCGCTCTGTATTCTCTAAACTCTCTGTATTCTCTAAACTTTCTGCACTCTCTGCGTCTGGTACGATTCAACCTCGTCTAACTCCTCATGAGTGAAGGCGGCTATAAAAAAAGCCACTCGATCGCCCTAGACCTACTCACCTCGGGAAGATGTCCAAAGAACAGGGCTATCGAGTGTCAAACCAATCTCAACGACAATTAAGAACGTTGAGAAACTTTCCCTTAGAGAGCGTTACCGCGAGGTAAGACTTCTTCAGGGAATACAAAGTTTTGATGGGGTTGGTCTTGGGGAGCTAACCAAGCTCGCAGACCTTCATTTAACAGGATGTTCTTGGTGTAGAACGTCTCGAATTCGGGGTCTTCTGCTGCCCGAATCTCCTGAGAGACAAAATCATAC
>JBCCVR010000315.1:0-4253 GCA_039194995.1 Cyanobacteria bacterium P01_E01_bin.42 | reverse complement strand
TTGATGTTATTGACATTGTCACTAACATCAACCAGAAAAACAATTCCATTTCTGCGAACATCTCAGAATTAACTGCTAATATAACAACTGTTTTGGCAAAAATCGACCAACTATTAACTTGTCCTTGTAGCCAAGATATTGTTAACCAAATTCAGATTCAGATCCAAGCATTATCTAGCAACATTGACGCTCAAATGAACGCCCTATCGGCAGATATTGACAATATTAATGTTGATGGGGCTGAAGTGAACATAGATTACGCTCCAATCCTTACGGAAATTGCCAATGTAAAAACGCACGTGTCAAGCCTTACCAGCCAACAAACGACTAAGCTGACGTTTTTTCAAAGAGGCGAGACTCAGACAATATTAAATCTGTTTAACCGTTGTTGTGCAGATATCCTTAAAAATTTATCGAACCTATCTTTTGATTTGTCCCCAGTTCTTCAAGCAATAGAATCCTCTAAAACAAAAATCCTTCAAGCGTTTCTAATATCTGAAGGGAAAATTATCAATAAAATAACAGAGACTCATCAATCTATTTTGACCGGACAAACAGACATCAAAACAGTTATCTCGGCAAAAATAGACAGTTACCTAGGGAAAAGCTACAACGGACAGATAATCGTTCACGATCGCGAAGGGAATCAATTAATTTTTCCGTTTGCCGGAGTGGGACTGGATGGCATAACAAACATCCTTCTTCTGCTGGCTGAGATTTTCGATCAACTGCTAAATCAGGAAGACGATCCCTGCAATTCAGTCGCCCTGATTTATAGCGACTATTACCCGCACAAAGTTTTAGTTTCTCAACTCCACATTACCTTTATTCCCGTTCAAGAAAAGAAACTGGGAAAAAATATCCCCAATCGAAAGATGCACGTCTTCAATCCTCGTGAAAATTTAGATTGGTGTCTCGATATCGATCCCCTCCGACCTCAGCAAGGCACATCGGGTTTTTTGCGATTGGTCTGGGATGAAAAAGATAACTCGGGAACTGTCAGATCTTGGACTGGCGGACATTTTGCCAACAAGGACAACGCGATCGACACTGCCAACAAGTTGATGGCGCTCTCCACGCTCACGGATAGTAACTATCGCTGGACGGAGGAAGGAACTAAGAAAAATGTCAAAGCGATCTCTTGGAAGCCTATTTCGGCTGTCTTGGTTTACGTGGAGAACGGACAGGTATCAGGACTTCGGTGCTTCTCTCCACCGAAAGACGGATGCTGAGATTGATTATTCTTAATATCTCTCCAAAAAGAGAAAAGATTTGTCACCTACCCTATCCCGTTGGTAAGGGTGAGGTCACGAGTTCAATCCTCGTCGAGGGCTTTTCAAGCACACCAAGGCTTCCAGCGTTTCATGTACTACCCCAAAATTTAGCATATTTGCTCTTTGGAAGCAATTTGGCAACTTTGGCGCTTAAAATTGCCATGATAAGAGGCTTTCAGGACTTCAATATAAAATCGGCATTTCTTCGGGTTTCATGTCTTTGAGTCCGGTGTAATTTTTGATGACCGTCTCGGGGCGATCGCGATCGCCCCACCACCCATATACCGAACGCCGCGAGATCCCTTTGAGTTCACAAGCGATCGCGACGAACTTCACTCTTTCCCCATCAGCGCGATCGCTTCTCCTTTCAGGCAAAACTGGGATGATAAGAGTGTAGAGAACGCAACCCCCCAAGAACAATGATTAACTTTGACCTTTTCCCCGGCGTAATTTCTGAAATCTTCGTTTCCGCAACCCAAAGTCAGACCCTCAGCCCCAGTATTTGCCACAGTTTGCAAGTTGCAGCCAACGGCAACAGCTTGAATGAAGAGGAAAAAGCGATTGTCAAGCGTCTTCTCTGGGCTGTCAGAAAAGGTAAAATCCAAATCGCCGCTTAATCTCGTCCCCACTCCTCAATGCTCTTATTCTTTTCGTCCTGAAGGATGTTCGCGACCGGGAACGCTTTCGAGAGCCGCGATCGCCGCTCCAGATCCGGCAATAATATCTCGTTCCTCGCCTCCTAAATACAAGCGACCGAAACTGCCGATCGCCGAGACCTGTAGAATATTAATAGATGCCGCTTTTTCCGCTTCATTGGCTGCCAAAGCCGCATAAGCTGCTGGTGTAACTTCCAAAACATATAGAGTTTGTCCAGCTAAAATCATCTGTCCGCGACGGGTGCGGTTGATTAACTGGGCCTGATGCGCGTCGAGATTGCGAATAATTTGACTAGAAACGACGCGGGGTTTCAAGCGTTCTCGTTCCGTGACTCCCAGGGTATTTAAAATTGCATTGCCTGCTGTTCTTGTCTCGCCTTGACGGGGAGAATGAATTTCGAGCAAGCCATACAATCGCTCTACAAATTGTACCCCCGGACGCACGGAGGTGGATTTGAGCGCCACATCCGTAATGCGATTAATTTCAATCCCGGGAGAAATCTCGATCCATAAAGACGTATCCCCGGGTAACGGCAAAAAACCTAAAGCCACCGTTCCAATGTAAGCCGCGTGCTGGGGTTGAAGGTTATCGAGAAAAACGTAACTGCGCAGGTCAATGCCCAAAATTAATCGCTCCTTGAAGAATAAAGATTCCGAACTCGAGCCTTCCGTTTAAACGCTCGGACATTAGATCATTGTTCATTGAAAAAGGCATTCGCACAACTCGGGAATTTGGAGCGCCATCCAGCGATCGCTTTGTCAAGAAACAATAACAGGGCGATCCCGCGATCGCCGATAACTTCGTGCAGTCCGGGAAAATCCTTTCAGAATGACCTTGACCGAACCTCGAAAAATTTTGTTACATGAAATTAACAAAAGCGATCCCTGACTTTAAACGATCCCAAAAAAAATCTGGAGTTCCGATAGCAAGCGTAACTCTAGATTGGGAGAAGTAGGATTGTTGAAACCAACTGGCAGAACTAGTCATCCGCCAGTAAGGATTTAAACCGAAACGACCTGTCGCTCGCATCTCAAAAAAAACAATGGCCAACGAACGCCTACCTTTAGAAGAAATGACTCTGCGGCAACTGCGTAAAGTCGCCAGTCAGTATAATATTTCGCGATATAGTCGAATGCGAAAAGCACAACTGCTCGCTGCAATTCGCGAAGTTGCCGAACACTCGGTAACGCAACCCCAACCCGCCATCATCCAACCTGTTAATTCTCATCCTATTAGCCCCCCAAAAGAAGAACCAGAAGTGGAAGTGTCAAAATTTCAAGTCGGTCAGCAAGCCCCAGTAGAAGACACCCTTGCATCTGTTGATGAAGGATTGGCAGATTTGCCCGGCGGTTACGGAGAAAGCGTTATCGTTCTCATGCCTCGCGATCCGCAATGGTGTTATGCCTATTGGGACATTCCCAACGATCGCAAAGAGGAAATGCGCCGCCAAGGGGGACAGCAATTGGCATTGCGAATTTACGATGTCACCAATATCAAACTAGAAATACAAAATCCCCACAGCGTTCAAGAATATCCCTGTGACGAACTGGCACGAGAATGGTATATCCCCATTCCCGTCAGCGATCGCGATTACTGCGTGGAAGTTGGCTATCGTTGCGTAGATGGTCGCTGGTTGATCCTCGCGCGATCGAGTATCGTTCGCGTTCCCCCCATCTACCCATCCGATTGGATCGAAGACCAGTTTGCCACAGTCTCTTGGGAACAAGAACTCATCGGAAAAAAAGTCCTGCAACTAAGCGGGGGGGGCGGTGGCGAAGCGATCGAAGCCCTTTACGAACGAGAAAGCGAACGTGTCTCCGGTTCTCTTTTCGGGTCGATGCAGCAAGTTCCCGAAGAAAGCATGAGTTCCTATGTCTTCCCCTCTGGAGTCGGCAAATGGGCATCAGGCGCAGGTATGTCTGGTGCGGGTATGTCCGGTGCAGGGATGTCCGGTATGGGACTGCAAACCATGTCGGGAGCTGGCATCTCTGGCATGGGCATGCAAATGTCCGGTGCGGGTATGTCTGGCATGGAACTCGAAACTATGTCGGGCGCGGGCATGATGTCTGGCATGGGACTCGAAACTATGTCGGGCGCGGGCATGATGTCTGGCATGGAACTCGAAACCATGTCGGGCGCGGGCATGATGTCTGGCATGGGACTCGAAACCATGTCGGGCGCGGGCATGATGTCTGGCATGGGCATGCAAATGTCCGGTGCGGGTATGTCTGGCAACAGACTCGAAACTATGTCGGGCGCGGGCATAATGTCCGGAATGGGACTGCAAACCAAGTAGGGCGCAGGCATCAAAGGCATAGGAAT
>JBCCVR010000314.1:0-4332 GCA_039194995.1 Cyanobacteria bacterium P01_E01_bin.42 | reverse complement strand
ATGGAGTATTCTATACTTTGTTTGCGCGTTATTCTTAACTTTTGTTGCAAAACGATCGCTTCTAGGGAAATACAGATGAAGAGGGTAAGAAGTTGTAAAATAATTAAGGGTAAGGGAAAAATAATAATAGACATTTATAATAGTGAGTTATTTCATTACTAGGGATTAATTCGAGCAAGCATATCTAGAATGGATAAGAAACAAAATCTTTGTGAAGGTTTTGTTGTAATTACGTGCTTCAAAGACAAAAAGCGCTAGGCTGAAAAAGACCTCCTCCCCACGCACGGTAAAGCTATGGCAGTTTTTCATAAACGACCCGCGATCGAACATTCCGCAGAAGAGGGTACTCGCACTCGCATTTTGCAAGCGGCTCAACGCTTATTTGCCCGTAAAGGTTATGATGGCACCACGACTCGAGATTTGGCATCGGCGGCAAATGTAGCAGAAGGAACATTATTTCGTCATTTTGCCAATAAAAAGGCAATTTTAATAGAAGTGGCAACGCGAGGATGGGTAGACATTCTCACGGATTTGCTGACAGAATTGAGCGAAATGGGAAGTTATAAAGCGGTCGCGCAGGTGATGCGAAGACGCATGACGCGCATGCGGGAAAATCACGATCTCATGCGGGTTTGTTTTATGGAGGCGCAATTTCATCCAGAACTGCGCGATCGCATTCAAGAAGAAGTGGTTGATAAAATGACCGATGTAGCCGAAGCCTTTTTTGAGACGGCAATGGAGCGAGGAATTTATCGCAAGATGAATCCGAAAATTATCGCTCAAGTGTTCTTGGGAATGTTTGCGATCGCGGGCTTTAGCGATCGCACGATTATCGATCCCGATGCCTCGCCAGAATCGATGAAAGAAATGGCAGAAGGCATCGCCGATATTTTTCTCAATGGTGTTTTGGTGAAAGAAGGTTAATGGGGAATGGATTGCCCATTCCCTTGAAATTCCTCCTTAAATTTCTCCTTAAATTTCTCCTTTCAGTGCACTTTCAAAGGTTTTTAGAGGAACGGCACCGCTCAAAGATTTGCCATTGAGGGCAAAAAAGGGCGTACCTTGAATGAGGAGGGATTGAGCCAATTTAACATCGGCAGCGATCGCCTCTCGGGCAGCCGCACTGTTGCGATTGCGATCGAATTGCTCTAAATCGAGATCGAGTTCCTCGGCAAGTTCTCGATACAATTCTTCTCCCAACTCTTTTTGATGAGCGAACAAGCTATCATAATACTGCCAAAATCGACCTTGTTGTCCGGCAGCATAGGCCGCTTTTGCCGCTCCTGGTGCTTGGGGATGAATGCTAAGAGGAAGGTGCTTATAAACGAGGGTGACGCGATCGCCATATATATCCATAAATTCTTTAACAGTCTCGTTTGCCACAGCACAAAACGGACATTGAAAGTCAGAGAACATGAACAGCACGATTTTTTCGTCCCGGGATCCGCGCGTGGGAGAATCGCCGATAAAGGCTTGCGGATCGACCTTCATTTGTTGTAAAACGGCTTTTTGCTGTTTCTCTTGTTCTTGTTGCTGTTGGCGTTGGTATTCTTGTACGGACTCGATGATCGCTTCCGGGTGATTGCGAATAATACTTAAAACTTGCTTCTCGAGTTGTTGGCTTACATCTGCAAGGGCAGGCGAAGCATCGCTGAGGAATCCCAAACACCACAGGCAAACCAGTAGTAGAGTGAAAAATTTCCGGGCTTGGTTGAGCATGATCCTAAAGCACCATAAAATAACGAGGAATCAGTTCAAGCGTAACCAGCAAAAGGTAAAGAGTAAAGAGTTTAACTCGCATCCAAACCTAACTCACACCCACCCCTAACTCACACCCACCCCCCAGCCCCCTCCCAAGAGGGGGAGAGCCAGAGAGGGAGAACAAGAGGGGAGCAAGATGGCAAACTAATAACCAACACTTCGGCTTCGCGGCTGCTGAGCCTGTCGAAGTACAGTGCAAGCAACAAACAACAAACAACAAACAACAGATAATGAAAAGTCTTTGGAACCAAGCGGAAGCCGATCGCTATCCCAGCGATCTCGAACAGCGCGTGTATACGTCGCAACTATTGGGCAGAGATCCCTCCCTCGTCCTGCATGGAGGGGGCAATACTTCTGTGAAAATTCGGGAAAAGAATATTGTTGGGGAAGAAGAAAACATTCTTTATGTGAAAGGAAGTGGCTGGGATTTAGCCACGATTGAAAAAGAGGGTTTTTCTCCCGTTCGCATCGCCCACCTGCTCAAATTAGCGGAACTGGAGCGCCTCAGCGACCCTCAGATGGTCAACGAGCTAAAAACGCAAATGACCCGTGCCAGCGCTCCTTCTCCCTCGGTGGAAACTATCCTTCATGCAACGCTACCTTACAAATATGTGGATCATACTCATGCCGATGCGGTGATCGCCACGACCAATACCCCGAGCGGTTTGGCCCGGATTCGGGAAATTTATGGCGATCGCGTCGTCGTCATTCCCTACATCATGCCCGGGTTCGATCTGGCGCGTTTGTGCGCGGAAAAATTTGCCGCCGAAGCTCACGAAGGGACGGATGGAATGGTATTGATGAATCACGGCATCTTTTCCTTTGGGGAGACGGCACGGGAGTCCTATGAGAAAATGATTGAATTGGTGAGTTTGGCAGAGGACTATATTGCGAAACAGGGGGCAAAAGTTGCTTCTGTTGCCGTAGAAATTGAACCGAAATCTTTAGCCATTCCCCTCGCGGAAATGCGCTCTCAGTTCTCGAAAGCGGCGGGATTTCCCATGATTCTCAGCAACCACCGCAATGCCAAAACCCTCGCTTTTGCCCGACGAGAAGATATTGCCGAAATTGCCCAGCAGGGACCTGCAACCCCCGATCACGTCATTCGCACCAAGCGCATTCCTCTCCTCGGCCGGGATTTAAACGCCTACATTCAAGAGTACGAGGCTTACTATCGCGCCCATGCAACTGACAATACGACGATGTTAGATCCCGTGCCTCGAGTGGTTTTGGACGCGGAATTGGGGATGTGTGCGGTCGGCAAAAATGCCAAGAGTGCCGCGATCGTTGCCGATATTTACGAGCATACAATCGATATCATCCAATCTTCAACAGCTTTAGAGCAATATCAAGCCTTACCTGCCAAAGATATTTTCGACGTAGAATATTGGGATTTAGAGCAGGCAAAATTACGCAAAGGAGGTAAACCGCCCGCATTTACGGGAGAAATCGCTCTCGTGACGGGAGCCGCTTCGGGAATTGGCAAAGCCTGTGTCGAATCTTTACTGGCCCGGGGTGCTGCGGTTGTCGGTTTGGATATTAATCCCCAGATTGAGGAACTCTATTCTCGCCCGGATTTCTTGGGCATTCAATGCGATGTCAGCCGAGAAGAAAATATTACCGCCGCGATCGCACAGACTGTTGGCAAATTTGGCGGTTTGGATATTTTAATTCTCAACGCGGGTATTTTTCCAGCCAGCCGCGCGATCGCCGAGTTAAATACGGGAGAATGGCAAAAAGTCCTGGGAATCAATCTCGATGCCAATTTGATTTTATTGCGAGAATGCCATCCCTTCTTAAAACTCGCACCGCAGGGCGGACGAGTGGTGATTATCGGCTCGAAAAACGTGCCTGCACCCGGTCCCGGCGCGGCGGCTTATTCCGCTTCTAAAGCCGCTCTCAATCAACTCATGCGGGTGGCGGCCTTAGAATGGGGTCAAGATCGAATTCGCCTTAATTCTCTCCATCCCAATGCCGTTTTCGATACGGGAATTTGGACGCAGGAGGTCTTAGAAAACCGTGCCAAACATTACGGCATTACCGTAGAAGAATACAAGACGAACAATGTCTTAAAAGTCGAGGTGAACAGCCACGCCGTTGCCGAACTTGCTGCTGAGATGTGCGGTGCGTTATTTGCTTGTACCACCGCCGCCCAAATTCCCGTAGATGGAGGGAACGAACGAGTTATTTAGCACTTATTTCCTGTGAGTGCTTCTCGTCGCACTCTGAATAAAAATAAGGAAGAGCGAATTTTTCTCTTTGCTCTTCCTTATTTTACATCAACCGGACAGTCATGCACTGCATCAAGAATAGCTTTTTGTGCATCAATGCTAATAATTCCTTGAAATTGTATTAATTTAGAGGTATCAAAAGAAAATATCTCGCGACAATCAACAAAGGAATCATATCTTAGAAAAGTATTCTGACTGGCTAATATTTGAGCTTCACAAGGAAGCAGATTGGGTTGATTTTTGATAAATTTATTGATTTTAGAATTAATCAAAAAACCATGAGGGAAAGGGTCAAGATAAGCAATAATAATGAATTTATCTTTAGGGTTAGGTTTTGTAT
>JBCCVR010000313.1:0-4366 GCA_039194995.1 Cyanobacteria bacterium P01_E01_bin.42 | reverse complement strand
TTCCCAATATAATTTTTCCTTCGCTCTCAATAGAGATTGATAGGAAACATCCAGACCAACAACTTTAGAAAACTGTTTTTCCTTCAGTAACATTCTCAATAATTTTCCTTCTCCGCATCCCAGATCGAGAACAGTTTGAGCTTGAGATTCTTTTAATTGTTCTAAAACTGAATTCAAACGCTGTTGATTTAACGTTTCCTTCTGCTTCTGTTCTACTGGATTTAACTCTATTTCGGTCTCTTTTATCGATTCTTCGCCCTCATTGAGCCGTTCGATCGCCTGTCTCGTCAGCGAACCCAAATTTTTCAGATATCGTCGAGCGATCTGTTCCTTTTCGGGATGAATTTCCAACCAACCTTTCCCCTTTGCCAATAACTTTTCAATCTCGTGCTGGTTGACAAAATAATGCTTGCGATCGTCCAATACGGGAATGAGAACGTACAAATGAGAAAGTAATTCCTTCGTTGTAATATTATGGTATAATTCTAGAGTAAAATATTTACTTTCTCCCCAATCTTGGAACCTTTCATCGAGTATGTGCCGTGAAAGTTCGACCTCGTAACCCAACGGTTCAAAGAGCTTTCTCACGAGCATTTCTCCCCCTTTAGGAGCGGGAAGCACGGCAATTTTAACGGCAAAGGGTATTTTAACATCAACTAATTCGGGTTTGGTGCTACACGTCCCATTCATCGCCGTTGAAAAGGCTTTAGAAAGAGCAACGCTCATAAAAGAAGAAGCAACGTAAGGGCGATCGTTAACATATTGTCCCAACGCAAAATTTTTGTTCGAGTCGTGCCGAGATCCCCTTATCATTTCAATAGAATCGATTTCGAGAAGTAGGGCGATCGTTGTTTTCTCGTTTGTACAATCAGGATAGAAAATATGTGCTTTTCCCATCGATAACTCGACAGATTGCAATCTGTCTGGGTGCTTGTGAAGCAAAAAACCCAGATCCGTCGCGGGTTGATAGGTTGTTGTTATGGTGAGCAACATCGGCTTATTCTTCTCTCTAGATGCGTCTGGGACAAATTTTAAAGACTATCTGTAATACAGATTACCACAAAAAAACGACAAATACCTGCAAACTTGCGCTCCTCCACAGAAATCGCGATCGCCAATGCCGTGCCTTCAACGTCACCGCTCGCAATCTTACGGGTGACAGAAGCGGTCGAATTTGATATTATTAGTTGTTTTGCAATCGCTCCCCAACCGTTATGAGATTTATTAACCCTAAAACTGATTACGCTTTCAAGAAAATATTTGGCCCATCTGGAAGCAGGGAAATTCTAATCAGTTTTCTTAATGCTTTAGTGTATGAGGGAAACTCCACGATCCAAGATTTAACAATTGTTAATCCAAATTTACCACCTCGAATAGAGAGTTTAAAAGACACTTATCTCGATGTTCAAGCCACCCTCAACGATGGCAAGATCGTGATTATCGAAATGCAGGTTCTCAATGTCGAAGCCTTTGGCAAGCGAGTAATCTTTAACGCCGCGAAAACTTATGCGTTTCAACTGGAAGTAGGAGAAGGTTATTCTTTTCTCAATCCAGTGATCGCTCTAACGCTGACAGATTTTGGAATGTTCCGCGATCGGGATTCTTTCCTCTCGCGCTTTGTTTATCGCGAAAAAACTGATGGTTTTACATATCCCAACAATGAAATTGAACTAATCTTTGTAGAACTGCCTAAATTTACCAAAGAACTCGCAGAATTAGAAACCATTACCGACAAATGGATATACTTCATCAAATCTGCGCCCTCTCTCGAAGCAATCCCGGAAAATATGGGAGAAGTAGCCGAGATCGATCGCGCTTTTAATATTGCTAGTCGAGCGAATTTAACTCGCGAAGAACTGAGAAGTCTAGAACGTCAGGAAATGTTCATTCGCGACCAACAGGGAATTATGCGTCTCGGTCTTCGGGAAGCAAGAGAGCGAGGCCGAGAAGAAGGTCGAGAAGAAGGTCGAGAAGAAGGTCGAGAAGAAGGTCGAGAAGAAGGATTACTCCAAAGAAGCCGAGAAGCCGTTTTAGAAGTACTGCAAGTTCGTTTTGATACTCTCCCTGGTGAATTGGTAGAAACCCTCAATACCATTCAAGATGAGACAATTTTAACCTCGCTCTTACGCGAAGGTATTCGGATTGCTTCAATTGAAGAATTTCAGGCATTTCTCAACTCCTTTCAAAGATAATGAAAAAATCAATGCTCATTTTCGGGCAAAGCGATCGCGATCGTGCAAACTGCTGCTAAATTGTAGGGGCGATCGCGACCCCGAAAACCAACAAATTGAGTGTGTGATGATTTCCATGTTTTCGCGAAAAGTTAGTGCATTCGCTAGTACGATCTACTTATCCGGTTGGGCTGCCCCTGCCTTATCCGAAACCGGATTTCAGACCCAAACCCTTATCGGACAATCTCCCCAAGAACGAACCGATCCGGCCAACCCCGATCGCGACTTCCTCCAACCCCTCGATCCCTTCGTCCTACCCGAGGAAGAATCCGACTTTTTCCCAGATATTGAAGATGCGCCCCCCAGCGATCGCCCGAGTTCCCAGCGTTTCACCCTTGACGCGATCGCGGTAGAAGGCAGCACTATTTTTAGCCAAGAAGACTTTGCCCCATTCCTTGATGCGATCGTCGGACAAGAGATAACCCTCGCCCAACTGCAAGAAGTTGTCGATGCCATTACTCAACTTTACCTCGATCGCGGCTATATCAACTCCCTCGCCATTCTCCCAGAACAAACCGTTACCGATGGAGTCGCCACTATTCGGGTTATAGAAGGGGCAATATCGAGCATGGAAATTATGGGACTCGAGCAATTTCAATCCAGTTATTTTACCGCTCGCCTCGGTCTCGGCATCGACGATCCGTTTAATGTTAACGATCTCGAAGATCGACTGCGTTTGTTGCGAATCAATCCCTTGATTTCTAACTTAGATACCAATCTCGAACCCGGAGAGGAATTAGGAGAAAGTAACCTTTTTGTTGAAATTGAAGAAGCCCTGCCCGTTTTTGGTTCTGTTTTTGTTGATAATTATTCTGCTGCGAGTGTTGGTTCGGAACGTTACGGATTTAGTGCCGGATATCGCAATCTTTTAGGATTGGGAGACGTTTTCAGCGCCACGGTGGTGCGTTCTGTTACGGGTGGCTCTCGCATCTATGAGTTTAACTATAGTATTCCCATCAATGCAATGGAGGGCACCATCAATGCAAGTGTGACCCTCGATCGCAATAATGTTACCCTTGCACCCTTCGACGTGTTGGGCATTCGCGGCGAGTCGGAAACCTACGAAATTTCCCTGCGCCAACCTGTAATCCAAACTTTTAACGAGGAATTTGCTCTCTCCTTGGGATTGCGCCACAAAACCGGGCAAACCTTCCTGTTTAATAATACCGGAACGTCCTTTGGGAGCGGTGCAGAAGCCAATGGTACTACCCGCACGACGGTGTTGAGTTTCGGGCAAGATTACCTGACGCGCGATCGCCACGGGGCATCAATTTTTCGCTCTCAGTTTAACTTTGGTTTGGATTTCCTGAATGCCACCGACAATGAAGATCCCACCCCCGACGGTCAATTTTTCAGTTGGAACGGACAGGTGCAACGCATCCATCGCTTGGATAACAATCATCTTTTGGTGATTCGCGGTAATATACAACTCACCCCCGATAATTTGTTAGCATCGGAGTCTTTTAGTTTGGGAGGCGGTCAAACTTTGCGGGGCTATCGTCAGGGGGCGCGATCGGGGGATAATGGCTGGCGCATTTCCATCGAAGATCGCATTACTTTGGCAGAAGGCGAACCCGGTGCTCATTTGTTCCAAGTGATTCCGTTTGTAGATTTTGGGATGGTGTGGAGTAATCCCAGTAATCCCGACCAAATTACGAACGAGCATTTTTTAGCGGGTGCAGGCTCGGGATTGCTCTATTCCCCTGTGGAAAATTTAACCATGCGTCTCGATTTAACTTTGCCTTTGGTTAATATTAGCGATCGCTCTGTCAATGCTCAAGATGATGGCATTTATTTTAGCGTCGATTACAGTTTCTAGGTTTATTGCATTGCGTAAATATGAAGAATTTGAACCACAGAGACACAGAGAAACGCAGAGAGAAGAAATGTCCTAATATCAAATCCGGTTAATGGGTATAACTAGCGAGCAACCCCCCTATTCCCCCCAAAGGGCGGACTGATTATGCCCGCACTACTGAAACCCTTTGATATCCTGTAGTGGGAGCGTCTCGCTCCCTTGTCTTGGTCAGCATTCCCTTGCGTCTTTCGCCGACGCGGGGTCTGACCGCAGCTTTTTTTACAGTAAATAGCCGGATCTGATATAATATCAAATCCGGTTAATGGGTATAACTAGC
>JBCCVR010000312.1:0-4514 GCA_039194995.1 Cyanobacteria bacterium P01_E01_bin.42 | reverse complement strand
GTGAGTAATGTTGAAAAGCGCAAGGTTGAGTAACACCCTGAAAGGGTTGATTTACAAAGTTTATCGAAAGCGGGACAGGAGGGATTCGAACCCCCGACACCGTGGTCCGTAGCCACGTGCTCTAGTCCACTGAGCTACAGTCCCTTAAAGCTAAAGTGCTGCATTTGTGCAATGACTTATGAGTATAACACGCTTTTTTTGAAAAAAACAAGATGACGGAAAAATTATCCCATCTCGACGAAAAAGGACAGGTGCAAATGGTGGATGTGTCTGCCAAAACCGCCACTTACCGGGAAGCGATCGCCGCAGGACGGGTGCGAATGTCCCCGGAAACCCTCGAGGCGATCGAGGGGGGAAACGCGCCGAAAGGGGACGTTATCGCCACGGCAAAATTGGCGGGAATCATGGCCGCCAAACAGACCGCCCAACTGATTCCCCTCTGCCATCCCCTCCCCTTGAGTAAAATTGCCGTGGAGATCCTCCCCGATCGCCAATTGCCGGGCTATCAAATCCAAGCGACGGTGAAAACCAAAGCTGAAACCGGAGTCGAAATGGAGGCACTCACCGCCGTTTCCGTAGCGGCGTTGACCCTGTACGATATGGCCAAAGGACTGGAGAAAGCGATCGCGATCGAAACCATCCATTTGCTGCGAAAAACAGGGGGAAAGTCGGGAGATTACCAGCAAGAACCAGAAACGGCGGCAGAGAATATGTCAAGATAGAAATCTCAGAACGAATATTTTTTGAGTCTCGCTCTCTCAAACCCGCTAGAAGGAGAAAATTATGCCCCCTCGCTGGCCGCGCAAACCCGATCGCAACGATCCCGACTTTCGCCGTTTGGACGATCGCATGAATTTTGCCGTTCATGTCGCCATCTGCATTACAATTAATTCCGGATTGTGGTTTGTTTCGGGAATTAAAAATGCTGATTGGCCTTGGGCAACCTGGTTCACGTTGACTTGGGTGGCAATCCTTTTGTTACATTTAATTTATATTCTGGCGATCGCGGATTATTCTCTCGAATCCGATGGCTAGTTTCAATCGGGGTTAATCTCAATACGGCACATTCCCAATGGCAAATTCTCAAACCACGGAAGCAATTGAAAAACTGGCGGCGGAAATCGGCCAAAATGTCTACATGGACATTGCCAAATGGCATTTATATCTCGCCGATGCCAAACTGCATCTCGCTGTCGCGCAAAACGTCTATCCCTTGCTCGAAGAGAATCGACTGGATGAAGATAGCGTCCTCAAAATTTTACAGGGCATTGCGGTAAAAATTGGCGGTGGCAAACGGGAAATCCCCTTGCTCGATCTATTGCCTCTCTCCTGTCAGGTGGATTTAATGGACTTACTCGAGGAATATCAGCGCAACCTTTAAGGCATCTCTGCACTGAACCACACCGCCACACCGACACGATGTAACCAGGGGGACGTATGAGCCGCATTCTATCCAGATTATCGCCAGAGGAACTGCTACAGCGACCGCAGGCAGAAGTATTGCAGGAAATCGAACGCCTCCGCAAAGTGGAGGTCGCTTTTGACGCTCAAGATGAGATGTTGCGATCGCTGGTGGTGATCGGCCAAACGGCGACGGGACGCTTGATGCTGCGATCGATGTTGCAAACGACGATTAAGGTGTCCGTCAAGCTCACCGATGCTCACGAAAGTAGTTTGTTTTTGCTCAATGCTAAAGGTGCGGTCACAGAAAGCATTCTCGCGCGCGGGGCGACAATCAAGGAACAAAAAGAACATCTCATCGGGAAGGTACTTGATAGCGGCTTGGCGGGTTGGGTGGTGGAACGCCGTCGGGTAGGTTTAATTAAGGATACGCGCAAAGACGAGCGCTGGTTGACGCTGCCGGGACAACCCTATACTGTGGGATCCGCGCTCTGCGTTCCTATTTTGCGGGGAAAAGTTCTTCTCGGTATTCTCACACTCACTCATCCCAATCCTCATCATTTTAGCGAGGAATCGGCGGATTTGATGCAGATGTGCGCCCGTCAAATGGCTCTGGCATTGGACAATGCTCGCCTTTATGTGAAAGAACACGGACAGAAAGAACAGGAAGCGGTTAAGGCAGCAGAAGAAAATGATGAGAGCGATCGCGATTTAGCACATTTAGGCATCTATATCGTAGCGGAAAATGGCAAGTTTCTCTATGCAAATCAGAGGGTGGCGGAAATTTTTGGTTATGAGTTTGGGGAGTTAGTGGCGTTAAAATCAATCCTAAAGTTAGTTGCAACGACTCACTATCATCAAGTTGCCGAGTTACTTTCTCAATGTTTTCAAGGTCACAATCCGATTCTTTCCTGTCAGTATAAAGGACAGCGTAAGGATCGCCGCCAAGTCGATATTGAAATTTACGGGACGCGGACGAAATTTTATGGAAAATACGTTCTCATTGGAACTTTGAGATTGGCTTGAAGCAAGAGAGATATCACTTCTTGCCAATCTTTAGACAATTGAAGTTTACGATCTATTGCCGATCGCGCGATCGATATCGAACAACTACACCTGCTCCCATAAGCGCGAACAAAATTGCACTTGAAGGTTCTGGCACTGTAGAAGCAATATCAGAACTTTCAACCCCAAAGCTGTCGAACGTCTGACCTGAGTTACTATTAAAAAGTGCAACTTGTCCGCTAGAAAAGACATCAGTCACAAGTGTAGTTACAGGAGTTGAAGAGTCATTGAGAAAGGCAGAATAAGTATCACCCACAACTTCAACACGAATACTCGCATCGGTGATTCCGGGATCGAACAGTCCGTCAATAGGATTTAAAATGGAACCGGCATTGTTGCCATCGGTAACAATATGCCAATACAGTCCCGTACCGACACCTCCAAGTCCTCCTGTGACCAATAGAACCCCCGTTCTTCCTAATGCTGTTCCTGCATCTTCGGCACTGCGAAGCCAAACGCCACCATCTTGTATGTTATTGATATCGAGATCCACTGAAAAATCGGACAGTAAAAAGGGGAGCGATGAGGATGAACTTGCATTGACTGGGGCATCATCGGGAAATGTTGCGCCGTAGTTTCCATCAGTTACCGTCCAATTTCCGCGTTCGTTTCCCCAAAGGGAAGATGCTCCCGAATCAAAGGTGTCTGTAAAAGTTCCTGCTCTTGCCGAGCCGATTCCAAGGGTACACAAGGCTAGTGCTGCTGCGGTAGCTGCAAACCATTGTCTCATGATAGAATATCCTCTCTTCAGAGTAAATATTTGATGACGATGTGGTGTATGGTATCCTTATCAGAAAAATATGTCAATCTATCAATTCATCTTTCTTAATACACTTATGAGTTCATGAAAAGACGACTAGAGAGTGCGATCGCATTTTCGATATGGAGAAGCAATAGTATCGAGAAAGAAAAAGATGGGAATGACTGCAAAGGAAATTGCGGACGAAATCCCACATCTCAATTTAGCACAAGTTCACGCTGCCCTCGCTTACTTTTATTTGAATAAAGAACGAATTGAAGCAGATATTTTAGCTGAGGAGAATGAATATAATCGCCCAGCAGCAGAGGCAAAAATATGAGTCACATTAAATTTTATTTAGATGAGAATATCCTAAAACGTTTATATTGAGAAAGATTGAATGCGGCGATCGCATTTCATTCTTCTGTAAAAATAGCCTTTGGGGAAAAAAAGCGCGCTCGATATTTAAGGCAATCTCCTTAAATATCGAGCAGCAATGATAAAAGTTAGGTCTCATTTCTTCAACCCACCTTACGACTCCAAATAAAATCTAGTGCTGAGTGCGAGATCGATACCGACAAACAACACCCGCTCCGATAAGTGCGAGCAAAACTGCACTCGAAGGCTCCGGAACAGAAGAAGTATCGGGAACATCGATCGTAATGCTGTTGAATGCGTCAGGAAAATTACCACTATCACCCAAGGCGACCTGTCCGCTAGAAAAGATATTGGTTGTTAATGTTGTGAGCGGGGTCAAGGAATCTCCAATAAAGGCAGAGTAAGTATCGCCTGAAACCTCAATGCGAATCTGCTCATCAGTGATACCCGGCTCGAACAAGCCACTAATTTCATTTAACACCGGACCGGAATCGTTGCCATCAGTGACAATATGCCAGTACATTCCTGTTCCAGTACCTCCCAGTCCTCCCACTGCCAAAAGAACTCCTGTTCTTCCCAATGATGTTCCTGCATCTAAACTACTACGAAGCCAAATACCATTATTCTGTATATTTGTGATATCAAGCTCGACTGAGAAATCGGACAGTAAAAAAGGAAGAGATGAATTACCACCATCATTAGCAAAATACTTGCCATCTGTCACAGTCCAATCCCCTGTTTCGTTGCCCCAGAGAGAGGAGGCTCCGGCATCGAAGTTATCTGTAAAGATAGTGGCTGCTTTCGCTTGTCCGACACTCAGTACGCAAACAGTTAAGGCTGTTGCAGTCGCTACAAACCATTGTTTCATGATGAAATTCCCTGATCTTTAGGTAAACAATTGATGATGATGTTTTGCATCATAATCTTTTAG
>JBCCVR010000311.1:0-4523 GCA_039194995.1 Cyanobacteria bacterium P01_E01_bin.42 | reverse complement strand
TGAGTTGCAAGGAGTCGTAGATTCGATCACCATGGGAGAATTGGTGAACTCGGCGGACTTGAACTTCAACGGCAACAACCTGAGTGCAGGAGATGGCAATGGGGTAGATACCCTGATTACCAACTTCATCAGCGACTTGGACACGATTCAGCAAGCGGGCAACACAAATGCGGCAGACTTCAATCGGAATCGGAACTCGCCGTTGGCATTTGGATATCGGGCGCGGTTAAACTTCGATACGAGCTTCACCGGACGCGATCGCCTGCGGACTCGCCTACAAGCCCGCAACTTGCGCAATATCTCCCAGTTTGGAACCGGTACTTCTCAAGTAGACCCCAACAATTACGGATTCACCGCCAACGATGACGTGCGCTTAGCCAAGTTATGGTATCGCTTCCCTGCTAGCGATAACGTCACATTACATGTCGCGGCATTAGGAATCAGTATCGACGATGTTCTCGATGCTGGCACCACGGGTGGTTATGCTTATGGGGGGCTTCCTTTAGGTACTGCCTACAACCAAATGTTCTATGACGGCGTTGGCGATGGGGGTGGGGTATTTGGTGCAAATATCCAATTCAACGAAAAAATTGGTTTGGATTTGGGTTACTTTACCGTTGATGCACCCGATGCCAACTTGGGGGTCTTTAGTGGAGAATATTACATCCCCTTGCAGTTGAATGTTAACCTCAGCGAGCAGTTTAAGTTTGCTTTGGGCTACGGCTTTGGTTTTACGCCTGGAGGTGCTGCAACCGGTGGCAATGTCAGCCTCGGGGAAACCACCAGCGTTTTAGGACGTTCTCCCTTCCTTTGGGTCAATAGCAGCGGCAATATCCAAGAATCTGCTGCGTCCATCAACAATTATCATTTCTCCTTCTCTTGGGATCCCTCGGAGACCTTTAATCTTAGCGGTTTTCTGGGCTACAGTAGTGCCAACGGCGAATCCGGTATCCGCCAAGGCGATGATGCGGATTATTGGACTTGGGGTCTCAATGCAGGTTTCCCGGATATCTTCCGCGAAGATGATGTTATCGTTGCCAGTTTCGGACAACTCCCTTATTTAGCAGGTGTTACTAACGGACCGAGCGATCGCTCGCCTTCCTATCTAGCCAGCCTAGAATATCGCTTCCCTCTAACCGACAATATCGAAATGGCACCGGGAGTTTATGCCGTCTTTAACCCCAATGGCAATCCCAACAATGACACCATCTTTGTCGGGATGCTGCGCACCACCTTCAACTTCTAAATAAGATTGATTTATTTCAGGGCAATCTATTCTGAAAAGATATCCACATCCTAAAAAGTCCTTACCATAAAAAAGGAGTCCTTGCAAGGACTCCTTTGACTATTTCTAGAAAGATAATTAAATTAAATCATTTGTCTCTCAAAACTATAAAATGATAATATAATACCGGGGAAATTTTTTTCAAACTTTTCCAAGGGAGAGAATTTCCGATAAGCTAAGGAGAAGAAACGTCCGGAACAAAACTTGAAGCCAATCAATCAGTTCTCTGTTCTTTTATTTAAGTGTGAGGAATTTATTAATGTCCAAAATTCTGAAAAACTCTTTACTTGCGGGTTCTGCTACCCTCGGTTTGCTCTTTGTCGGCTCTGGAGATGCTTCTGCAAATTCCAACAGCGACCTCTTACTACAAGTCGAGAACTACAGCTTGGAAATGGAAGAGCCGATTGCAGAGGATACTGAAGAGCAGTTCACTGGAGCTTCGCAGTTCACTGATGTCTCTCCGGGGGATTGGGCATTCCAAGCCCTTGATGACCTCGTTCGCCGTTACGACTGTCTCAAGGGTTATCCCAACGGTACCTATCGCGGCAATCGCGCTCTAAGTCGCTACGAATTTGCTGCGGGCTTAAATGCTTGCTTGCAACAAATCGAACGCTTAATTGCCGAAACGACTGCTGATTTTGCCACGCGGGAAGACTTAGAAACCCTGCGTCGCTTGATGGAAGAGTTTGAAGAAGAATTAGCGCTCCTCGGACTTCGCATTGATAATTTAGAAGGTCGAGTGGCTTTCCTAGAAGACAATCAATTTTCTACCACCACCACATTTAACGGTACGGTTCTCTTTAATTTAGACGTTGGCACGGGCGATCGCGCTAAAATCTACGGTTTGGACGATGCAGACTACAACGATTTCAGCCAATTAAACGGCTTTGTATTCAGTGCTTTGAGCGAACAAGCTCCTGCTTCCTCTTTTGCTCAGGTTATCGATCGCAACAACATGTTGGGATTGTTTGAAGGTTTGGGAGTCATCGACTCCATCACCATGGGAGAGTTAGTTAACTCGGCAGACTTGAACTTCAATCAAAACAATTTGAGTGCGGCGGGTGTTAATACTCTCATCTCTACGTTCCTCAGCGACCTCGATACTATTAACGATACCCAAAACAGTGCTGGGGGCGAAAATACCCGAGCCGATGATTTCAATCGCGATCGCGGTGGTGCCGTTGCTTTTGGTTATCGGGCGCGCTTCCACTTCGACACCAGCTTCACCGGACGAGATCGCCTGCGGACTCGTCTACAAGCCCGGAACTTACACAACCTGAAGCGGTTTGGAACCGGGACGGAGCAAACCAGCCCTAACTTCTACGGTTTCCGCGCAGACAATGACGTACACCTGCACAAATTGCACTATCGTTTCCCCGCCAGCGATAATGTCATGCTTCACGTTGGGGCGGCGACAATGGTGATCGACGATATTATCGATGCCCATACCACCGCGCCCTACTCTCTAACCGGATTGCCTTTAGGTTTGACTTACAACAACCTGATGTTTGAAATCCCCGGCATTCCGGGTGCGGCTTTTGGGGCAAATATTCGCTTCAATGACACATTCCGCTTGGATGTCGGCTATTTCACCAACAACCCGTCTGATGCAAACTTTGGGTTGTTTGCCGGTTCTTATGCCATTCCCATCCAACTCAGTGTTGATGTGAATGATGATTTTAAATTTGCCTTTGGTTACGCACGCACCTATGCACCCGGTGGCGCTCGCACAAATGAAAATATTACCCTTTCGACAACTGCCAGCGTTTTAGGGCAATCTCCTTTCCTTTGGGTGGATAGTAATGGCAATATCCAAGAATCGGCTACTTCGGGCAACCACTGGAATCTCTCAGCAACTTGGGATGTATCCGAGGACTTTAATATCAGTGGTTATCTTGGCTACCTTAACGCGACTGGGGAGTCGGGAATCCGCAAAGGTGACAATGCGGATTTGTGGACTTGGGGGCTCAACTTTGCTTTCCCGGATCTCTTCAAAGAAAATGATGTGATTGTTGCTGGCTTTGGCATGTTGCCCTACTTAGCACGGGCAGAAAACGGACCGAGCGATCGCGCTCCCGCTTACATGGCCAACCTTGAATATCGCTTTCCATTCACTGAAAATATCGAAATTGCCCCCGGAATCTATGCGATCTTCAACCCCAATGGCAACCCCAACAACGATACGATCTTTATCGGGATGATCCGGACGATCTTAAGACTCTAACTTAAAACTCTAAATCGGGACTTATTTTAAGTCTTGATATTCTGAAGAAATAGAGAGCTTTTGCCAAGCTCTCTATTTTTTTTCTGATTTTCAATTAGAGAATTGCCCTGTTACGACAAGTTTGAGAATCTTTGAGGTAAGATTAAGCTAAATTTAAGGTAAGATTAAGCTAAATTTAAGTTCAGATTAAGTTAAAAATAAGAACATTAAAACAGCTTGTTAAAAAATCGCTAAAAAAAATCGCTGAGGTGACTGCATATAGTCGTCAACAGCGAATAGGTCAATGAAAAATTTGTCAGAAATTCAAACCTTTGGTCGAATTGGGACTTTTGTGTTTGAATTATTGACGATCAGGCTAGCAGATTAATGGCTTGATTTTTCCTTTCTTTTCGATCGTTCATTGTTACGTGTTTTTTTGATAAATAAATTAAATCATTCAAAAATAAGTATCTGAGACTTCAGGATGATATGATTTGGGCGAAAATCTCTCAAACTATAGCAGTTCTGTTTGATGGGTAGAGAAGATATCTCGGTAATTATCGAGATTCGAGCTTGTTCCTGCTCTATAATTCATCTACAGCGACCGCGATTGTCGAGATTTTTGCTAACCTAAAGGCGGCCTATCTCAAGCCTAAAGCCCAAGCTGTTGAATACATTTGTTTCTTGTTCAGTGTGAGGAAGTTATCCATGTCAGAAATTCTTAAAAAAACTTTATTAGCTGCTCCCGCTACGATGGGCGCGTTGCTTTTGGCTTCTGGAGAAGCTATGGCCGAACCCGTTGGTAGTTCCCTCTCTACCAGCGATATGCTCCAGCAAATCGAGACCTATCGAACTCAGGGAACTCGTCGCGCCCAATTCACAGGGGCATCTCAGTTTAGCGACGTGTCCCCCGGTGACTGGGCATTCCAAGCCCTAGACGACCTCGTTCGCCGCTACGACTGTCTTAAAGGCTATCCCAACGGCACCTATCGCGGCAATCGCGCTCTGAGTCGCTACGAATTTGCAGCCGGTTTA
>JBCCVR010000310.1:0-4571 GCA_039194995.1 Cyanobacteria bacterium P01_E01_bin.42 | reverse complement strand
GCTTGAATCTATGGCGATACACTCAGACCTTGCTATTCGTTTGATGAATCTCAAACCTCATAAACGCCTCTTTTTTCAGAAAGGTCTCACCGCTCTATCCCTTATACAGTCTACCTTTTAACTAGGTTGTCACCCCTTGAGAAGATTCACTGGAGAAAATGATTTGTATTAATAATGAAAAAAAAGTTGTATTGTTGATGAAGTTGTCTTTAATTGAATATCGATCGCCCGATCGCAGGAAAGTCAAGCAGCAGAACCCACCGTCGAATTTTCGGTTAAGCGTCCGTCCTCCATTTTAACGATGCGATCGGCCACATCCAGAATACGATTATCGTGAGTAACTAAAAGAATCGTACAGCCCTGTTCTCGTGCCAGTTTTTGCATTAATGTTACAACATCGCGCCCGGATTTACTATCGAGAGCAGCGGTGGGTTCGTCTGCTAACACAATCGCTGGATGCGCGACCAATGCCCGAGCGATCGCGACGCGTTGTTTTTGTCCTCCAGAGAGATTATCGGGGTATTTTTCAATCTGTTCGCCTAATCCTACTTCTTCTAACATTTTGACGGCTTTCTGGCGCATTTGCGATCGCGTCAATGTTCCGTGAACTTCCAATCCCATTTGTACGTTTTGTAAGGCAGTCAAATTTTGATGTAAACTATGTGCCTGAAAAATATACCCATTATGGCGACGTGCTTTCACTAACGCCTCTTGACTTGCCCCGCAGAATTCTCGACCCAACATTTTTAAACTCCTCGACTGGGCCGATCGCAAGCCGCTAACCAGCGTTAAAAGCGTCGTTTTTCCCGATCCCGATGGTCCCATCATAATGACAATTTCTCCGGCATAAATCTCTAAATTAATATCAAAGAGAACTTGTTTGCGGAGTTGACCTTGACCGAAATAATGATCGAGATTTTTAACGATAATAACGGGTTCGATCTGGCGATCGTTCATGAGAAATCCTCCAAGTTTGGCAATTTGCGGATGGAATAGACAGACTGGAAATGTTGATTACGTTTTTTAAATAAGGCTAGACAAGTGTCAAAACAAACGGAAAGCGCTAACCCCGGAAAAAATCCAAAAGCCGCCAAAATCAGCGCCTCTTCAAACACCACCTCCAGCAAATAGAAATTGCGATATCCCATTGCCTTAAAGGTGGCATATTCTGCCATGTGTGCGTTAACATCCGTCGAAAGAATTTGATAAACGATGATCGCCCCCACCACAAACTCGATCGCGGCATCCAAGCCAAAGACAACACTGACAGGACGGTTAGTCGCCCAATAAATCATCTCTTTATTGATAAACTCTTCGATGGTAAAGGCCTGCACGTCATCGGGCAAATGCAGCGACAGAATTTCTCTTACTTGCACGAGATCGGTTCCCAGTTCGATTTGTATCAGTCCCAAACTCACTGTGCCTGCCTGTCGCCTTGGCATCAAGCACAAAAAGTTTTAATCGCTAGTGAGAATAATGGCATCCGTCGCAAAAGATGCGCCCACAGAGGTGAGCAAGACTTTTTGGGTGGCAAATTTTCATCCTTCTCTACTTGCTCGTCCATACGCTTTTTTAGAGACTCTTTTTGTTGTTGCAGAAAGGCCAAATGTGCCTCGATATCCTCCCCGCAGTTCAGGGTCATTTTCTTGAGCAGATACACATCGAAACTGTTTTTGCTGATATCGATACCCAGAGGGGTAATGGTAGACATTTTTCCAGAGAATTCGGTTTAGGTCGCGATCGCTTTTTTTGAGTGCTAGTGAGTGTTCCTGATTGGGTTATTTCAGGAACGCAATCGCTTCGCTCAATGCTATCCTTGCTACATCCGAGGAAAAATTTCTTTGATTTTTCTCTCAACATACTGTCCAGTCTATTGGTGAAACGATCTCAAGAGTTGGAGGAAGCTCTCATTCTACAGACCAAGCTCGAAATGGCTTTAGGGACGTTTCAGAGTCACTCCTCTTTTCTCTTCTCCAAGATACATCGAAGAGGTATCTTGCTACATACAAGGGACGTAGCATGCAACGTCCCTACAAAGCAATAGTACAAGAAGCAGCAGAAATATTAGGTCGTCACCGAGTGACAATACAGACATGGGCAAGAAAATATCGTGAGGGAGGAATATTAAATCTGATGGAGAAACCGCAAGAAGAAAAACCTAAAGGAAGGCCAAGAAAAACACTTCAATGGTTAGAAAAGGCACTAGAAAAAAGACTGCAAAATCCAGAAGGATTTACATCATATCAAGAAATGGTGGATTGAATAGAAGATAAATTTGGAGTCAAAATGTCATATAAAGCCGTGCATAGACTGGTGCATTATAATTTGAAAGCCTCGCCAAAAGTTCCTCGTCCAGTGAGTCGAAAGCAGGGTGAAGAAAAGCGAGAAGAGTTTAAAAAAAGCGCTTGGTGGATGGCGAGGTTTCCTCGCCTTATCCAACCAAGTAAGAAACATCAGAAAACCTAACAATGCTGTGTTGGTTTGTCGTATCAGTCCTCAATTGGACGAGACAGATAAAATTCTTTTATGGCGATGAGACACGAGTTGGATTAAAAACTGTACCGGGACGCAGAATTACAGCACGAGGCATTAAGCCTATCGGCAAAGCACAATGGCAGGGTGCATCTCAAATTTGTAAATATATCCTTGATGTCAAAAGAAACCTAAGAAAAAGAACCATTGAGATAAGCACAGCGAACAGCAAGAATACGAGGAACATTGACAAGATTCCACTGTGCTCCAGATATTTTAACACGTCGTCCAATTGTCTTGGTCGATTGGATAAGCTGAGGAAACCTCAGCATCCCTCGACCGCTTGCTTAATACCGGATTCAATGGCTCCCGAACCGATAGAACTAATCTGTTCTTGATGATAAAGCTCATAATTAATAATGCGAAGGCGATGTCTTTTCAGATAATTATTAAAATTAATGGCTTCAGAAGTATGAAGAGTTTTTAATATCTTCAAAACTGCACTGACTTTACCCAACCAAAGAAGAGATTCCATTTTTGTGAGTTGGATAGATGTTGTCTTGACTTTATATAAATTTTCTTTAAGATGATACCAATCTAAAATCTCTTGTCTTTGTCCCTCTTCACCAATCTCTTGAAACAAATTCCAAATTCCGGGATGTCCATCCCCAAGACAAAACAAAGGCGTGAGCAGTTTTTGGCTGTTGAGCCAATCAATTAAGCCTTGATTATCTTGGAAAAATGCTCCATAATAAACCCCATTAATACAAGTTGCTTTATAGTCTTTCCATTCACAAGGTTTTCCTTGTTCTTCTGTTCTTAATCTGACTTTTCCTCCATCCAAGGTTATTTCTTGTACGCCTAGTTTAGATTCTGGTAACTCTATATCTTGCCGATTGACTAATCTATTTAAGCTACTGTGAGAAATTTTTATCCCCGTCAGAGACCAGAGTTCTTCTTCTGCTTTTTGATATGATTCATTGGCACAGATGCGTAGAGCATTTTTGGTCATCTTTGGACTCAATCGACCATACGATTCTATCTCAAAATATTGGGCTTGTTTATCTGTTATTTGCACTTCTCCTAGAATTGTTTTTATTTTTCTGGGTCTTCCGATTTCAATTTGGCTAACTTTGTTAAAAAAAACTTAGCAATTTCTGGCGACACTTGCTCTTGGAGCTCTTCTCTCAATGTTACCTCTATATCTTCAAATGTTTTCAGTTTGTCAGAAGATGTATTTTGGTATAGAATTCGGGCAATGCCTTGAATATATTCTTCTAACTTTTCTTTGTCTTCTTGACTTAAGTTCATTTGTTTTTTTGCTTTTTAAGTTGGTTTTTATCTTTTTATACCACTATTTGAGTATTTTTGCAAAACTGAGATGCACCCTTGTTCCCTCTATCTCAATCTCATTTTTAACAAGGGATTCCGATTGTAATTCTTGCAAAACATTAGGAGAATTTCGTTCGAGCAATATTGCTACTAAATGTTCTGGAGAAATGCCGATTATTTCAGCCTGCTGCTAAATTTCTGCAAAAATGCCATCACTTAATTGAAATTTTAACGTTTGACTCATTTTTGAATGTTATATGCAAGATAACAAAGAGTTTTGACTTGATGAGATTGCGATCTCCTAGGATAGATTAGGACTCGATCGCGATCGCCTCGACCTCAATTTCCACCAACATATTCGGATCGACCAAGCGACTCACCTCTACCATAGTCGAAGCGGGACGAATCTCCCCAAAAAACTCCCCGTGCGCCCGTCCGATCGCTTCCCAATCATCGATATTTGTCACATACATTCGCGTTCTCACCACATTTTCAAGGCTAACCCCCACCTGTTGTAAAGCAGATTCGATATTTTTTAAAGTTTGTATGGTTTGCGCGTAAGGATCGCCAACTCCCACGACATTACTATTTTCATCCGTCGCAGTCGTCCCCGAAACATACACCATATTGCCCACGCGAACTGCCCGAGAATAACCCACAATCGATTCCCAAGATCGCCCGCTACTAATGTTTTGTCTGTTCATATCATTTGTTATTAATTAAATTTTTCCCTCTTGCACTCCCCCTCTTGGGAGGGGGTTGGGGGG
>JBCCVR010000309.1:0-4588 GCA_039194995.1 Cyanobacteria bacterium P01_E01_bin.42 | reverse complement strand
GTTTTCACTATCTCTTTTTTGTTTTTCAATGGTTTGTATAGTAAAGAGTTGAACCAAGGATTAACTTTGACTTTCCCAACCGTATTAGCCCAATCGATTTCCCGAAAGAGCAAACCCATTTTATAAGCTAGATGAGCCAAAAAATAATTTCTTGGTTCTCCTGCTGTAATGATTTTTTTATGAAGAAAAGGAGGTACAAAGTTTGAATTAACTTCTAAAAATTTAAAGAGCTTTTCAACAAAGAGGGGAGGGGATTGCTTTAATTCATCAAAAAATAAGATTAAGATATTTTGATTGGGAAAGAGTTGATAAAATGGTTCAAGATTTTGGTAATATTTACTTGATTTTATAGATTGGTCTTGAGAAATGTATTCATTAAAGGTAACATTTTTTTTCAGATAAATACACTTTTTGTAAAGGTAATCGGAAATACTGCGCTCAATTGGATCTCGCAAACAACATATAATTTTGACATGAGGGGAGAACTCATATATTCTACGTGCTGTTTCACCGGAAAGAAAATAATCATGACAAATTTCTCCAATCGCTTTATAACCAGTTCCTTCTTGAAAAAAAGAAAGGTACCAATTAATGCCTTTCCTATAATATCGATCGAAAAACATGGTATCTTTTGCTTCTGGGACAAATACCTCTGGATGTTCTTGTAAGATTTTATATATCCAAGTAGAACCAGATTTAGCAGCACCAATATACAAGAAGTTGGGATAAATTTTTGCATTGTTATATTGTTGGGGCATCATCATAAAAATTTTAATTAATAAAGACGTTAATGAAAATAGAAAACTTAGCAGGTGTCTATTTTAGTATATTGGCTAGCCTTAGAAATAAATAATGCTTTGATCTTTATTCCTCTATACTACTCATCTTTCATTTTTTGTCAACCCCTTCGCTTGGATACCTATCATAATTTGACGCAGTAAATCAGCCAACAAGCCTAATGCAAAAATAATTATTGTCACTAATATACTACTAATTCCCAAGATAAAAGTGCTTAACACATGAAAAGCGAACGATAAGATTAAACAGACAAGCGAAAATACCATTGTCAGCCCACAAAGGACGATAAATATTTTCAAGGGATTATAGTATAAAATAGCCTGAACAATGAACTGCAATGTTCTAATGGAGTCTCGAAAAATCCGAACTTTAGTGGTTCCCACTCTTTTATAGTAAGGAATCTGAATGTAACTGACAAATTTGCCCGTCATCATATATGCCAAGGTTAGAGATGTTGTAAAACTAAATGTGTTACAAAGATTATTAAAATAAGGAGTAACAACTTCCTTGGAGAAAATACGCAAACCCGAGTTAATGTCAGGGACTTTTCTTCCTGTTGTGAATTCTACCAGCCATTTTAAAATAATTCTTAAAGGTATTTTAAAAAGGGATTCTCGATAATATCTACCCGTTCGCATTCCGATCACCATATCAAATCCTTTCTTGTACTCTTCTAGCAAAACAGGAATCTTATCCAATGGATAAGTCCCGTCTGCGTCGGTAATAACAATAGTATCAAAGCGAGCTGCCTTAATTCCAGTTTTCAAAGAAAAACCATAGCCAATATTATGAGGATTGCGAATGACTTTTGCACCGACTTTTTGAGCTAACTGACTGGTTCGATCCCAAGAGCCATCATCAACGACAATAATTTCAGTTGGTGTTGATTCGATACTGGCCAATACTTTTTTTATGTTTTCGAGCGTGGTAACAATTGCCTCTTCTTCGTTGAATGCAGGAATAATCACAGATATCATTAGTATTCTTTAAAAGTCAGTTTGTTGGAATGACTTTGTTTGATTCAATTTAAAGACTGTTGCCATAACCCAAAAACGATCGCAGAAAAAATCTTGAGAGAATTATCTTTAGTTTTAGTGGTATGTTCTTCTAGAAGATTTTGAATATAGTTTGCATTCAAGATAGTCCAAAAATTTTGCTTGCGATCGCCTGCATATTTTTTCGCATCTCGTTCGATCCAATAAGAGATCGGAGCATTAAATCCCTGCTTGGAGCGTTGTAGTGTTAGGGTCGGCAAATTGAATTTTTGACTCTTTTTGAGAAGATATTTTTTCTGCCAGCCATTTAGCTTGAATTTAACGGGTAAAGATGCCGCAAATTCAACTAGACGGAAATCTAGCATGGGAACTCTTGCTTCTAGGGCGTGTGCCATTGTCGAACGATCTACTTTGACTAGGATATCATCTACTAACCATGTCTTTATGTCAACATACATCGCTTGGTCGAGATAATGACACTCAGGGACATCTTGTTGATATTGCTGAAAATATTGCAAGGGATTTGCTTCTTCAAGGTCGCTTTTATAGTCGGGAAGAAGAGATTGTTTTTCTTCTTCTGAAAAAATCGTTCGCCAAGAATAATGAGCCTGTATGGGGGTGTAAGAATGCCCCGCAAGGAATTTTCGCAGTTTGTAGTCAAAGCTAACTTTGTTGTAACTAATGGGTAGAAAACGATCCACCGATCGCATCATCCAGTTGATAGTCCAGTTGGGAAGCGATCTCGACCACTGATGCAATCGATCGGCACTATAGGTTTCGTAACCGGCAAAAATTTCATCGGCACCATCCCCCGATAGACAAACGGTAACAGACTGGCGTGCTAGTTGTGCGAGATAGTACATGGGAATGATGGAAGTATCGGCGAAGGGTTCGTCTGCGTGCCATACTATTTGAGGAAGGCAATCGGTCATTTTTGAGGTGATGATACGATCGCGATGAGAAACTTTGAGAAAATTAGCAACAAAACGTGCCTGTTCGAGTTCGTTATAGCTTTTCTCTTGAAACCCAATACTAAAGGTTAAATTGCGATTGCTGGGTCGCAAATGACAGAGGTTGGCAACGATGGTAGAAGAGTCAACCCCACCACTGAGAAAGGCTCCAACGGGAACATCAGCAATCGTTCTCAGTTTAACGGCATCTTGAATTAAAGCTGCAAGGGCTTCGCTGGCTTCTTCTTCCGATTGAAAGTGCTGCTTTTGCTGGAAATGAGCGGCTAAATTCCAGTAACGCGTTTCTCGGGGGGTTTTTCCTTTTTGAATGAGGAGATAATGGGCAGCTTCTAATTTTTTTACCCCTTGAATCATACATTCGGCAGTCAAAGTATAGTTGAGGGAAAGATAGTGACTTAATGCTTTGACATTAACGCGATCGCTGACTTGAGGGTCTTCTCGCAAGGCCTTGAGTTCTGAGGCAAAAACAATTCCTCCATCGGGCAAAGTTTGATAGTAGAGGGGTTTGATTCCAAGACGATCGCGTGCTAAAAAAAGTGTTTGTTGCCTCCGATTCCAAAGGGCAAAGGCAAACATGCCGTTGAAACGCTCCAAACAGTCAACGCCCCAATATTTATAAGCCTCTATAATAACTTCTGTATCTGTTTTCGTGCGAAAACTTGCCCCTGTTTGCAGGAGTTGCGATCGCAGTTCTCGATAATTATAAATTTCGCCGTTAAAAACCAGCCAAAATTGCTCGTCGCGATCGCTCAGGGGTTGATTCCCGGCTTGGCTTAAATCAATAATTGAGAGACGACGATGTCCCAAACCTAAGGGACCTTGGATATAAATTCCTTCTGCATCGGGACCGCGATGCACGAGGCGATCGTTCATGCACTGAATCAAATGGCGATCGGGAGGATTATCCCAAGAAAGTTTCCCACTAATGCCACACATATTTTCTACTCGGGTTTAGTACCGATAAGAGTCCAACTATAACCATGACGAGGCTCGATTTTTAGATCCACAAAACCTCCCGATTGCATGAGTTCCATTGCTTCTTCACGGGTGTAATACTTGGCATAGGCTGGATTGAGTTGATCGAAAATCGTTAACTGGCGATTTTGGCGGGATAATTTTCCTAAGTGACCTTTCATATATTGATGGAGGGGGAGGGGGAAAATTTTACAAAGACTGAGGTAGATAACGAGGGGAATATCAAGGAGTTTGACCACAAGATCTAAAGCACGATCGGGTAAGCGTGTCGTAAATAGACGCATGATTTTGGCGATCGCTAAATACAAACGATTTCCTTCTTTTCCATACAACCAAATTAATAAACGCCCTCCCGGTTGTAGGCTGGCAAATGCGGCTTTAACAACAGGAACAGGGTTGGGAATATGATGCAATACGCCAATTGAAAAAGCATAGTCAAAGTTACCAGATGGAGGTAAAGCATCTCCAGTTATCTGTAAACAAGTGACGCGATCGCCTGCATGACTGACATTTTTACAAAGAATTTCATAAGCCTCAGAAGGTTCTACTGCCGTAACGCAGGCAACTTCACTCGATAAAAGCATATCCACAATACGCCCGCTACCGCTCCCAATTTCTACGACTTGACAATTTTTCAGATCTTTTGTATCTAATAAATTAGAAAAAATATCCGATAATAAATTGACAGAGGCGTAATATCCTTCGTTATCCTGATACTTTTGCCATTGTTTACCAAAGTCAGTAATTGTTTGGGTTTGTTGGTTTTCAAAATTCATCATTATTTTTCTCTATACCGAGAGTTTGTTTTTGCGTGACTAAATTGAAACGCTGTAGATGAAAGGATTTTTG
>JBCCVR010000308.1:0-4649 GCA_039194995.1 Cyanobacteria bacterium P01_E01_bin.42 | reverse complement strand
AAAAAACGTTTCACGGGTTTACAGGAAAAGCGACGACAGCGATCGACACAATTTACTACGATCGCCGCATAAAGCTCAAAGATGTGGCGATCGATCGGCAACAATGGCAAGATGTTTTTCCTTCGGATCATTGCCCCATTATTGCCAAGCTCATTATACCCTAAATATAGCATTTAACTGAGTAACTCCCGAATTTTTTTCTCGATATCTTTTTCATCAAGACCTTGATGAGTAAATTGTTCTGCTAAGCCGCCACAGCCTTTTCTCGTACTGCCTAAATAAGCATATTTGGGCGTAAAACCACGCTCTAATAACCAAGAACCAAAATTACTCCCCAGTCCCGTGCGGCGATTGAGAGACTCAACCACTAAAACAAATGAAGACGATCCAATTTTAGCCATCATTTCTTCATCGATCGCATTCAAGGTCGATTTATTGATTAATCCTACCTGAATCCCTTCTTTTTTCAAAGTTTCAATAACATTCAAAGCACGATAAAGTAGTTCGCCAAAAGCAACAATATAACCCGCACTTCCTTCACGAATAACCTCATCTTTTCCGGGGATAAAAGTATAATTATCTCCATACATTTCTCGTCCATCTTCAGTTAAAATAGTGGGAACGGGAGAACGACTGGAGAAGAGAAAGCGCAATCCCAGTTGATGAAATATTGTCTCGACGCAAGCCTTCATTTGTCCGGCATCTGCGGGATAATAAATGCGGGTATTGTCTCCTGATTCTAAGCCATTATTAGCAAACATAATATTTAACCCAAAATGACAGGTATTATCGGCAAGATCGTCTACTCCAGAATGGGAAAAATTGCATAAAACATTAGCTTGATTTAAACGTGCCATCGTTATTTCCGAGATGCACATTTCTAAAAAAGCACTGTAGGTACTAAAAATTCCTTGTTTCCCCGCCTCCATCCCAAATCCTGCCGCCGCCGAGAAATTTCCCCGCTCCATAATGCCGCCGTTGTAGAATATATCGGGATGGTTTTGACTTATTTTGTTGAGGCCACAAGACTCGCCTAAATCACTATCAATACACATGACTTTTTCCCGCCGATCGCGATCGCTCATCTGACTTAAAATTTCCGCTACTGTCGCATCAAAAATATGTCGGGGTTTGCTTCCAGACCCTTGAAACGTGTAAATTCGCTTCTCGGCTCGAGCGTCTTTTAACAGTTCTATAGCCCGAAGATGACCCCGTTTTTCCAAATAGGCGATCGCTAAATCTCGCGAGAGTGCATCGTGACCCAGAGGAGTCCCCTCAACACCTGCAATACCGGGACACATAGGACGATTATTGACGACGGCGACCGGGCCGGAAATGGCGATCGCTTGGCAAAGGCGAGAGTACAAATTATCTATATCTTCTCCATCCCCTGCAAGGACGGTTAAGCCATGACCGGCTAGGGTTTTTTCTAGATCGAACTTTAAATACTCAGAAGGGTGTCCGGCAATTGTAGAATTGTTATTATCAACAATAATTTTGACGTTTAAATTGTGAGCGACAGCTAAGCGAGCCGCTTCTGCATCGTTTCCTTCCTGTTGCGAACCATCGGAACCCAAACAAAAAACAGCGCGATCGCGATTGGCCATTGCCACCCCGTTAACATAAGGCCACAAATGCCCCAACCGTCCCCCGCTAAATTGGATTCCCGGTGTCTCTCCGCGCTCGGGATGTCCGAAAAGCCCCCCATGAGCCTCCCGGTAATGCAGCAGACGATCGGCACTCAAATCGCCTCGTAGGACGGCCATCAGGTATTGTGTAGCAACCCGGTGTCCGGCTTCATCAAAGAAAATCGGGACAAAGCGATCGGGTTGTCCGCGAAAGAAGCTATCTAAAGCGATCGCTTCGGGAACGGTATCGTAAGCTCCTCCCGTATGTCCTCCTAATCCTTTTGCTTCGCTAAAAGCCGTGAAAAAGACGATCGCATCTCGACAAAGTTGAATATTTTCTTGAAGAATGTTTCGCTGTTCTGCTGTTAAAGTGGATTGGCTTGGATTTAAACTTAAGGGCTGATACTTGTCTAAAGGAATAGGAAATGATTGAGAAGTTGTCATTTTTTTAGAGAAAAGAATAAAGTTAGCAAGAATTCTACATCAAACTTACGCCACCATTGACGCATAAATATTGTCCCGTCACAAAAGAAGACTCTTCGCTGGCAAAATAGAGGACGGTATCGGCAATATCTTGAGGAATACCAACGCGCTTTACAGGAACTCTGGTATTTTCATAACTCTCCTTTTTCTGTTGGAAATTGGGTTCGCTAAAATGTCGTTCTACAGGTATCCATCCCGGTGCGACTGTATTGACTGTAATGCCAAAGGGAGCGAGTTCCGTGGCCATGCTGCGCGTAAAACCGACCTGTCCTTGTTTGGCGGTAACATAAGCACTAAAATTGTTTACTGTGCGAAAACAAACATCGCTACTAATGTTAATAATTCGTCCCCATTTTTGCTGCTTCATCGTAGGCAAACAAACCCGAGTCAGAAGATAAGGACTCTTAATAAAAAAGTCAATTGCTGTTTGAAAAATATCCCAAGTTTGCTCCTCGAAGGGGATCTGTGGGATATCCACTCCCGCATTTGAAACTAAAATATCAACAGCACCCAATTCTCGAGCGATCGCCCCATACATCTCTCTAACATCTTCTTCTTTAGTTGCATCACCTTGCACTAAAATTCCTTCGCATCCCTGTTCTTGGATCGCGGTTAGAGTTTGTTCGGCACGATCGCGATCGCGATGATAATTTAAGGCAACTTTAGCACCACGCTGTCCTAATTTTAGTGCGATCGCTTTCCCTAAACCCGCACTACTTCCGGTCACTAAAGCAATATGACCTTCTAAAGAGAATAAGCTCATAATTTGGCGATCGATTCCTCATTATTTAACTGTTTTTCAGCATAGCTTGAAGATTTTGCAAGCTGACTTTCGTGCCGCGTTCAACATCTTCAGGATTTTCATATTCGACTGCCCAATAGCCCTGATAGCCAGAATTACGGAGTTCTTGAATAATTGGCAGCCAGTTAATTTCTCCTTCACCAAAAGCACAAAATTGCGGTGCATTATCAACCCAGCGAACATCCTTCCAATGGCTGTAATTGACCCAAGGTAAAATATAGCGCAGTGCCATTAACGGGTCAGTTCCTTGGTTTAAAAAATTTGCCGGATCGTAATTGAGTCCAACTGCCGCACTTTGCACGCCTTCCATAATTCTAGCGATCCTTTGACCCGTTGCTGTGGGTCCACCATGATTTTCAATTGTGATTTTAATGCCCCGTTCTTCCGCATAATTACCGACTGTTGTAAATGCGCGTTGTAGCTGAGGAAATACCTCGATAGGAGGGCTATCATTACGATGCTCCCCAGACAAAAGCCGAACGAATTTTGCCCCTAAAATCTTCGCAGCATCGATAAAACCGCGAACTTTTTGTAGCTGTTCTTCGAGTACCGATTCTTCTGGAGTTGCAAAGTTATTGCGTCCAGCTACGCAAATAATATCCACTCCTGATTCTTCAGCCCAAGCAGCAATATTGCGGATGGCTTCTTCACCACCGCGATCGAGCAAATGTTTGGGGGCGTTGGGATGGGCATTAACTTCGACGGCTTGAATATCAAGACTTTTGATCCATTGGAAATAATCCAAAATTTCGACTTCTCTCCATCCCCATGCAGCACAAGCAAATTGAGAGGATTTTACGGGAAGCATTTCTGAGTTTGACATGAGATAGACTCCATATTATCGGGCGATCGCGGAAACAAGATTTTGATTGATTGTCTCTCCTTGAGTGGTAATTAATCTTTCGATTGTTTCTGCAAAGAGAGAATCGGGAATTGATAAGCCTTTATACGCTTTATTTCTAAATGAAAAACATAGATTAGCAGCATATACTGGAGCTTCTAGAGATCGCCCGTAGAGATTTAATATCTCTGGCTCATTTTTAACGATTCCATGCATGAGAATGGGACTGAATAAGCCAATTTGATGGAATAAGGGCAGTTCGACCAGTTCGTGTAATTGGGTCAAAAATTTCGTGCTGACGCAAAGTTTAGATAAATAACCGGTATTCTTTTTAACAATAGATTGACAGGCATCAATGTAAAAATCTAAAAAATTATTGTGTTTAGTAAACATGATGAGAGAATTAGTCACTTTTTGGGTGCAAAAAATCTCTCCTTTTCCCAAATCGATCCCATCTGCTGTATCTAACCAGACTTCGCGACAGACTAAATAATTTTCTGCGGTCTCAATTTTTAAGCGATCGCGATCGAAAACGACAATATCAGCATCCATCCAAATGGCGCGATCGTATCCTTCTTCTAGAAACTTTTTGGCAAGTTGCAAGCGCGCTAAATCGGCAATAACATTAATTTTTCCTTGAACTTTATCAATATACCAATCGGGGACATAATCAAAAAAATTATCTTCCCTCTGATAATCAAATCGTTGAAAAATTGCCCAATCTCGAACAGTTTCCAAACAGCGTTCGACCCATGCAGGTGTTTCATTGGCTTGGAAAGATTGATAAACAATAGTTTTCACAGTTATTCCAAAATATAATGAGAGAATCTAGACCATTCTGTGGCTTTATTAGAACATATCGCCAGAGTCATACAAAATAATTTTGCGTTTTTTT
>JBCCVR010000307.1:0-4725 GCA_039194995.1 Cyanobacteria bacterium P01_E01_bin.42 | reverse complement strand
CACGTCCGAGACCTACTTAAAAGCCTAAAAAAATTGCTGCCGGAAAATAGAGAAATTATGGGTTGGGTGTCCTTTGGGCGATCGCGATCGCCCAAGCAGGAAAAACATCGAGGGGCGCGATATAGCCGGCAAAAAAGAGGTAAAAGAGAAAGAGAAACTGTTCGATCGCACTGGCTCGTTCGGTCCAAAATGACAGCATTGCTGAGGTATACTGCAAGAGAAAGCGTAAGGAAACAGCGAGTAAAGTGGCGATCGATCCCGCAACAATTTGCCCCAGATCCGGTACCCAAAAGGCTTCCGGGTAAAGGAGAAAGAACAAAACAATCAAGACAATCACAAAAGGCAAACGTGCAAAGCGTTCCGAAATATGGGCCGCGATATGATGCCAAACGGGGTCGATCGGTTGTAACAAGCGCAAGGATAATTTACCCTGCACGATTTCTTTTTCAAACTCCCAAACCACCCAAACGATCGTAAATTGGCGTACGATAAAGACAGCGATAAAATAACGGGCAAAATCAATCGCACTCAAGCCAAATTGTCCCCCGCGAGAGGCTTCCATCCAAACCCCCATTAAAATAATGGGAAATGAGCCAGAAAGCATCCAAAAAAATAATTCTGCCCGATATTCCACCATGTGGGCATAATAGACAGAAAGTAGGGTTAAAGTACGTGTCCACAGCCACTTCATTCAGTTACTCCTGTTGCAAATAAACGGCCGATAACTTCTTCAATGGGGGGATCGGTAATACTGAGATCTAAGATGGGAAGTTGTGCCAAAATTTTCTCAACCGTTTGGGTTAAATCTTCCCGACGCACGATAAACCTCACCTCTCGCCCCGCGATCGCTTTAATATCGCCGTACAACGTCAGTTTATCTTCGGGCAAAATATTCGCCAATTCCACCTTGACTTCCCGACAGGGGGCAAACCGTTCGAGTAACCCTTCTAAGCTGCCATCATACATTAATTCTCCCTCATAAATTAACAGTACGCGCCGACATAACGCCGTAATATCTGCCATATAGTGACTGGTGAGGAGAATAGTGGCATCATAGCGCTGATTGTACTCGCGTAGGAACTCCCGCACCGCAGCTTGGGCATTCACATCTAATCCTAACGTCGGTTCGTCTAAAAATAACACTTGGGGATGATGGAGGAGGGCGGCTAAAAGTTCCGCTTTCATGCGTTCTCCGAGGGAGAGTTTGCGCACGGGTTGGGTGAGCTTTCCTTGGAGGGAAAGCAGATTTTCTAGCTCTTCTAAGCGCTGTTTGAATTCGCGATCGCCAATGCGATAAACGGCGGCATTAATTCGCAAGGAGTCGAGGGCGGGTAAGTCCCATAAAAGCTGCTGTTTTTGTCCCATAACCAAGCTCATTTTCTTCAAGAATTGAGTTTGGCGGCGAAAGGGAAAATATCCCGCAACATCGACTTTTCCTTGAGAAGGGTGAATCAAACCGGAGAGCATTTTCAGCGTCGTTGTTTTTCCTGCTCCATTCGGCCCTAAAAAACCGACAATTTCTCCCGGTTCTATCGAAAAAGAGATGTTTTGGACGGCCTTGATTTGGCGATATTTACGATTGAAAAAATGAGAAATTGTCCCTTTGATACCGGGTTCTTTCAGAGCAACGGGGTAAGTTTTACTGAGATTTTCGACATTAATAATCGACATGAATTTTAGATCTTTCCGTAATGAGCTTATCTGAATTAATAAGAGCTTCTCGATCTTCAGCTTTGAGAGAATAAAATGAAACCCAACAGGCTAAACCGAAAAAAGTTGGGTTTCATGGCTTAACTCAACCCACAATTTCTCTGACTGCGATCGCCTAAAAGAGTTCCTCTAGCGGCAATTTATTCCTTGTTTAATCTGAGTTTAGCGGGTTAAGACGCTTCTTTTTGATGTCGGACATCAATGACAGTGTGGACGTTTCCTCGGGGGGTAAAATCACCTTTCACGTGGACTTCCAAGGGATCGCAAGCCGCAACAAAATCATCTAAAATTTGATTGACCGATTCTTCGTGGGAAATATAGCGATCGCGATAGCTATTGATATAAAGTTTTAAGGCTTTGAGTTCTACGACTCGTTGATCCGGGGAATAAGTAATATAAATCGTGGCAAAATCGGGATAGCCAGAGAAAGGACACTTACAAGTAAATTCCGGCAAAGTAATGGAAATATCGTATTTGCGTCCGGTACGGGGGTTGGGAAAAGTAATTAATTCCCCCTCGGCAATTAATCTTTCCCCATATTTAACCTCTGGGGCTTGTTCTGGAGATGCAATGCGATCGCTTTGGCTCATATTTCAAGAATCGGTGATGAACGAGAATACCTGCCGCTTACCATAGCAGTGAGGCGGGCATTTTAAAAGTGAATTAAAATCATTCATTTTGCAAGCGACGCAATTCGTCTTGCAGGGCTTCCACTTGCTTTCGCAGTCGTTCCGCATCTTCGGTGTTTTCGCTTTCTTCCGAGGGGGAATCACCTTCCTCTAAAATTTCGATCCGTCGGGGTTCTTTTTGGGGTTCGGGGGAGTTTGCTTCTTCAACAATGGGTTGCTGTGCCTTTTTCACCAGATCGTCTACAAATTTACTGGCTTCTTCCGTACTCAGTTCGCCGCGTTTGACCATTTCATCGGCCAATTTTTGCGCCTGAACTTGCAACTGTTGCAACTGTTCGCCCGCTTTTTCGCCAGCATAGGACGCAACACCCATGCCGAAATAGAAGGCTTTTTGAACGATATTCAAGATTCCCTCTCTCGTCTTGTTAACTTGACTCTTCAATTCTACCGCAACGGGGAAAGTAGCTTAAGGGATATGAGTTTCCAAGGCGCGATCGCGGCTGAGTGGACAATTTCATCATCAGGCGATCGCATCGATCTCGAATAGCTTGACTTTCCATATAGTCGCGATCGCCTTGACAGAATTGAGTTAGGATTGCTAGAAGATGTCTCAAAACATTCTATCTCGGACTCAAGTGCTAAAATAATGTCACCTGAATTACTAGAACTCGATCGCGCTCTCCAAAATTTATCTTTAGCAGAACAGCAGTGGCTTTTAGAACGATTAACCCAACAAATTCGCGATCGCATACAAAACACGAGCCAATTTGCCGATCGATCTTCACTGGAAAAACAACTCGAAGACCTTGCCAGCGATCGGGATATTCAACAAGAAATTAAAGCGATCGATCGCGAATTTGCAATAGCTGAAATGGATGGATTAGAAAACGAATGACCATTCATAGAGGAGAAATTTATTTTGTTAATTTGAATCCCATACAAGGAAAAGAACAGTCGGGAAAAAGACCCGTTCTGGTTCTTTCTATCGATGCTATCAATAAGTTACCGCTTGTGATAACCAGGTGCATCTCAAATTTGTAAATATATCCTTAATGTCAAAAGAATCCTAAGCGAAAGAGCCATTGAGGTAAGCACAGCGAACAGAGAGAATTCGAGGAACATTGATAAGATGCCACTGTGCTCCGGATATTTTAACACGTTGTCCAATTTGTTTAATACCAGATTTAATTGCTCCTGAGCCAATAGAATTGATTTTTTCGGTATGATAAAGCGCATAATTAATAATGCGATCGCTATGTCTTTTGAGATAATTTTTAAAATTAATAACTTCAGAAGTGTGAAGAGTGTTTGATCTCTTAAATACTCCATCAACTTTACCGAACCAAAGAAGAGATTCTATTTTTTTGAGTTGGGCTGATGTTGTTTTGATTTTGTATAAATTTTCCTTAAGATGATACCAATCTAAAATGTCTTGTCGTTGTTCTGGGTTTCCTACCTCTTGATATAAATTCCAAATTCCGGGATGTCCATCTCCGAGACAAAATAAAGGTGAGAGCAATTTTTGAGAGTTCAACCAATCTATCAAACTTGGATGAGCTTGAAAAAAGGCTCCATAATAGACTCCATTAAGAACAGCCGCTTTGTAGTCTTTCCATTCACAAGATTTTCCTTATTCTTCTGTCCGTAGCCTGACTTTTCCTCCATCCAAGGCAATTTCTTGTACTCCCAACTTAGATTCTGGTAATTGGATATCCTGCCGATTGACTAATCTGTGTAGACTGCTATGAGAAATTTTAATTTCCGTAAGACTCCACAAGTCTCTTTCTGCACTTTGATAGGATTGATTAGCACAAATTAGGAGAGCATTTTGGGTCATTTTTGGACTCAATCGACCATAAGATTCTATCCCGAAATACTGAGCTTGTTTTTCAGTAATATCAAATCCGGTTAATGAATATAGATTAAGGAGCAACAGCCTCACACCACCAATCAAATGCAGCCACACCACGCACTTGTTCGGGTCGTTCTATCAAGACCCGACATTGATGAGCCGTGACTTCTTCTAAAGCGGCCAAATCATCAAAAGTATCGTTGGCGATCGCTTCGTTAGTCAAAGGCCAGAGACGTTCAGCCGGCTGGAGTTCGGGAGATTTAGGAGGAAAAAAGAACAATTCGATGCCATCACGGACTTGAATTTTGGCACTGGTATGAAAACGGGCTTGGTCGAGAGCGAGAATAACTCGTTTATCCTTGCCCAATCCCAAATCCCTAGCAAAGGAGACCAACATCTGTTCAAAAACTTGCCCGTCAAGATGAGTGACAATCTCCGGGTTGTTCTTGCAGGGCTTGCCACAACTGAGCCACTTGCACTTCATTGAGCATTGGTTTTCGACCACTCTTACCTTTTCGATGGTCTCCCACTGCT
>JBCCVR010000306.1:0-4863 GCA_039194995.1 Cyanobacteria bacterium P01_E01_bin.42 | reverse complement strand
GCTTGAACTTCACTGGGGGTTGGTTTTGCACCCAAGGAAAGAATACCGAGATTTACTTTGCCTTCAATGTTTTTCTTGGCTTTGGTGAAAGATACGCCGCGAATGCTGTCGAAAATTGCGGCGGCTTCTTCATCTTTTTCTTTCAAAGTATCGGCAAGACCGAATAAAAGGGCGCGATAAAAATCGTTGGGACTGTCTCCCGGAATGCTGCCAAAATAGAGAACTAACATTTCTTCATTTAGTTCGGCGACTTCGGCTTGCAGTCGATGGAGCAAAGTAAGAATTGTAGCGGTTTTGCCAATGCCCCAAGCACCGCGAATGAGAATATTTCGACCTTCGTAGAGAGCGGGAAGTGCCAGTTCGATTTTATCGGTTCTACCGTAGAAAATGCGGGCGAGTTCTTGGGGATCGTCGGGAGGGATAGGACGAAAAGGATTTTCTTTAAGACCCCACTTTTGCAGGGTCGCTTTGTAACGACTGAGAGTTGACATTTTCTAATTCCTCTTCGATCCAGTTTAAGAGTTTGTTGACTTCTGCGAGTCTGGGGGCATTGTTATGGCTATCATAATACGTTCGTGCTTCTTCTAAATGGTCGCGGGCGCAGTCAAATCGCAATAGCTGCATTTCTACGTTACCGAGGCTGGTGAGGACGGCGGCGATTTTTTTCGGCTCTTGGAGGCGACGAAAGAGGCGCAAACTCTCTTTAAAGTAAAGCCGTGCTTCTTGGAAATAATTAGTACGGTGGTAGACACCCGCGAGGGTAAAGAGGGTAGTTGCCAAGCCAATAATATCTTTGCGCTGACTTTGGAGGACTCTAGCACGTTCTAGGGTCGAAATAGCTTGGGAGTAGCTTCCTTGCTGCATGAGGGCAAACCCCAAGCGATACAGGACTTGTGCTAGGGGTTCGCTACCATAAGCACCGTCTTGGTATATGCTAACAGCTTGTTTGTAAGCAGTAATAGCTCGGGTCAAATCTTCAAGGTTGCCAAGTTCGTCAAATTGTGCTTTGAAAGCCGTACCGAGATTAGTTTGTGCTTGGGCAAAATTTTCAGGAAAGGATTCGCGAGTAAAGATTTCTAGTGCCTGTTGATGATAGTTTATTGCGGTTTCTAGATTGTCCTCTCTCTCTCCTTGGATGCGGTTAAGATAGGCAACTCCTAAATTATCTTTTGTCATTGCCCAATTTTCGGGAAAAGCATCACGAGTACGAACTTCTAAAGCAGTTTTAAGAATGGCGATCGCTTCTTCTAAATTTTTCCCTCTCTCTCCTCTAATTCTCTCTATATAGGCTTCTCCTAGATTATGTTGTAGCATTGCCCAATCTTGAGGAAAGGCCTCGTGAGTCAAAACTTGTGAGGCAGCTTGGAAAGCAACAATTGTCTTTTCAAGGTTTTTGTTTCGTTCACCTTGTATTCGATAAAAATAGGCAATCCCCAGACCAATTTGAGTCCTTGCCCAATCTTGAGGAAAGACATCGCGAGTATGGATTTGTAAAGCGGCTTGAAAGCAGGCGATCGCATTTTCTAGATTCTCTTTCTTTTCGCCTTTTATTCGATTTCGATAAGCAATCCCCAGACTCTTTTGAGTATTTGCCCAATATTGAGGAAAGGCATCACGAGTACAGACTTGTAAAGTGTCCTGATAGCAAGCGATCGCATTTTCTAGATTCTCTTTCTTTTCGCCTTTTATTCGATCCTGATAAGCATTTCCCAGATTCCCTTGAATATTTGCCCAATCTTGAGGAAAAGCATCGCGAGTATGGATTTGTAAAGCAGTTTGATAGCAGGAGATCGCATTTTCTAGATTCTCTTTCTTTTCTCCTTTTATTCGATTGGAATAGTAATTTCCAAAACTCTCTTGAGTGTTTGCCCACCTTTCAGGAGAGTTCTCTCGGGTAAATACCTGCGAGCGAATTTCTAAGCAAATAATAGCAATTTCAATATTATTCGCTCTATTTCCAAGAGGAAAATCAAAGAGATCTATGCTAAAATTGCGGAGATTGATCGCAATCGATTCAGCCTGAAAACGTGTCGCCTTTTCTATTTTTTCAGTTGCCCATGTTTGCAATATTTCGGCAAACTGAAAATCTAATTTATCTAAATTTTCTCGCAGGATAGCATGAACCGGAGTAGAATCATTCCAATTCTCCGAAACTGCTTGCATCACTTCTTCTAAAAAGTGTAAATATTCTTCCGTGTTGGTGTTATTTCCTTCTTGGTTCATCGGGAAAGTGCTAGAACTTTTTTCTCATTTTAGTCATTTTTGGGGAAATTGAGCGGGAATTCCGACGAGCGATCGCGCTTCCCCAATGATAATCTAGAAATTCTGTCATAATTGAGGAAGCGATCGTGCAGCCTACCAACAACCAAGCACAAACCTGCGTGCGCGTCTGTCAAATGCTATCCAATGGTTACAGGGATATTCGAGTCTTTCGTTTCGATCCCCAACAGCGATATGTTTTTATTTTAGCAGCAGACAACTTACAAATTCTCGTCTTTCCTAACGGACATTGGAGGTTTATCAATGAATCCTAAATTCGACCAAATGACCACCCAAGAATTGACGGCATATGTCTTAAGCCATCGGGATGATTCGGCAGCAATTAACGCCCTCATCGATCGCAGAACACCAGATGAACAAGCTACCATATACCCCCCTCCCTGTACTCCCGAAGGCATTCCCATCGAAGAGAATATCAAAATTATGGAAGAAGCGATCCGCCAGCGAATTGAGTTTCAATCTTAATCGCAGTTTGTCCCGGAGACGAAATATCCGCTCGGCGATCGCATTTTCCCCCTGTTTGCGCGATCGCCAAACTGCAAAAACATCAATCGGTATCGCGATCCGCCGAGGGTTCAAAACCCCCGTCTCATACGAAAAGTCCTCTCGAAGAGGACTCATCAATTCAAAATTCAAAATTATCAATTCAAACAAAGAGGCGATCGCCATAATTCCCCACGAGTCTCCTATCGAAAAATTAGCGATCGCCGAGATTTGGGGACGAAAAAATGCAAAAATTGAATGACGAAAACTTTTAGTTCAGCATTGCTAACTTACTAGAGCTTGAAAACAATGAATGTTAAACGTTGGAGTATTTTGGGACTATTTGTAGCCCTCGCTTTTCTCATTTGGCCGCTTTGGCAACCCTCTGTATTATCGGCAGAGTACGGATTGCCCGATTATGCCCTTGCTAGTGAGGACGGCGAATTCATTTTACCCCCCCTTCCCTACGATTACGATTCTCTCAATCCCTATATCGATACTCAAACCATGATGTTACACCACGACAAACATCATGCTGGCTATGTGAGTAAACTCAACGCCGCGATCGCCAAACACCCGGAATTGAAGGGACAACCCGTCGAGGCATTGCTAGTTAATCTGGATCGCCTGCCGGAAGATATCCGCCAAACCGTGCGGGATAATGGCGGCGGTCATGCCAATCATAGTTTATTTTGGGCGATGATGTCCCCCGATGGCGGCGGCAAACCGACTGGTGAAATTGCTGAGGCGATCGCGGCAGAATTTGGCGATTTTGAGAGCTTCCAAAGTGCTTTTAACGATGCTGGGGGTAAGCGTTTTGGTAGCGGTTGGGCTTGGTTGGTTCTCAAACAGGATGGTTCTCTGGATGTCATCAGCACCCCCAATCAAGATAGCCCGTTTCTAATTGGCAGTTATCCGCTCTTGGGTAACGATGTTTGGGAACACGCTTATTACTTGAAATACCAAAATAATCGCACGGATTATCTGAAAGCGTGGTGGAATGTCGTCAACTGGGATGCTGTTAATGCCCGGTTTGAATGGATTTCTGATTATTAATCGCTTTGGCTATAGATGCGATCGCCTCGTTCGAAGGCAAGAGAATGAGCGATCGCGCTACCATTTCTTCGGTTAACCCAACTTTTCTAGATGAAAAACGAAATCCTTGAAACTCTTTTCAGTCAAGTATTTTAACTATTGTCTCAAAAAGCAAGTTCGGTTAACCGAACCTTTCTTTCGCCAAGGCGATCGCAAACTTGCTAGAGTGAAAAATATAGCAATCCCCATTCCCCAGCGATCGATATGTCAGATATTCCCAAACTTCTGCTCGTAGACGACGAACCCAGCCTCAGAAACGCCGTCCAAGCCTACCTCGAAGATGACGAAGAGTTTACCGTAACGGCGGTACCCGGTGCGGAGGAAGCCTGGAAAGTCCTCGAAACCAATCCCCCCGATCTCGTCATCTCCGATGTGATGATGCCGCAAGTGGATGGCTACCAATTTTTGCAACAACTGCGGGACGATCCCCGCTTCAAAACCCTCCCCGTCGTCTTTCTCACCGCCCGAGGCATGACAAGCGATCGCATTCAAGGCTATCAAGCGGGAGTCGATGCCTATCTCCCCAAACCCTTTGAACCGGAAGAACTGATGGCGATCGTCCGTAACTTGCTACAACGGCGTACTGCGGGGGAAACGGGAGAGGACAGCTCCAAACTCGATGAGATCGTCAAAGAACTTGCGGCGATTAAGGGAATGCTGAATCAAAATCCCGGCATTGTCCCCACCCCTTCCCCCATCAAAATTGAATTGACCCCGCGAGAGCAAAGCGTGCTCGGATCACTTCGCCTTCCTTGTAGGCGCGTGCCTTGACCGCCTCGAACGCATCCTCCTCGCATTCAAACACGCGCGCAGGGCCTGTGAACCGCTGTTCTTCCTCGCTCATACCGGCCACTTTCACGATGGCGCCCTGCGGGGCGAGGTTGCCTTTGAGGCCGACAACGCCGCCGGTCGCTGTGATCGGTGTTTCGATAGGATAGATCACCTGGCCATCGGCCTCGCGTTCGATCAGGTCAAGCTCTTCGCCGATCGTTTTGCCCGTGACGG
>JBCCVR010000305.1:0-4900 GCA_039194995.1 Cyanobacteria bacterium P01_E01_bin.42 | reverse complement strand
TAGCTTTCTAACAGGGTGCGAATTTTGGCAATTTCTCGATAAAGTGTTTCGAGATTATATTGAGTCTCGGCAGCGTACATGATGGTAAAGCACTAAAATTGAAGCAAAAGAAACGTTGGGAGTGTTATGCAAACCTGCGATTTTTAAAGACATTAATAGTTCTTGAACTGTCTTCGCAACTTACCAATCACTCCCAGTAAAAATAAAAGAGAGGAAAAGATAATAGATTATCTTCTTTTCCTTGTTGTCGGTCCTCCTGATTCGTTATATCCTCCCAATATCCGTGCTTTCATTGCGCCGCCCGGAATTTTCCCTAAACTTTTAACGAGAGATGCCGCTTGTGTTATATCTACATTACTCGTGAATCGCGTCTTTGTATCGCCTAGAAGGCTAAATAATTGCCTTTTCACGGGTTCAAAGTCATGGAGCATTGCAATTTGCGTATCGACCATTAAGTCAATATCCCAATCATCTGAAGATCTTCGCTTGTCATTTTCATCGTGCGTCATATTGCGGATAATCGTGTAATGTTCGAACAACGTATTTGAGACACTGCTCGGTAAATTAACATCTTCTGGTGTCCCGCCAAAATAATAAGACGCTCTCGGTAGATAGCGTTGATATTTATAATCGTGCATTTTGGGGTTGATTCGTTCGATGACTGCCATCAGTTGGTCGAGAGAATCATCTCGCATGGCTCTGATCAATAAAATTGTATTTGTATTTTCTGTAGAAAATTCAGTTCCACAGAACCAGGACATTGCTTTAAAAAGCCCTAAATCTTTAATCGGAGCGCTTAATCTATCCTGTCCGAGATCGACAAAATCCGTAACTTGTATATCTCTCAGTGCTTTCTTTTTGATTGCGGAAGAGGTACGCAAAAAAGGCAGTAAGAGCTTGACATTTTCCTTGTTTGGTTTTTTCTTGATACCAAGTCTTTGCACGATTGTATCTTCTTTACATTGAACGGCGTTACTATTTTGCTGCACCACATGAGTTAACTCATGAGCGATTAATTCTTGTCCGCCCTTACTTGCAGGATTGTATTCCGACTTCTTGAAAAAGATATGCTGTCCGGTGGTAAATGCTTTCGCTTGTAGAGACTGGTTCAAGCTATCGGATTGACTGTCAGCATGGACTTTAACATTGCTGAAATCTGCTCCCATTGCCCGCCCCATTTTTGCTTGCAGATCGGGGGCTAAAGACTGTCCCCCACTCTTCGCGCTATTGATATTAGCCTCTAAATCTTGACTGGTTTCTCCTCCTCCCACACCTTTGGCTTGTAGGGAAATTTTAGGCGTATTTAAAGGGCTAATTGTGGGGATGGATTTGGCTTGCAATACTTGTTTTTCTGCCAAGGGTTTCATCTGCAATTCCTCTTCCGATTGAGGAAGGATATCTCGCTGCACCTGTTGCGCTTCTGGGGCATTAATTTGTTCTACCGTCGCTTTGGCAACGCGATCGGCTTCTTGTTCGTATTTATCTCCCACTTCCCCGATTTGCAATTTCGCTTGCACCACAGAAGACTGGGAAACGTTATCAATAGTCGCCTGAGGGGGGAAATTTGCAAACTGAGAATCGCCCTCGTCGCGAGTTGGTTGCCTTTTGGCAGGGCGAGATCGCTTTGTCTGGACGCTCTTGCGGGATTGTTGTTGGTAGGCTTTCTGTTTGGAAGTCATGGCAATCACCTAAAAATCTAGAAATATAGCAAACCCTTGGGAGCGAAGACTCAAAAAGATCGCGCTCGTGTAAGTATCGAGATTATTCTTGAGTATTTCCAATATTAAACAAAGAATATGTCAGAAATATGGCAAAAGGGGATATTTTTGTAAAGTTTTGTATAGTTCCTCGATACGGAAATTCCCAAGCGAGTCTATCTCTCAATGATGAAATTTAACGATCGCCAAAAAACGCCTCTAATTCTTCCTTACCCCGATCGCATTCGGCGACTAAATCCTTGAGGAGATCGTACAGTTGCAAGCGATCGCCGCGATCGCAAACTTGCTCGACTTCCTTCGCCGCCTTTGCCAGTGCAATTAAACCTAAATTTGCCGCCGCACTGCTCAAATGATGGGCGTGAAGGGCGCATTGTCGATCTTCTTCTGTGGCATAAGCCAACAAACATTTATCAAGAACGGGTAAAGCCGTCTCGCGAAACGTTTCCCAGAGTTGACCCATCATCTCTATCCCCAGAATGTCAGTTTCTCGCTCTAAAAAATCGCGATCCAAACAAGGGAAAGATCCCTGCGATCGCTTTTCTTCAGGAGTTGTAAGGCGATCGAGAATGCGTTGCAGTTCGGCAAAACGGAGCGGTTTTGTTAAAATGAGGTCGATCGGGGAACGCAAAGAATCTTGTAGGGATGCTAAGAGAATATTCGCTGTGAGCAGCACTGTATAGGGAACTTTCTCTCTGTATTTTTGCAGATCTCCCACAATCTCCACCCCTGTCATATCCGGAAGTTGCATATCTACGATCGCGAGGTTAAATTCTTCTTTGTTACTTTGGGCGAGGGCTTCTAAACCGTTCGTCGTCGCCGTAACTTCACAATTTAAAAGCTGCAACATTTCCACGACTGTTGCTAAATTAACTGCATCATCTTCTACCAATAATACCCGTATCTTATTTCGTACTGGATGAAGAGAGGGGACAAAATCCGATCGCGATCGCTTCGGTGCAAAGATATCCGTTGCATGAACTTTCCGAAAGCTCAAAGCGAGAAAAATCGTCGTTCCCTGCCCTTCCACGGACTCGATCTGCAATCTTCCTCCCATTTTGGCAACCATGCGCTGACAGTTGCCCAACCCCAACCCATAGCCCTCGCTTTCCCCATCCAAGCGAGAAAAACGATAGGATTCATCCAAAATTCTCGGAATCTGCTCTGAAGGAATGCCTCGCCCGGTATCCCGCAGAGAAAAGAGTAAGTCAATGGTTTCTCCTTCCTGTTTTTGCAGGGTAACGGCAATTTCCACCCCACCGCGATCGGTATATTTGAGGCTATTGCCCAGAAGATTAAAGAGAACTTGGCGCAAGAGTTTGGGAAAGCCAGAAAGTCGATCGGGTATGTCTGCGGCAATGCGATCGCGTAACGTCAATCCTTTCTCGGTAAAAAGCGGCTGTATCAAGCGAACTATCTCTGCAATGGATTGTCGCAGGTGAAAGGGTTCGGCAACTTCGGCGATCGTGCTGATATTACTGCGATAGAGAGAGAGGAGATCGTTAACGGTTTGTAAGAGTTGATGGGTTGAAGTTTCGATATTATCGATGAGGGAAAGACGGCGATCGCGATCGATATCGTAGCGTAAGAGTTGGGCGGTTTGGGCGATCGCGCTCATAGGGGTTCGCAGATCGTGACTAATGCTCATCAATAATGTATCTTTAGCGCGATTGGCAATCTCTGCATTCTCTTTTTCCTGTTGGAGTTTTTGTTGGAGTGCTTTCGTTTTCTCGAGTTCTCGACGCAACCGTTTTTGTAATTGTCCGGCTTGACCGAGGGTATACGCAAACAACATTCCTCCTACTTGTCCCGTCCAAAAGGGAGTAGAGATTAAATGTAAATGTTCCGTTCCTCCAACCCAATACACTGCCAGTACGTCAATCGGCATTAAAATCACGGCAACAAATGCGCCAACAATGCCACCAAATTCCCAAGCCACATAAAGTTTCAAGGGAAGATGGGCTACGATTGAGGCGCGATGGAGGAAGGGAAATAGGAGCGGAAAACCGATCGAATAGCTTGACACTAAGATGGCAATTCGCGTATGGAATATTTGCCACCATCGGCGATCGCGATATTTGGGTTTTGGTTGTCTCCCCAACCCCAGCACCGATAAGACCTCTTGCACGGGGAGTTTGGAGAGGAAAGCATTCAGTGAGAATAATTGTTTGGGAAACAATCTACGAACCAGACGGGCGATCGACGATGCGAACCTCTGCATTGAAGCGATATCCTCCCCCATAGACCGATTGTAAAATTTTAGGCGATCGCGGGTTGACTTCGAGTTTTTTTCGCAGGCGGGCGATGCGAGAATCGATGGCGCGATCGCTACAATCCTTCTCGGAGGAAACTAAGATTTCCAAGAGGCGATCGCGGGAAAAAAGTTGTTTGGGAGAACGAACAAAAATTAATAATAGTTCCTGTTCTTTGGCAGTTAAAGCAATAATTTTGCGGGATTCTCGCCACAGTTCGCAGCGATCGGGAGCAAAAGTCCAGCCCTCAAATTGAAAGGATTGCGATAATCCGACTTCTGGTTGAATGCGACTGGCTAAATTGGCAATTTTTAGGAGTAATTCTTCGGTATCGACGGGTTTGCTCAAATAGTCGTCCGCCCCTGCTCGCAGTCCTTGTAGGCGATAATCGCGATCGCAGAGGGAACTGATAATAATTAAACCGCAATTGCGCTGTTCGCCGATACGGGCAGCGAGTTGAAAATCGGAAGAGTCTGGTAGGAGAACGTCCAAAAGAACGATTTGCGGGCGATCGCATTGGAGGCGATCGAGGGCTTCTCGTTTGCTGGCGACGGCTTGGGTGGCGTATCCTTGGCGATCGCAATGAGCCTGAAGTCGCTTTCGGGTTACGGCTTCATCTTCAACAATTAAGATGCCAATGGGATTGCGGCCACTCATCAGAGAACATTGCGTTTTTCTTAATCGTAGCATTTGGCGATCGCTGGCTCTTCTTCCGGCTCGGCGATCGCGCGTCTTGGTTTGGGGAGAGAATGCGATCGTAGATTTGGGTTTGATTTTATCCTAGATTTAGTCAAAATAACCGAATTTTACATTTTCCATGCTAGCTGCATTTTTGAGTATACTTTTACCTATATCAGGACTCCCAAAACGAACATCTTTCAGTATTGCTCCTTGAAAATCTCCCCCCTCAACGTAAATCCCCAATAACGAACT
>JBCCVR010000304.1:0-4982 GCA_039194995.1 Cyanobacteria bacterium P01_E01_bin.42 | reverse complement strand
GATGGGAATGGTGGTGAAGATATTGCTTCTATTAGTTTTGAGTTGATCGAGAATGGAAACTCTCTCGGTAATGTGGGAACTGTAACAAATTTTAATATTGCGACTTGGGATGATAAGTGGTCTAATTTCGGCTTTCAACTTGATTTGGCGAGTCTATCTCTGACTGGGGGAACTTATCAGATCGTCGGACAAGCACGAGACAGTTTTGGGGTGACAAGCAATCTTTTCCAACGCAGTTTTTTAATTGAATCAATCCAAAGTAATGATAATAATGCGCCCCAGAATTTAGTTTTTAACTTATCCCAAAATGCTTATGAAGCCACCGATACGATTCAAATTCAATCGGGATGGATTAACGATCTCGATGGTGCAAGCGATCTCGCCAATATTGTTTTTAGTTTATGGCAAAATGGGAGCGAACTTGACGCTCAATCTCTGAATGTTTTAAATCCTGCACCTTGGAACGACAAATGGGCGAGTTTTAGCTATGATTATGAAATTGCTAACTTGGGATTAAGTTCGGGCAATTATACGTTACGAGGTGTTGCTTACGATCAAACACAAGCGAATAGCAATACGTTTGAGCGATCGCTACAAATCATCGACCCGACTCCCGTTAATCAGCAACCCACATCACTACAATTTAGCTTAGATAGCAATAGTTATACCCTCACCGATACTCTAGCCCTAGAACGGGGTTGGGTGATGGATGAAGATGGAGCGCAAGATTTAGATAAGGTTAGTTTGAGCTTATGGCAAAATGGGAGTAAGCTCGCAGATATTGGCGAAATCACGAATTTAACCCCGGCAACTTGGAATGATAAATGGGCAAGTTTTAGCGAAACTTATGCGATCGCCGATTGGAATCTAGAACTGGGTAACTATACTTTACAAGCAACAGCTTACGATATTGGCGGACTGGCAAGCGACCAATTCGAACGCAGTTTTGCGATCGCGCCTGCGTCAACGATCGACCTGAGAGGGCAATCTTTTGATATTACCAGTAATAGTGCCGATGCAGGAGCGAGTGTCACGGCAAATTTCCAATTGCAAAACTTAGGAAATAGCGCTTCGGGGACATTTCGTGCGGGATTTTATCTTTCGACTGATGCAACCATTACCGTTAACGATCGCCTCCTCAGTTTTGTCGATTTTGATTCCTTAAATGCGGGAGAATCTAGCAATATTTTAAGCCAAGTTCTCAATATACCAGACGGGGACGATCCTTTCTGGCAAGGAAGCGGAAATTACTATATCGGGATGATTCTTGACGATTTGGGAGCGATCGCGGAAAGCAATGAAAATAATAATGCTAGTCAAGGAATCGGCACGGATTTAGATAGTATTGAGATTATCCTTCCCGCCGCGATCGACTTGAAAGCAAACTCATTTGATATTACCAGTAATAGCGTCAATACCGGGACGAGCATTACGGCAAACTTCCAAGTACAAAATGCAGGCAATGGAGACGCAGGTGCATTTCGCGTCGGATTTTATCTCTCTACAGATGAGGCAATTACCGTTAGCGATCGGCTTCTCGATTTTGTCGATATTAATGGTTTGAATGCTGGAGAATTGACCAATACTTTAAGCCAAGTTCTCAATTTACCGCAATATGACGATTCCTTCTGGCAGGGAAATGGGAATTATTATATTGGTCTTATTGTTGACGATCTGGGGGCGATCGCAGAAAGCAATGAAAATAATAATGCCTCTCAAGGAATTGGCACGGATTTAGATAGTCTGAATATTAATGTTTCTCAACCCAGTCGAGACTTGCGAGGAGAATCATTCTCTTTGAATGCCTCGACCCTCAATGCTGGTGATAGTTTTGATATAACTTGGGAGTTTACAAATGCAGGGACAGAGCGTTTAGAAAATATAGGAATTGGTTTTTATATTTCTGAAGATAGCACGATTACAACCAGCGATCGCTTTATGGGAGGTTTGAACCTAAGCTGGCTCAATGGAGGCCAGACATGGGGAACGACTTCTAATCGAACTTTACCCGATAGATTCAGAAGTGATGTTTGGACAAAGGGAAGTGGTACGTATTATATCGGGATGATTGTCGATTATGAAAATGCGATCGTAGAAGATATTGAAAGTAATAATTCTAATTTGGGTATCGGGATAGATTTCGCTGAAATCCAAGTAAACGATACGGGGATATTCAATACCACAGGAAATAATGATATTGATAGTCTTTTAAACGAACAGCGAATGTATTGGGAAGGCGGTCAAGGCAGTACGAGTCCCAATACTGTCACTTACAGTTTCTATCAAAATTCATCCGGTGCTTACTATGGCAGTGAAGCAAATGTAACGGAATTAGATGAGAATATTAAAACCAACGTTCGAGAAGTTCTTTCTAATTTATCTCAATTTATTAACCTCGATTTCCAAGAAGTTGCCGATACTGCTAACAGTTATGGCGTGATGCGCTTCATGTTCTCGAGTACGCCAGATTATGCTTTTGCCTATTATCCCCATCCTAGCGATACAGGGGGTGATGTTTTCTTTAATCCCAGCTATCGCAACGATTCTCTTAACTGGTTTGGAGAAGGGAAAGGCAGTCATGGATATACTACGATTATTCACGAAATTCTACACGCTCTCGGTCTCAAACATCCGGGTCAATATGGTAATGATGATGTCAATCCATTTTTAACGGGAGAACAGGATAATTTGGGCAATACAGTAATGACTTATAACTTCAATTTCCAAGGTAAAGCCATTACTCCCATGTCCTATGATATTCGAGCCTTACAATACCTTTATGGTGCGAGGAATTCCAATCATAGCGATACAACCTATACCTTTACGGAGGTGGATAGTTACTCAATTGGCAATCAATCATTTGGCAGTACGACCGACAAAATCAAGCAAACAGTTTGGGATAGTGGAGGAATTGATATTTTTGATGCGTCCAATCTTGCTGTGAATGAAAGCTATCGCTTTGACTTGCGAGAAGGCGGAGTCATTACAACACAATCTTCTTATGATTCAATTAATTATAATGATGAAGGCGGACGGGGTTCTTTCTCGACGTACAATGAAGGAACGGCGATCGCATTTAACACCATTATCGAGAATTTAATTACCTCCCGAAGCAGCGATTATATCTTTGCTAATAGTGCCAATAACGTGTTTAGCGGCTATGTGAAAGGAACGATCGCGGGAAACGATTGGTTTGAAGGCTTTGATAACTCGGATTTACTCAATTTAAACAGTTACAATCTGATGGATATCACAGAAGAAATTCTCGGTAATGACCTAAAACTGACTTTAGGAACAGATGGATCGATTACTTTAAAAGATTACTTTGGGTCAAATGGAGTCATTCGCAAACAAATTGACGGTCAATACTATACTTACTCTCAAACCTCTGGTTGGCAAGCGACAACCGCTCCCGGGCCGATAATCCCTTCTCCAGACAATACCGAAATTTCGACATCGGGAACAGATGCGATCGCGATAACCAATCCTGTAAATACTCCCCTTATTAATGCAATCGACAATAACTCTCTCTCAAATCCCGTAATTTCTCTTGTTGAAATCGAACATCCTCCCATTGATACTCCCCTCCCAGCACGTTGTGGTTGTGCCTTCCATTTAGCGGGAGGAGGACTCAGTTACGCGCGATCGGCGAGTTTAGCTGACATGATGGGATTATCCCCCGTTTAGTGTCAGATTTGGGTTTTAAAAAGCGATCGCGGTAGGGGGAAAATTGCTTAAATCTTCTTAATCTGGCGATCGCGCTCTAAAAGTTGATTTTATTTCTGATTAGATTATAGTAGAGTAATCATACCTCTAATCCATAATCTACCCGAGCAAGCATAGATGGGGACTACTATGGCTAAAACAAAATATATTTTTAATAGCGAAGCATCAAAAGAGTTGAAAAAAATTGCCAAGCAACTCAACATTACAGAAAGTGAAGTGCTTGAAAATGCTCTTGCCGTTATGAAGGCCTATGCTGATGCTAATGAAGAAGATCCAAGCGCTCAATTAGCTGTAAAGCAAGGAAATACCCTTCAACCCTTTAATCTATCCCTTTAAGATCGAGCGCTTAAATGAGCTATGAAGATGTAGACAAAAAATCTGAAGAGCGAGAAAATGCTTCTCCTAAGATGCAGGGAGAGGCATTTTTAGCAAATTTGGAAGTAAAAGAGAGCCGAAATATTCCGAGAAGTCAGAAGATACAGGTTAAACCGTTACCGAGTGAGAAACGAAAAACCTTTAAACTATACGTTACTGGCGGACTCGCTGTCAGTCTCTGGGTAATCCTATTGTTGCTTGCTTGCTTTCATTTTGCAGTAGTTGCCCATCTATCCTCTAAACTGGCAAACATAGAGCCAACGCCGGACGATAATAATAATGCCAGTATTTATGTCAAGGAAGCGATCTCGGCAACCAATGACACGGCAAAGACATTATATACGTTTCTAGGACCATTAGCCGCAGCAGTAACCGGATATTTTTTTGAAGAGACTCGACGAGAAAGTGAAGAGCAGTAATATCAATTTACTGCTCTCGTGCTTTTATTTCCTAAGCCTTTCCTTGCGATCGCATTCTCCTAAAAACTAAATCTCATCCCAACCGCTCACCCCCGAAGACATCACGTAACTCGTCACCCCTGCCTCAAAAAAGTTCGCTTTTGTATGAGCCTCCTTTTTGGTATCAGAAAAACGCTCTAAGTGAGCATAAGGACTCTTTTTGTATTTTTTATCCGTGTATAAAGGCTTCAACCCGAGCGATCGCAAGCGAATATTGGCCAAATATTTCGTATATTGTTCCGTACTGCCTTCGGTAATGCCTAAAATTTGATTGCCAACAATATGATTAGTCCAACGACATTCATGCCTGACAGCAGCATCAAACATCTCGTAAATTTGGTCGGTAGAATGGACGAAAGTTTGCATTGCTTCTGGGATTATTTTCTGATATAAACGAACGTGACTCAACTCATCCCGGTTGAT
>JBCCVR010000303.1:0-5094 GCA_039194995.1 Cyanobacteria bacterium P01_E01_bin.42 | reverse complement strand
TTAATGTCGAAGACTTTCTGGTATAATTCGGGAAACATTTTTTCATAGAGTTGTCGGTCTAGACAACTCTATTCTTTTTGGGGACGTTTGCCAAGTTCCTTTCTCCACACGCTTTTCAGCCTGCTTGTCACCCCTTGAGGGAATCAATTCATTCAAATTCATCCCCATTCTTGTAATACACAAACATTAGAAGATTATCGAAAACTCTTATTATAAGTTAAGTTAAAGGTTCTCGAGCTATTTGAGAAATTCTCTAAGTAAATTAATTATCTTTTCATTTCGCAACTTCTTCCCATGAGGTAACTCCTTTTCATCTCGTAAGTTCATAGCTATTTTAAAAACAGTATCTCCATTTAGATCGGGAATATTTACATCTGCTCCATTTTCTAACAATAGGTGAGTTAGACGAAGATATTGGCCTTTGACAGCATAAATTAAAGGTGTAGTTCCTGAAACATCATCTTTTAAATTAGGATTTGCTCCAGCTTGGAGAAGCATCTTTACCATTTTTTCATCACCTTGTTGAACGGCAATAATTAAAGATGTTCGACCACTTCCATATTCTCGAGGAAAATCAACATCAACTGAACAATCGATTAATGTTTGTAATGGCTCGTGTTCTCGATTAAATGTAAATAATATAAAAATGTAATGTTTTATTTCAATATCTGTTAAAGGTTCTAGATAATCGTAAATTTCTTGTGAATCCATTCCAACAGCATTTTCTAATGGATATCCACCTTCCTCATGACTAAAATTAACATCTGCGCCTTTTCTCACTAAGAACTCAACCCATTCAAGTCTTCCTGTTGCAATTGCCTCTAATAATATTGTATTATCTTCATTAATTTCATTAGGATTAAATTCTGAATCTGAATCAAATAATTCCGAGAAAGTTGCTATTGCTGCTTTTGAATCTATTTCATTCCATGATATTTTGTTAGGAGACTTTTTGTTCCGATCATAAAATTCATCAAATTTCTGAGATTTAATTTCAAAGAAAGATTTCATGGCTCGCTCGATCTATAGCGTTTCTAAAAATGATAAGAGTACAGTAACAGCGATGTGTCAATCAACAGGCACAAAAATATATTCTACTAAAAAAGTTAATCGGACTACCCGATTGCATTGCCAAACATGAAATTTTGTAACAAAAACTTGACGATCGCGCTTCTGAAATGGAACTGCGATCGCAAAGGCTCAAGAATTAATTCATTTAACTCACACTTGAAATTGTGTCTTAGACTCAAAAAAATAAAGAAAAAGTAAAAGACAAAGAATTGAGAGATTAAACAACAAAACTTTTGTTTAATTAATACCAATAATCAAGACTTTTCGCTTAAAATCAAAGTAGAGAGAAGTCAAGTTTCCTTATTTCACGATTTATTACCGACTCGTCCCAAGCTAACAAATTCTTAACCTCCAACTGTTGCAATAAAAAGCATAACGGAGAAAATTATGGTGGCAAATATGGCACAACCCGATCCTGCCCAAAATCTCTTGGGTTATGAAAAACAGCCCCTCGATGTATTTTTCCGCCCCCAAAATGTAGCTCTCATCGGGGCGAGCGAAAAATCCAGCAGTGTCGGACGCACTCTCCTCTGGAACTTAATCGGACATCCCTTCGGCGGTACCGTTTTTCCCGTTAACCCCAAGCGAACCAGCGTTTTGGGCATTAAAGCCTATGCCAATATTGCCGCCATCCCCGAAGTTGTAGAACTAGCGATCGTGGCGACTCCTGCCGCGTCCGTACCTGGCGTTATTGCTGAATGTGCTGAAGCGGGGGTGAAAGGGGCGATCGTGGTTTCCGCAGGATTTAAAGAAATCGGGCCCGAAGGCATCGCCCTAGAACGAGAAATTTTGGCGATCGCCCGAGACAGTCGGATGCGAATTATCGGCCCGAATTGTTTGGGGGTGATGAGTCCTATTTCTGGGTTGAATGCCACCTTTGCAGGCGCGATCGCCCGTCCGGGGAATCTCGGCTTTATCTCCCAAAGCGGTGCTTTATGTACCTCGATTCTCGATTGGAGTTTTCGGGAAAATGTCGGCTTTAGCGCCTTTATTTCCATCGGTTCCATGTTAGACGTGGGTTGGGGCGACCTGATCGACTACCTTGGAGACGACCCCCACACTCAAAGTATCGTAATTTATATGGAAAGTATCGGCAATGCCCGGGCTTTCCTCTCCGCCGCCCGAGAAGTCGCCCGCAGCAAACCCATTATTGTCATTAAATCCGGACGCACGGATGCCGCCGCCGCAGCCGCAGCAACCCATACCGGGACTCTCGCAGGTAGCGATGATGTCCTTGATGCCGCCTTCCGACGGTGCGGCGTATTGCGAGTTGATACCGTTGAAGATCTCTTTAATATGGCGGAAGTTCTCGCCAAACAGCCGCGACCGAAAGGAAATGCCCTCACTATCCTCACCAATGCTGGGGGTCCCGGAGTCCTCGCCACCGATGCCCTCATCTCCGAAGGCGGAGAACTGGCAACCCTTTCCGAAGAGACGATCCACGCCCTTGATGAGATTTTGCCCCCCCATTGGAGTCACGGAAACCCCATCGATATCTTGGGGGATGCCGACCCCGATCGCTATGCCAAGGCGATCGCCATTGCCCTCAACGATCCCAACACCGACGGGTTGCTGACCATTCTCACCCCTCAAGCGATGACAGAACCCACCCAAACCGCCCAAAAGTTCCTCGAAGTCCTGCAAAGCAAAAAGCGCCTCAAAAAACCCATTCTCGCCAGTTGGATGGGAGGCAATGCCATCACCTCCGGCGAGGAAATGCTCAACAACGCCAAAATTTTCACCCTGCCTTTCCCGGATACCGCCGCCCGGGTGTTTAACTATATGTGGCGCTATGCCTATAACTTGCGGGGTTTATACGAGACCCCTATCCTTGCCGTTGAAGAAGAGGATAGCGGGTTCGATCGCGATCGGGTTGCAACTGCGATTGCCAATATCCGTGCCGAAGGGCGCACTTTGTTAACGGAATACGAATCAAAGCAGCTTTTAGCGGCCTATAACATCCCCACCATTCCCACCCACGTTGCCGCTAACGCCGATGAAGCCGTGGAACAAGCAGAAAAAATCGGCTATCCTGTAGTTTTAAAACTCAACTCCACCACCATTACTCACAAAACCGATGTCGGCGGCGTGCGCTTATTATTGCAAGACGAACAAGCAGTGCGGGGGGCTTATCGAGGTATTAAAGGCTTGGTAACGGAGAAAGTCGGGGCGGAACATTTCCAAGGGGTGACGGTACAGCCCATGTTGCAGATGTCCCCCGAGGATTACGAATTGGTTATCGGCAGCAGTTTTGACCCCCAATTCGGCCCGGTGCTGCTGTTTGGGACTGGAGGGGCATTAGTCGAAGTATTTAAAGATCGCTCTCTTGCCATTCCGCCTTTAAATACCACTTTAGTGCGGCGAATGATGGAACAAACGAAGATTTATCAAGCCTTGCAGGGCGTGCGGGGACAAGGGGCGGTCAATTTGCCCGCCTTAGAGCAAGCGATCGTGAGGTTCAGTCAATTGGTGGTAGAACAGCGTTGGATTAAGGAAATTGAGATCAATCCCTTCCTCGCGTCCTCCCAGCACCTCATCGCCCTCGATGCGCGGGTCATCCTGCACGATCCCGAGGTGCGAGAGGAAGAAATTCCCACCCCCGCGATCTGTTCCTATCCTCTGGAATACGTGGATACTTGGACGCTAAAGGACGGTAAAACCGTCACCATTCGCCCCATCCGCCCGGAAGATGAACCGTTAGTCGTTAAATTCCACGAACCTTTATCAGAGGAGAGTATTTACCTGCGCTATTTTCACTTAATGGCACTCAAAACGCGAGTCGCTCACGATCGCCTCTCTCGTCTTTGTTTCATCGACTACGATCGCGAAATGGCGTTAGTAGTCGATTATAAAAATCCAGAAACGGGAGAACATGAAATTTTAGGGATCGGTCGCCTGCAACAGATTCACGGCACCAACGAGGCAGAATTTGCAACTTTAGTGAGCGATCGCTTTCACTCCCAAGGCATCGGGACAGAACTCCTAAAACGCTCGATCCAAGTGGCGCGCGATCGCAAGTTATCCCGCATCTTTGCCGAAATCCTCCCAGAAAATGGAGCCATGCAGCGCGTTTTTGAAAAGGCAGGTTTTAAACTCTTGCGACAGACTCCCGATGTGGTGAAGGCAGAGTTAATATTAGAGCCAGCGATAATGAATAATTGATAAGGGACAAAGATTATGACATTACAACCCGATCCGAGTACGGGAATTGCTCGCACGGAACGAGGACTGGCGATCGCAGGAACTCGTATCACACTTTACGATATCATGGACGATCTCAAAGCGGGGTATCCTTACAAATATACTCGCGATACCTTCGAACTCAGCGATGCTCAACTTCAGGCAGCACTTGACTACATTGAAGCAAATACAATCGAGGTCGAAAAAGAGTATCGGGAGATGTTGCAAAATGCCGAAGAAATTCGCCAATATTGGGAAGAACGCAATCGCGATCGCCTAGCTGAAATTGCCAAACTGCCCCCTCGTCCGGGTTACGAAGCGGCTCGAATTAAGCTCATAAAACGGAGAATGCAACGAGAGGCAAACAAGCAACGATTATCCTAGCCGATTATAAGCAGTGCAAGCAATATTTGAGGATGCTTTATTTGAGGATGCTTTGGAAAACTGCGACACCAAGGAACAAATGAAGGAAAAGGCGAAAGCTGCGATCGCGGTACAAAAAAACGATCTGTAAACTTCTCCCTCATTGTAGCTGCCAGCCATAAAATCCCTAGAATTTAGTAAGAAACGAGAAAGAGGATTTGAGTTTTCCCTAGAAATATGTTATGCTTAAAAAGAGTAACTTAATTCCAATTAATTTTATGTCCTTGAGCAATATTCCTTTAGAGGAAATTACAGAAAGTCACTTGCAATCATTAATAGATAATGAAGTAGCAGAAGGCAAGGCGATCGATTATAACCCTCTTTTGTCACTCTAGGCAGAGGAAAATAAGAAATCAGGGGCGCTAGAGAGAGGAAAGAGGGCAAGACAGGCATGATTAATCAAAGAAATTAATCGTGGGA
>JBCCVR010000302.1:0-5224 GCA_039194995.1 Cyanobacteria bacterium P01_E01_bin.42 | reverse complement strand
GGCTCTTTTTTAATCAAGGTTTTAAAAATCTGGAATATATTGACCAAATTAATAACGAAGATAATAACAGGAACAAAAATAACAAAAAGGAAAATATTATCTCCAGTTTTGTTATTTTATTAACTCCACCTTTCCTTGTTGTTATTTGCTTTTGTGTTGATTTGCTTATGCCCTTTTTTCAAAATTTACAAAGATAAGAAAAAGATAAGAATAATGATGAATAGTTACAGTTACGATGCTTATGGGAATCTGTTAGGAAGTACGGGGACGAGTGAGAATGATTATTTGTATCGGGGGGAACAGTTTGATGAGAGTTTGGATTTACAATATTTGCGAGCGTTGTCCACCTGTGCTGCTGGCGATCGCATGGCTTGAGAAATGCGATCGCCGAACCAAATTAAGGGAGACTTTCAGGATCGACACCAAGTTTTAAGAGGCGATCGAGCAATTGTTGATTTTTCTGTCGTTCCTCTTCTAAAGCCGATTGAGTTTGTTCTTTTTCTTGTTGTATGCGATCGGCTCTTTGTCGTTCCCGTTCTTTCTCTTGTCGTTCGCGATCGCGTTCATCCTCAGCGAGAATAGCCCTTTGCTGCTGGAGATTGGCACGTTCATTAGGAGTAGACACCCAATCCCCAAAACGGTCATAAAAGCGCAACCATAAACCCTCTACCCCCTCATAACTCCCTTGCCATAACCCCAAACCCAAACCCAACTCCTCCAACCACAATCTACCCTCCTCTAGAGTCAACTCCTCGTATTGACTCGCTCGCAAAGTATCTCCAGATGAAAATCGCAACACAAACCCTCGCAACTGATTCTCATAGCGATCGTAAACGACATAATAAGGAACTTGTAGAATTTCCTCATAAACCTCCCATTTCGTCGGTCGGATTTCCTCCTTTCGTTCGCTTCTGCCCAAATCTTCATCTTCCGTACCCGGAGAAGCCAATTCTACCACCAAAAAAGGACTGACTCGCTCTTGCCAAATCACATAACCCAAACGTAACTCTTGTAGATTAGCACTGGCTCTCGCCCCTAAAACCAAGAACCAATCCGGTCTTTTGTACCATTGAGGATGCTCGCGATCGTAGTAAAGATTCAAATCCTTAGCAATAAAATAATCTTCACGAGAGCGATCGGGTAATTGGCAAGTTTGAGCGAGTAAATGGGGTTGAAAATCGTGAAATTCGTCAGGCAAACCGGATTCCTCTGGGTCTTCGCTGGGTAGATCGTACATGGTGGGCAAACTCCCATCTCGTGGAAGAGTTGGAGGGAGATTTTTTGGTTGGAGATGGGAAGGTTGAAGTTGAACCATAGCTCGAAAGTCACAAGAGAATATCTAAAAACAAGTGTACCTGAAAAATCCTGAAGAATCGAAGAGAGGCGATCGCTCGAGCCTCAAGCAAAGAACAATTCGAGGCAAATAACGGAAAAGCGATCTAAACCCATTTTGTGAAATAATACCCCTCGTATCGATACAAAACGCCCCCAACATCTCCCATGAGTCCAAACCTCGCCATCCAAGAACTCGCGATCGCCGTAGCTGCCCCCGACTCCAACCCCATCCTCCTTACCCCCACCTTCCTCAAAGGAAGCGGCATCGTCCCCCAAGACTGGGAACTCGCCCGCCAACCCCCGCAGTTTCCTCACCTTCCCCGATGGAGGAGACGATGCCGCCCGCAACTATATCAATGCCCTCTTTGCCCCTGCCTCGTGGCAAAATGCTGGCAGCGAACCCCTCAAAGCCAATCTCAACCTCACCTACACCCTCAACGGACGCAAATTCAACCTCACCATTAGCGAAGTCAAACTCCAGCGAGACGAAGACGCTCCCCAAATGGCCGTCCTCTTTTCCGGCAACTTCCCCAACCCCCTCGAAGGAGAAAGCAACACCGAAAAACTCGAACAATTGCAACAGGCGATCGCCCAATGGCAGCCAAACTGGGACAGCTATCGCTACCTCCTCGGACAATTCTTAGGAGAATAGTACCTATTCATTTCTTATTTTTTGCGATCGAGTGACTTCAATTGAAAGAACAGCCTATCCCCGACTCAAACGTTATTATACTCACAATGAACTGAAAAAAATCTATACACCAACATCAGCAGAAAAGAAATTTGGAAGGGAGCGTACTATTGGGGCAACCAACTACTTCAATATAATCGTCTTATTGAAGCTATTTCAAAAGTTAGGATATTTCCCAAAACTGGATGAGATTCCCCGCCAAATTAGCAACTATATTAAAGAAGAACTTTCATTAACTACCACCCAAAAACTCGGATATAAAACAGCGAGAACTCTTTTCCGACACAAACAATTAATTCGTTCCCATCTACAAGTCATTACCTATGATCTCTCTGCCGTTCTCTTAGTCGAACGCATCGTAATTCAATCCGCTCATATTATGGATAATCCGGCAGACTTAATCAACGTTGCTCTAGAAGAATTAGTTAAAAATCGCTACGAACTGCCATCATTTAGAGAACTAGCGCGACAAGTTAATCGTTTCCGAACGAGAGTCAATACAGCGCTATTTTCGGAAACGTTAAAGAAATTGAATGCCGATTCAATTGACTCGTTAAACGCTCTACTACAAAGTCAACCCCCCGAAAAACTAACACCATTCAACCATCTCAAAATTTTGCCAAAACGACCAACTCGAAACCACTTAAATGATTTATTGGCTCATGAAAAATGGTTAAGTTCTCTGGGAGAAGTGGACAATTATTTACAACATATCACTCCCACTAAAATCAAGCATTTCGCAGCAGAAGCAAGAGTATTAGATGCAACTTCAGTCAAGAAAATTAACGCCCCCAAACGCCTCACAATTTTACTCTGTCTAATTTCTGAATCTAGAAAGCAAAGCCGAGACGATCTCGTGGAAATGTTTTTAAAGAGGATGGCAAGCATTCACAAAAAAGCCAAAGAAAAACTCGAACAAATTCGCCAAGAATATCAGAAAACTAATGACCAACTGATTTCAACATTTCAAGAAATCTTACAGATTTTATCCGATGAGGAAAAACCCGAAGAACCTCAAGAAATTTTGCAGGCAGTTCAGTCAACCTTAACCGCATTTGGAGGAACGGAAAAACTATTGCATCAATGTGAAGCGATAACGGCATACAAAGGCAATAATTACTATCCCCTTTTGTGGCAATTTTATAAAAGTCATCGTGCAGCTTTCTTTCGTTTGATTCATGCGCTCAAGCTCGAATCAACCACTACCGATATACGATTGACCAATGCCTTAATATTTTTGTTACTGAACAGTCATCGAAGAGGAGAATGGTTGAGGGGTTCGGTCGATTTATCTTTCGCTTCCCAAGAATGGCAGAAGTTAATAATAACACCTCAAAATCAGAAGATTGCCCGTCGTCCCTTTGAAGTCTGTATTTTTTCTTACTTGGCTAATGAACTTAAATCTGGAGATATCTGCGTTAAAGGAAGTTCTACCTTTGCTGACTGGCGACAACAGTTAATCACTTGGGATGAATGTGAACCTCTAGTCAAAGACTACTGTAATTTAGTTGGACTACCTGATAATGCAGAGATGTTTATCGAGCATCTCAAAAATCAGTTAATCGAAACTGCCGAACGAGTAGATCGGGGTTATCCAAGCAACGAACAAGTGGTTATTAACGAGCGAGGAGAACCCTGTTTAAAGAAAATATCGGCTCGCCCACCTCGCGACAGTTTAAAAGATTTAGAAGCTATCATTGCCGAAAGAATTCCCAATCGAAATCTCATTGATATTTTACGAAACGTCGATTATTGGACAAACTTTACGAGACATTTTGGACTTTTAAGCGGTCGAGACCCCAAGCTAAAAAATCCAACAGAGTGTTATCTTTTAACCGTTTTTACCTATGGTTGTAATTTAGGAGCTAGTCAAGCTGCTCGTCATATGAGAGGTATCATTCAGGCTAAATCTCTCTCCAATATTAATCATCGTCATGTCACTATCGCGCAGTTAAATCGGGGGATTACAGATATTATTAATCGCTACAATGTTTTGGATTTACCTCAATTCTGGGGTCGAGGAGATTCGGCGGCGGCTGATGGTACAAAATATGATGTGAGAGAACAAAATTTATTATCCGAATATCATATTCGTTATGGTGGATATGGAGGTATTGCTTATCATCACGTCGCTGATAAGTATATTGCTTTATTCAGCCATTTTATTCCTTGTGGAACTTGGGAAGCTGTCTATATTCTCGAAGGACTACTGCAAAATCAATCGACATTACAACCTCGGAAAATTCATGGAGACACCCAAGGGCAATCAACACCTGTTTTTGCTTTATCCTATCTCTTGGGGATTCAGTTAATGCCGAGAATTCGGAATTGGCAAGATCTCATTTTTTATCGTCCCGACCGCCAAACTGTTTATCAACATATTGATTCTTTGTTTAAAGATACGATTCATTGGGAACTTTTGAAAACCCATTGGCCAGATTTGATGCAGGTTGTATTATCTATTTATACGGGGAAAGTGTCCAGTTCTGCGATTTTACGCAAGTTGGGGAACTATAGCCGTAAAAATCGTTTATACCAAGCCTTTTGCGAACTGGGTCGAGTCATACGAACGATTTTCCTTTTAGAATATATCTCTGACGGTCAATTACGGCGACAAATTACGGCTGCCACCAATAAAGTTGAGGCTTATCATGGATTTTCCAAATGGTTTTTCTTTGGTGGTGATAGTATTTAACTGTATAGCTATATAATATTATTCATAACAATGGTTCGGACGAAATTAAAGTTTTGACGAAAGAATAGGTATTTGAGCTTGAGCCTAAACTTAATCAAGCAATGGAAAACTAGACTTTACCATCTTTAAATCACAAAATGTCCGAACTGTTGTCATAAAAATAAATTATTTGATTAAAGCAATTTCAGTATCTAAATAAGTTATGCCCCAGACATCAAGCACCGCCGAATTTCTAACCCCAGTAGCAGAATATTTTAAAGTTCTTTCCGAAATCAGTCGACTGCAAATTATAAGTTGCTTAAAATCGGGGGCTATGAATGTAAGCGAAATTGGCGCAGCTACAGGTTTGGGACAAGCTAATCTGTCAAAACATCTAAAACTCCTGACTCAAGGGGGAATTTTATCTCGTAAACCTCAAGGGGTAAGTGTATACTACGAAGTCAGCGATCCTTTAACCTTCGAGTTATGTGAATTGGTGTGCGATCGCATTTACCAACGAATGC
>JBCCVR010000301.1:0-5242 GCA_039194995.1 Cyanobacteria bacterium P01_E01_bin.42 | reverse complement strand
GTCAGGGTGATGGTGAACCCGGGGTTAAGGTTCTCTGGCGAGGCTTGACGGTTTTCGCTCATCTTCTCGAGGGTGCGCAACTGGTCTCTCTATCTCAGTCCTAGCCTTCCTTCCACGGACTTTTGCCTAATGGGTAGCTTACTAAGGGGGGTTAGGGGGGATATACCTCTCTTGCTCTCCCCCTCTTTGGGGGTGGGTTTGATTGGAGGATGAAAAATAGAAAGAGGTCAACTTTTGTTGACCTCTTAACATTGCTTAACACGATCGCCCTTCAATCCTAGGCTTTGCCATTGCCGATAAAAGCCATAGTCAAGCTCTCGGATGCGAGGAAGTGGCTGAGGTGATAAGCGCGTTCTTCTGCGTCGAGCAGCATTTTTTCGTACATATAGCGGGTAGCGCGATCGCCCAAACTTTCGGCTTGAGCGGCTTGAGAGCGCAATAGTTTCAACATGGCTTGTTCGGCAGCCAAATCGTGTTCTACCATGGTGCGCATATCGTAAGCACCATCTTCTTCTGGGGAGAAACAGCATAATTCGGCGAGTTTGCTGAAACTGGCAACGGGAATGCCTCCCAACCCATTCAAGCGCTCTCCGAGTTCGTGAACGCAATCTTGAGCGTCGCCGCGATATTCGTTGAAAGTTTCGTGCAAGCCGTAAAACTCAGAACCTTCAACAACAAAATGATGCTTCTGATATTGCAGATATAAAGCCTGAAAGCTGGCCAAGACCATATTCAAACCTTCGCAAACGGGGACGGAAACACTTTTATCCAACCCTACTACATTGTCTTCGATGTCATTCAGAGTACGTACTAGGCCTTGAGTCGCAGCAACCATGATGTCCTTTCCTTTTTATTTAATGAATTTGTTGACAGTCTTACCATAGCAAAAAGACTCAATTATTGACAACATAAATTTTGTTTTTCTTTCCCTAGACAGAGCCGGAAACCCTAATGAAATCAATTGTTAATAGCGATCGAGCTTGTTGCAAATCATTAGCAACATAGAGATTGTTTTAGGAAAAATTCTCAATTACTCTGGCAAATAATGCAAATTAAGCGCGCGACATTTGTGACGAAATGGGCAGGGTAAACGTCAGGTTTTGCTGACAATTCATCGCGAACATAAAACAAGAATCTGAAAATTTTCAGATTCTTGTCTTGAAGTAACTGCTAATCCTCAATTTGAAGATTAAAAAATATTTTTTTAACTTTCTTTACATTCGCATTGGCTGTAGAAGTAAGACAATTTCTACCGTCGCAAAAACTGTTCGGTTTGCTGGAGATTGTCCCGCGCTGCGTCATAATCAGGATTAAGTTCGATCGCCCGTCGGAACTGGTCTAGAGCATCATCAAATCGTCCTTGTTCCCGCAAAGCCAAACCCAGAGCATTGTAGGTATAGGCATTGCCGGGATCGCGCTGTAAGGCTTGCCGATAGGTGGAGATTGCAGCCTCGAAGTCACCCTGACGGTGTAGAACAGTACCCAAGAGAACCCAAGAGGGAATATTGCTGGCATCTAGTTCGATGGCTTGGCGGAAAGAGTCTTCCGCCTTTTCGAAGTTCTCTAACTCCAACTGGGTCAGCCCTAATTGATAATAGATGCCAGTAGCCTCGGGGGCGAGTTCGAGGGCTTCTTGAAAGATTCTCTCAGCTTCTTCGAATTGTCCTTGATTTTTGCGGCTCAAACCCAAAAAGAAACGCGTCTCCACAGAATCCGGACGAGACTCGATCGCCTCTTGAAATAAAGCCGCCGCCGCTTCGCGATCGCCCTGTTGTTCGAGGGCATTGCCGAGTTTTAAGTAAACCTTGGGATCGTCGAGATCGAGTTGGATGGCTCGGCGATAGGCAGCGATCGCCCCATTCCAATCTTGCCGCCGTTCCAACGCCGTCCCCAAGTTGTAATAACTCCAAGCAAAATCCGGTTTGACTTCAATGGCTTGCTCGAAAGCGGCGATCGCCTCATCGAGATTGCCCTGTTTGATGGCGATGGTACCGATGGCATTGTAGGCTCCGGCATTGCGCGGCTCGATGGCGATTGCCTGTCGGTAATGTTCTACGGCTTCATCTAAGCGTCCTTGCTGCTCGCGAATAATGGCGAGATTATTATGAGCGAGGGCGTAGTTTGGGTCGAGGCGGAGGGACTGTTCGTAGGCGATCGCCGCTTCTTCCAGTTTGCCCCCCCGTTCCAGCAAATAGCCGAGATTACTGTGAAAAACTGTAAAGTCGGGAGCGACTTTCACCCCTTGAAAGGTTAGTTCGATCGCTTCCTCCCAGTTTCCCTGCTGTTGTAAGAGAGAACTGAGAAAGAGATAAACTTTGGGATCGTCGGGGTTTTGTGCGAGGGCTTCCCGATAGACCGATTCTGCTTCTTCGATATCGCCCCGTTCCGTCAGCAGCTTGCCGAGATCCAAATATGCCGAGGGGTTGGGCGCGCGATCGATGGCTCGTTCTAAAGACGCGATTGCCTCATCGGTGCGTTCTTGTCTCTGTTGAACTTTGCTGAGGGCGAGATATGCTGTAGAACTGCCTCGGGCGGCTTGCAGGGCGTTTTCGGGTTCATTTTCCTCCTCAAACTGCCTCACGAGGTCGTCATAGATCTGAATGGCAGCTTGAAAAACAAAAATCGCTTCTTCCAAGCGTTGTTGTTCGGCAAACATACTCCCCAAGCGGAAGAAAGCCACGCCAGAGTTGGGATCGATGCGGGTGGCTTGTTGGAAATAATCTAAGGCTTCTTCGAGATCGCCTCCTTCGGCAGTGGCGTAACCCAAACCGACATAAGCTAAAGGAAAATCGGGTTCGACTTGTAACGCTTGGTTATAAGCGGCGATCGCTTCGATGGCATTTCCCTGTCGTTTGAGAGCATTCCCCAAACTGACCCGAAAAATAGCAGCATTGGGTTGGAGTTGGATGGCGCTGCGGTAAGCGGCGATCGCGTCGGCATAATTGCCCCGTTCCCGGTAAACGAGACCCAAAGTCGAGTGCGTCCAAGGGTTATCGGGATCGAGGGAGAGAGATTTTTGCAGTGCCGCGACGGCTTCATCATAGCGTTCCTCTTTACCGAGGGCGCTTCCCAACTCGAGGTAAGATTGAGCGTCGTTAGGGTCGAGTTGGACGGCTTGGTTGTATTCTGCGATCGCTTCCTCCCACTGTCCTTGTTTAACGTAAATGTAGCCCAAACCATTGCGAGCGACGGCGTGGGTATTGGCGGCAACTCCGGGTAAATCGATAACCGGGGCATCTGGTAGAGCAAGAACGCGATCGAACAGCGATCGCGCTTGGGGAAAATCGCCGCTTTCAGCCAAGGCAAATCCGAGGCCGATATAAGCGAGAACGTAATCGGGATCGATTTGCAGGGCATTGCGATAGGCTGCAAGGGCGAGTTCTAACTGGCGTGCTCCCATCAGGGCAACCCCCAGCCCCGTCAACGTTTCCGGTGCATTGGGATTGAGTTCTAGCGATCGCCGATAGGCTGCGAGCGCCTCTTCATATCGATCCTGTTCTCGTAGAGCATTACCCAACTGGTAATAAGCAAACGCATTGGTGCGATCGCTCTCAATGATTTGCTGCCAGATTTCTTGAGCGCGGAGGTAATCTCCGGCAGCAAAGGCGGCAGTGCCTCGATCCTGTAATTGTTCTGCGGTTTGTGCGAGAACCCATTGCGGCGTAAGGGCAAGGGAGAAGCCCAACACCAAAAGGCTCAAATGTCGTCTCATCGCGATCTGTAATCCCCAATTCCTGATTTTTCTTTAAGATATATTACTGAAAATTTTCCCTGCGATCGCAGTAAATCAGTCACCAGTTACCACCTCACCAGTCACCAGTTAGTCATTTAATAGTTTTGAGGGATTACAGAGGTAGATAAAGAACGCTATTGAATTAATCCCCGATCGCGCAATTTTTGAACGAAGGGATGTTCTCCTGCGGCTTGACGCAATTCTTCGACTTCGCGATCGCGGCGATCGATTTCTGCATCGATTTCGGCTTGATTGTCCCAATAATAAGCAAGAGCAGAGTGAATTTTGCTGAGGGTTAAATGGGGATAATTTTCCAGCAGTTCTTCTGGTGTCCACCCGTAGGCTTTAACCGAGGTAATCAGTTCGACGATTTTCATGCTCGTTCCGGCGATCGCAGGGACGCTATCCTCGTTCAGGTAAATATGCTTGTATTCAGTTTGGGTGACATTCATTATTTTCTCTGGGATGCTCTTTTTATTATGATGGGTTGGGGAAGGTGATGCGATCGCGAATATCATCAAGAACAATCGGATCGTCTTGGCAAATTCCATATAAATCTGCCAAAGACGTTTTATTTGTTTGCGATCGCGTGGGGTGATAAATTACCATGATTTCAATATCTTGTTCTCTCATACCAATGGGAATAGCGAGATGAAGGATGCCATCTGACCCGATATGCTGACGCACGCGAATACTTTCCATCTCTTTTAACTCCCTCAATATTCTAAAATTGTTCAGCCCTAGCGTAACATGGTTGGCTTGGGAAATCGCGATCGCATTTTCTACTCTGGTGTGAGTATGGGAGAAGAGAGCGAAATTTTGACAACTCCCATGATGAATTATGTTATAAAATCAATAATAATTTGTTAAAAGGCGAAATCAATCGCATCTTAACTCATATTAACAGGATATTACTCCTTCGAGAAGGATGATTATTTCGTTTGGAGATCGGGCAACTGAAGATCTTTTCCATGGAATCAAAAGCAAAAAAGCGAGTAAAATTCCATCTGACATTATCAAAACGGCTTTACGAAAGTTAGATATGCTCAATGCCGCCCAAAAATTGGAAGATCTCAGAGTTCCTCCCGGAAATCGTTTGGAAGCGTTACAAGGAGATTTGGAAAATTGGTATAGTATTCGGATTAACGAGCAATGGCGGATTATTTTTCAATGGCAAACAGGTGCGGTAAGTGGTGTAGAAATTATTGATTATCATCGTTAACTTATTTTACTTATGTTACCAACTCATCGACAACCCACCCATCCGGGAGAAATTTTACTCGAAGAATTTTTGAAACCGTTAGCACTGAATCCGGAAGCATTAGCAACGCATTTAGAGATTCCGACTCAAGCGGTGAATGAAATTATCGAAGGGGAACGAGCGATCGCGCCAGAAATTGCTTGGTTACTCTCGCAAGCCTTCCAGACTTCGCCAGAATTTTGGATGAATTTGCAAACCCAGTACGATCTGTGTTTGAGTCGTCCAAAGTCTTCCAAGTTAGCGATCGC
>JBCCVR010000300.1:0-5303 GCA_039194995.1 Cyanobacteria bacterium P01_E01_bin.42 | reverse complement strand
TAAATCTCCTGAACTTCAGCCTGCCGAACGTCTCTGGCCTTTGACTAACGAAGCGATCGCTAATGATACCTTTGATGATTTGGCTGCGTTGGAGGAAGTCATGGCTCATCGATGTCGGGTGTTGATAGAAAGACCCGAACAAGTGCGGGGGGTTACTGCATTTGATTGGTGGTGTGAAGCCGTTGGCTTTTAATTTCTATTGATTAACCGGATTTGATATTATTTTGGAGGAGAACATTATGGCCGAGGTGGCATACCCGGAGGCAATTCGGGAACTTTACGAAAGCGAAATTTTTGGCTTGGGCCTTGGCGTTGATTGCGGTGGCGAAGAACGATCGCGATCGCTATCATTTCGATACGCTGCTGCAACTGGAGACGGAAACCAAGGCACGCTTACAACCGTTGCTCTTTGACGCTCCCACCTTTTTAGCGAAGCGGAAAGGTGGGATTCCTCTTTCAACCAGCCGACTTACTTAACAAGTTTTCACTTGTCAAGCAGAGGTCAATCTGTCGAGAGGCGTTCTCTTGGTCAGCATTCCCTTGCGTCTTACGCCGACGCGGGGTCGCACCGCTTCTTTTGGCGATGCCCACATTCGGAGCAATCTTGGCTCGTGAAATGAGGCTGAACTGACCTCACCTCTACTTCAAAAATTGTCCCGAAATACTCGACCCATTCGAGAAACATTCGCCACGACACATCGCTAATTGATTTAGCCAGACAGTGATTTTTAACGAGATTTCGCACCTTTAAATCTTCGTAGGCTACCAAGTCGCTAGACTGGACTAACGCCCTTGCCGTCTTAACGGCAAAATCTTTACGCTGCCTGTGAACTTTGAGGTGCTCTCTGGCTAATTTATTAATAGCTTTGCGTCGGTTTTTACTTCCCTTTTTCTTGCGACTAACCTGCTTTTGAGCGCGCTTGAGTGCTTTTTCTGACTTCCTTAAATAGCGTGGGTTTTCGATTTGATTCCCCTCACTATCGGTGTAGAAAGACTCTAAGCCGACATCGATACCCAAGGATTTACCCGTGGGTTCTTGACGCTCTTTACGCTCGACTTTCACGACAAATTGAGCATAGTAACCATCGGCACGCCTAACGATACGAACTCGTTTGATTTGTTTGAGGTTATAGAAGTTGAGATCGCGAGTGCCAATGAGTTTGAATTGACCGGCTTTGAAACCATCAGTTAGGGTTAGCTTTTTACGGTCTTCTGAGAGTTTCCAGACAGAGGTTTTGTACTCTACAGAATGACCGCGTTTTTTGAATTTGGGATAGCCTTTTTTTCCCTGCACTTTCTGTCTTGGTGCGCGTTCCCTAGGCGAGGAAACCTCGCCGGGGTCGCACCGCTTTTTGCAGTTGTCGAAAAAGCGGGAGATTGCAAACCATGCTCGTTCTGCACTGGCTTGTCTTGCCATTGAATTGAGTTTTTTTGCCCATTCAAAATCTTGGGCTAAGACCGCACAGTATTTGGTCAAATCGAATTGCTTAACTCCTCGATTATTCATCCAATACCGCAGCGCTTTATTACGGATGAAGTTAGCCGTTCTAATAGCTTCCTCTAGCGCTTGATATTGTTCTGTTTTTCCTTTGAGTTTAGCTTCGAGAACGAGCATTGTTAGCTGATTTTTTTGATATTTTATTATGACAATTTAATGTTTTTTTGTCAATTTTTTTCAGACTGACGACGGCTAAAGCCGTCCGCACTACATGAGGTGCTGTGGGCGGAACCACTTCCGCCCTTTAAAAGCGCCGTCCCACCCCTAAAGGACGCTGCGCTGGTGGGTTTTGTGCGAGGGATCTATAAATTGGAGCTAGAGAGCGCCGGGCCGAATGAGGCTTCTCTCGATGCCATGATTGCCGAGTTACAGTATCCCTTGCCTGCGCCCGGAGGTGTTTGAGCCTGCAACGATAACAATAGATGCAATTCTCAAGGCCAGATGATTTTGGGAGAAAGGGCGTAAGCATTTGTCCTGTACGGGAGTTTGCGGCGTGCATGCGTCCTCCGATCGTATTTTTGTGAATTTTTGCAAATAAAATATTACAAACTGTGGATAAAGATTGTGCTGAGAAACATATAAAAATATTATTGTTAGGTCTAGATTTTTTGGATAATTTGTTCGGTTGTAGTGCGATCGCCAATCAATTGAGATGGTGGGCTGCAAGCGATCGAATCGGTCAACGGTTCTTATAATCGGACTAGCATCAACACAGATGAATTTATCGGCAATATCGATGGGGATCTCGAAACGAATCTCTAGATAGATCGAGGAGTCTCAATTAGTTCAGTCGGGTGCGTTCGTTTGAATGCACCTTTTATATTTCGAGTTGCAACTCACTTTTAGATAGAAGCGGCGATCGCCTTCCCGAACGCGATCGCCATTATCGCGAATTTTCCGAATGAGTTGAATACGAGGAATTTGTGAATTATCGATTTTGAGTGTAACAATACAAAGAAAACTCAAGCGTTAAGTAAAAAAGCGAGAATTTAACAAAATTCAACATATTTTTAAGTTCGGTAACTTTTCCAAATATGAGAATTCGTGCTTATACTAAGCGTGGTGAAGTAAGAAATTCTTATTCGATCGACCCTTTGGAGAATCTTGATGTTTTTGCACCGAATATTGAAAGCGATCGCCATGTTTGCGATCGCCATTGCTTTTTTTGTGAGCGTTGCCGTCCCTCCGGCGGCGGCTTGGAGTCTCTCCGACCTATTCAAAGGGTTGGGCTGGTTTAATAAAGCCGAATCGACTCCCGCGAGCGTCGCGACGGACTCAGAGGCCGCATTTACCCTGCAACTCCTCCACGCTTCCGACTTTGAAGCCGGCTTAGAAGCCCTCCAAGACGCACCGCGCTTTTCTGCCGTCCTCAATGCCCTCAAAGACGACTATCCCAATACCCTCATCCTTTCCTCTGGGGATAACTATATTCCCAGTCCCTTTTTGTTCGCGGGGGGCGATCCGAGCTTAAGCGATACCCCTGTGGGTAAAGCAGGCATCGGGCGCGCTAATATCGAAATTCACAACCGATTGGGAATCCAAGCCTCTACTTTTGGGAATCACGATTTCGATCTCGGAACGAAGGAAGTGAGCAGTATCATTGGGCCTTCCGGTGACTACCAAGGGGCATTATTATTTCCTTACTTGAGTGCGAACTTAGATTTCGCGACCGATCCCGAATTGGCAGACTCGATCGCAGAAAACGGACAAGAGTTGAGCACCCTAGCCGCCGGACAATTAGCCGGATGGGCGATCGCGACGGTTGGCGGCGAACAAATCGGTATTGTTGGGGCAACTACTCCTTTGTTACCCGCGATCGCCGCCTCCGGTGACGTGACCGTACTGCCCGAGAACGCCGAGGATTACGATGCTCTCGCCGCCGACATTCAAGGGGCAGTAGACGAACTGACGGCAACGGGGATCGATAAAATCATTCTTCTCTCTCACATGCAGCAATTGTATATTGAGCGGGACGAACTCGCCTCGAGGCTGCGGGATGTCGATATCATTGTTGCGGGGGGTTCTCATACCTTACTCTCCGATGAAAGAGATCGCCTCCGTGCGGGCGATACGAGTGCCGGACCCTATCCCATTCTCAAAACCGATGCAGATGGCAACCCCATCGCCGTCGTTAACACGAAAGCTAACTACACTTACGTGGGTCGCTTGGTGATTGACTTCGATGCTGACGGTCTCATCGTTTCCGACAGTATTGACCCCGAGATTAGCGGAGCCTACGCCACCGACGACGAGGGCGTGACAGCGACGGGAGGTACGCCAGATCCGGAGATCGTTACCATTACCGATGCCCTCCACGATGTTATTATCACTCAGGATGGCAATATTTTTGGTAATACAACGGTGTTCCTGCGAGGCGATCGCGCCTATGTCCGCACAGAAGAGACCAATTTGGGAGACATCAGTGCCGATGCAGATATTGCCTATGCTAAAACCGTAGATCCCACAACGCGAATTGCTTTGAAAAATGGGGGGGGCATCCGTTCCAATATTGGAATTATCAATGCAGCAAGTGGCGGAACCGACCCCGATGACTTTGTACTGTTGCCCCCAGAAGCCAACCCCGAGGCAGGTAAAGAAGAAGGGGAAGTTTCCGAACTCGATATCAATAACTCCCTTCGCTTTAACAACGGACTCACGCTGATTACCCTGACGGCAGAACAATTGTTACAGACCCTCGAACACGGCGTATCGGGGACGGCTCCCGGTGCAACCCCCGGCCAATTTCCTCAAATCGGCGGGCTGCAATTTAGCTTCGATCCCGATCGCGAACCGGGCGATCGCGTTCTCTCCGTCGTCGTTGGCGAATCCGATATCGTTGCACGCAATGGGGAACTCGTGGGCGATGGCGATCGCACCTTCCGGGCAATTACCCTCAGCTATCTCGCTGACGGTGGGGATAACTATCCATTCCCCGACTTTTTAAATGCCGATCCCGTCTTGTTCGATCGCGTCGATCTCTTGGGAGAGCCGGATAGTGACGGCGACGGGGAGTTCGAACCGGAAGAAGACCTCAATCAAAACGGAATCCGGGACGGGGCGATCGCCGAACCCTTCGAAGGCGTTGCCAACTTCGCACCTTTCGGCACCGAGCAAGATTCCATCGCGGAATACTTCCATCAAGCCTTCCCCACGGCAGATAGCGCTTTTGAACAAGCAGATACAGATCCATCCCTGGACGAGCGAATCCAAAACCTCGCATTCCGGGAAGATACAGTCATTTCAATGAACAATAAACAATGAACAATGAGACCTCTCGAAGGGGAGGCTTGAGATCCTTTCTTTTTGGTTATTGCTCCATAGTTGGATGTTGAGTTTTGTAGAGTGCGTTCAAACGAACGCACTTTTTTAATCTCGCCTTGCCTCAAGCTATCGATATCTCGCTACTGTATGGGAACTGTGGCAGTAGACGATCGCTTTCGGAAGACATTGCAACTATCCGTTATACAAATCGCGTTGTGAAGGCGACGATCGCGAGATTATTCGGGATGCTAGAACTTTCCAAAGATATCTAGAATTAGACTATTTCAACAGTATAGAAATTTGTATTCCTTTATTAGTTACTTTATTAAAGAGTCATTCCATTAAAATCATTTCAAAATTTATTTAAGTGAGATATTGGTACGTTTTTTTATCTTTTTATAAATTAAAAAATATTAGTCCGAACTCATGAAAATAAACTCTAAACAAAAAATATTAGAATAGAGCTTTTTCTTGAATATTCTTAGTTTCTGGCGATCGTATTCTCTTATTTCTGACTTAATTCATACATAACCTAGAGTCGTTG
>JBCCVR010000299.1:0-5317 GCA_039194995.1 Cyanobacteria bacterium P01_E01_bin.42 | reverse complement strand
TGACGGGGCTCGAACCCGCAACTTCCGCCGTGACAGGGCGGTGCTCTAACCAGTTGAACTACAGTCCCAACTTTTTAATTTTTAAGACAAGACCCACTATAACTAAATCTTGTCTAGTTTGTCAATTATTTTAGAGAATTTCTTTTTGACGCTCTTTCACGACATGAGAGCCTTCCAAGAGTATTGTCGGAAAATCATCGGGTGGGGTGGATGCCGAGGATGACATTTTTAAACCGCAAGAGTAGAAATAAACTCAGTACGTGAATCGACCAATGGGCGATCGCAAATCCCCAGATTAAACAAACTACTGCGATCGCCGCCGTCAGAACGCGGTAAACATCGTGGGTGAGACGCTGATAGAGAAATAAGTTGCCCAAGGCGCAAATTAAGAGGAGGAGGGGAAAGGCTTGCATCGATTTACACCTTCCATTCATGATGGGAAATTGAATTCTAGAACAATTGCATTGGCGCTCGCGAACGAAGATCGAGTCCATCTATACTCTAGCAGTGCTGCGATTGCGGCCGCTAAATGTAAATTGAAATAAATCCAATCGAGATATTTCTTTGCGTAACGTTAGCGAATGAGGATTTCATGCGAGTCAATCCTCATGCGAAGTAACAGGTTATTACGAGAAAGGCGGCTGATTCCAAAACTGTTCGAACCAGATTTTGAGCCGGTAGGTAGCGCGACAGTCATCTTCGTTGTAGCGGAGAATCGTTTCCAAAAGAGCGCGATCGCCGCCCTTTAACCAGTCATCGTACAGGCAAACCGCGCGATCGCCCGCAATATCGCTATCCCGCCAAGTAAAACCCAACCAATTCGCCAAAGATTTGAGGGAATAACTTTCAACAGGCATAATTGCCGTCTTCGTTACCCAATGATGCAAATCCACAAAGCGAGAGAGGAGAGTTTTCAAAGGGAACGGCGTATTTTTGTAGAGTTTTGTCAGACGCTTGACCGTATCGACTTCGTATTCGGAAAAATGAAATACGGGGGCTTGAGGATAGCGGGCGAGAAGAGCGAGAAATTGCTGCCAAATTAAGGCTTCTTCTTCCGGTTGTTCTGCTAGAAACCCGTAAAATTTTTCGGTTTTGGTTTGGTGGTTAACGCAAAGGATGCCAAATAAATAATCAACATTGCGATCGGGTTCCGCTTCGAGGTCAAAATAGAGTTCGATGGGGGCAGAAGGAAAGGTGCGTTGAGAGAAACGAGAAGAAAGGGGATGCAATCGAGGACGATTTTCGAGGAGCGATCGCGCTTGTTGTTGGAGTTGAGTGGCAATATCCGAGTCGAGAAGTTCGGGATCGGCGAAAGGATTCAGATCGGCTAGGGCTTCTAAGGTATTGATATTTAAAATTTGCAGGCTTTCGTAGCGGCTGGGAGTGACTCCGGGGACGAGGGAGAGATGATTTTGGGCTCGGGCGACCTCGTGACAGTAACCTGCCCAATGGCACAAATTGCAACGCTGACGGGAAATAAACACCTCGGGTTCGGCGCGATCGACGAGCATTTTCTGACAGGTTTGCAATACGCCCAACATTCGAGGAATCCAACTTTCAAGATCGACGAAATATTGCTTTTTACCGCGCAACATGAGTTCGGCATAGGGGGGGACAGTGCCTTGCACCCGCGCGAGAAGATAGGCATGAAAAGCGGCGATGGTTTTATATTCGGGTTTGGGTTTCTTTCCCAATTTCACGTTAACCGGAACGTAACACCAATTTCCCCAAATAGAACGACCGGGATGCTTGATTAAAAATGTAGGTTTGGCTAGGTAATTGAAGGGAGAGGGTGAGTCGATTTCTTCAAGATGGGAATTTTGCTTGCGATCGCCCTCCCACCAAAGAACGCCCCGATAAATGACCTCTATCCCTTCCGCCATTAAACTTTGGGTTTTCTTTGCCCCTGCCTGCCAGTCTCCCTTTTTAAACTGGGGTTGGGTGTATTCGGCTTCCTTCGCCAAAATTGATTGAATGTGCTGTCGATTTTCGTCCCGCAATTTGAGCAGAAAATCCCGATCGGGTTCTCTATGGGCGCGATCGCCGCAAACATTCAGAAAAGTGCGTCGCTGACAGCGCTTGTAGTCTAGAAGGAGATCGTCACTCAAAAGCATATCAATGGACAAAATGGGGAATTAGCGATCGCGAACAACCTACTCATCTTATCGGCAAAAGCAGGCGATCGCTGTTTTCCTCGAACCGCATTAAACCGCACAAACCAAGACGAAAGGCTGGACGATGAGGGTTTTAAACATCTTTTTGGGTTGTGCGTTCCAATTGCCCAAATCTTCCGTCGAGGGCTTGATAATCAATTGTTCGTTAATCCAATGGGCCACGGATTGTTGGTCGTCTTCTGCGATCGCCACGCCCACTTTCACCAAATCCAGCAAGGGATTGACGACAATGAGAGCATCTCGACTGGCATGGGGTTTGAGGGAGTCCCAATCCACCTCGGCGAGTTCTTCTTGAAGTTGTGTTTGTAAGTCTGATGGCATTTCAGTTATCAGTTATCAGTTATCAGTTATCAGTTATCAGTTATTAGTTACTTGGGCTTATTTTGCCGAGGCCATTTTGTGCCCATCTCTGTTAATCCAGACAAACATAGATAGAGAATCAAAATTAGAATGCCGCCAATTAACCACAATGGATCCGAATCAGTCATTTTTTGAGATTGCAGAGAAGGGGAATTGAGTTATTATCTCTCTTCCCCGGTTGTTGCGTACTTGTTCTACATAGTTAGAGATTGAACGTCGGTTTCGATTAACTTCGCTAAATCTTGTAGGAAGGCAGCCGCATCGGCACCGTAAATGACGCGATGATCGCAAGTTAAATTCACCTGCATTTGACGCTTAACCCCTAACAATCCTTCGGGAGTTGCGACGACTTGAGGACGAGATGCACCGATCGCTAAAATCCCGCCTTGTCCGGGAGGAAGAATGGCATCAAAGCGATCCACGCCAAACATCCCCAAGTTGGAAATGGTGAACGTACCGCTATTGTACTCGTCCGGTTGTAACTGTTTGGCTCGGGCGCGTTCTACCAAGCCTTTCCATGTGCGGGAGAGGGAATAAATATCCTGTTGGTTCGCATTTTTGAGGACGGGAGTAATCAAACCGCCATCTGGCATAGCAACGGCGACAGAGATATTAATCCCATCGGGATGGGCGATCGCATCTTGCACGTAAGCGGCATTGACAATGGGATGTTTTTGTAATGCCATTGCTACAGCTTTGGCGAGCAATGCCGTCATCGTGACACCCTTGGGTTTAATCTTCTTATAGAGTTTGTCTAATTCATCCGTGGTGATGGTGTAGCCCACGTGAAAATCGGGCACCTCCAAACTGGTCAGCATATTCCGCACCACCGCTTTTTGCAGGGTGTTCATGGGTTGAGTTTCCCCGGGGGTTGTCGCACTGGGAACATGAACGGGTTGCGGTGTGGGGGCTGCGGGTTGGGCGACACTCGTGACGGCAGGCATGGTGACTAACGCCGTAGTGGGAGTTTTACCCGTTGCCGTTTCGACATCTTCAGCCGTAATGCGTCCGTAGGGACCGCTTCCTTGGAGAGTTGCTAAATCGACCTTGAGGGTTTTCGCTAATTTGCGGGCGCGGGGAGAGGCAACAATTCTACCATTGCGGCTGGTGGCGGCGGCGGGAGCGACAGTGGGGGGTTCGCTAACTTGCGGTTGCGGGGCGATCGCGGGGGCGGCTGGGGCGGGGGGTGCGGGGGCAGCAGTCGGGGCAGGTGCTTGCTCTTTGGCTTGTTCGATTTCGGCTTCAGTTTCAGCGAGGAGGGCGATCGCGCTGCCCACGGGGGCTTCTTGTCCGGCTTCAACTAAAATGGTCGCCAGATAGCCCGTATAGAACGATTCCACGTCCATATCTGCTTTATCCGATTCCACCACGACGACGGTTTCCCCTTTCTCGACTTTATCTCCGGGGGCTTTCACCCAAGAGACGATTTTCCCTTCCGTCATGGTGGAACTGAGGGCGGGCATGAAAATATCGTGAATCATTCTTCTGTTATCGTTTCTCAATTACCAACTTTTCATTATCGATTATCGATGTCCCTATTATCAAGATGCGCGTCTTAACTAGCAAACTTCTCAATACTGTTATGGATTTTCTCGATCGCGATCGCGGTGGATTGACCCCTAGTCAAAAGTTCGGGATTCATCTCAAATTCGTAATAGTAGACCCCCCCAGCCCCAACAGGTCGATTGGATATGTTGAGGAAGCCTCCACATCCCTCGACCTCAAATCTGGGGAAATTGGAGTCAAAGTCCACCAAAGCGGGGAATTTAGGGGGCTGGTCTATAAATTCGATGGGTAGCGAAATTTCGGATTTGCAACACTGAGATGCACTCGCCAAAATTAATATTCATCTTACTTGAAATGGCGAGAGAATTACTGAAGTGCAACTAAAATCGGAATCAAGTCCATTCCTTCTTGAAGCGGACGCAATGCTTTGCCAATAACAGCCCCAAATGCTCTTAAAGGATCTTCTGCTTTCATGGCATGACCTGGTGTTGGAGATGTTGTTAATAAATCGCCAATTTCCAGCGCTCCGTACTGCGCGTCAACTTTACAATAAACCTTACCCATTAAGGCGATCGGCAGCCGATTTGTTTGCTCGGATTGCCGATCCAAAATTAAACCCGGTTTGAAATCGCCTGCGCCCGAAATTACCCCTGCAACTTTCTTATCATAGGCTTTCGTACTTTGTCGCAATTGACCTTCTCTTTCGATAACCATGACTGTTCCGGGTTCGATCGTTTCTGCCTCCTCAATGGTAAATTCTTCGGCACAATCGGCATTTTTCATAATAATATCGCCTTCAACATAGACATTACCATTCACGAGTCGCATGACTTCTTGTATGGATTGTTTGCGACCGGGTCCACTACCATTAACATAGAAAGCTAAACCTCCCGTGAAGTTTCCTTCATCAATCGATTGAATAAACCCAGGACGCCACTCAGTAGCGGAACCTTGCGGATCGCTCCAGAATTCTAGACTTGTCGAACCAAATCCCTTAGAGGATTGCAATCTAAGTGATGTTCCAGTGACAGGCGAATAAATATGTAAAGGCGTGCGAGGATTCTTCGTACCCATGCCCACGAATCCACTATCATCTTGGAGTAGCATCCGAGACTGTCCTCCCACACCCGAGTGACTATTGGAGTTAAAAACTAAATTCCCATCGGAGTCGATATCAAAATTCCATGCTTCTCGTCGATTTGCTTGATTGGGTTCTGTTCTCAGTCCAATGGGAGGGGTAAAAATTTCTGCCATAACATCCTCATGATTTTTAAACG
>JBCCVR010000298.1:0-5334 GCA_039194995.1 Cyanobacteria bacterium P01_E01_bin.42 | reverse complement strand
GATCACGCTGGCCAAATCGTGTCTGTGTTGACTATCGGGTAAAGTTACGGCAAATTCGAGAAGATAATAGGTTTGCCCGAGTTTAGAAACAGTTTCCGCACCCATTAATTCAACTTTAACATCGGGATCGATCGCATTTCTTTGCTGAAAAAAACGATATCCTACCTCTGTAGCCGTTCCTAAATCTTGTAATTGGCGATCGCTGGGGATATCATTAATAATTACGCTCAGATTTTCCGTGCGCTCGATAATATCCCGGTAAACAACATCAACACCTTGGGATGGGTTTTGCACTTCTACCTGCACCCAACCGTTGGGATAGCAAAATTGATAGCCATCTTGTAGATCGATATAACTTTGCAAATTGCTCGTTCCTAGCGTACAACTGGATAATATCGAGCCGATCGCCAACAACGCGATCGCGAACCAATACCGCCACATCTTTATCCTTCCAGTCCCAACAAAGCCGATCTTCTCATATTTTATGGGCTTCTCAACACAAAAAGAGCGATCGCGCGATCGCTCCTGCAAGAATGACATAAATTTGCTTTCTTAAATGACTGACTAAGAAACTGTAAATACGATCGCGAGCGCGCCACCAACCAAAGCCATCGCACCGATTCCCAGAATGAGATAGTTTCTTTGTTCTGTTTTAGTCGGGGGTTCGGCAATATACATTTTGGGTTCTGCGGCGAAGTTGTTGAGCCGTCCCCCTTCTTCTTTTGTATAAGGCATTTGTTAAATTTCCTTTTCTATTTTAATTGGGCACATTTTCGGTAAAATTTGCCCTTCTTTCAAGATTGTGTCATGGATTGTTACATTTTTTAACAAATGCGGACAACATCTTAACAGTTCTAGCGATCGCATAAGCGGAGGTTATGACGAAGAGGGCGATCGCTGGCAAAATGCACAATATCGTTGAGTATCGTTATGATTCGAATAAAATCAATCGAGAGGGTAAAAAAGATGAAACTTCAATCGATACCAACCGTGACACTTGTTGCATTGCTGGCGATCGCCTTTCCCGGTACAGCACTGGCTGATGAGATTACAAGCAGTGAAATTTCGAGTGACGACACGCCCGAGGGGAACATTCTAAATTATTCCTTGCTTGAATCTTTGATATTGCCAGACCTCCAAAATATGGCAAAATTCCTTGCTGACCAACAAGTAGAGGGAACAGAGACCATCGACTCCGAAAATCTCCCGAGTGCGGAATATTTTCGGGTAAAATGTCGCGATACCAGTTTCACGGGACGAGATAGACTTCGAACGAGAATAGAAGCAGAAAATTTGCGGAATATCGGTTCTATGGGCGATTAGTTGGCAAGCTATCTAGAAGCGATCGCCAATCGCGTTAAAACGAGGTATTGCGCAACTGTGGCGATCGCAAATATGACGTACATCATTTCTGGATTTGCTTGCAATGTTTAGAGCGCAGTTTAATGATGTTCATAAAATATTGGGATTATTGGTTGTATACATGATAACAGTTGGAAAATCCAATGATTCGATTCCAAACACAACAAAGCCATCATCATACCAACCATCATTAAAAACAGAAAATCGCAAACCGCACTCGCGAACGAGATCGGACAAACCGATATAATCATCAGGCAGGGGAAAGCGTTGGGATGGAGGGGCATCAAATAAAATTTTGCGCCAATATGGATCGAGACTCACATCAAAGCGAAGACGATCGATTTGGTTAATTGCTATATCTTTGAGAGGGATTTCATTATCGGCAGACTCAATCAACTTAGGAACAATTGTCTCGGAATCCCATGTATGAATATAAAAGGGTTTTTGTGGGGATGAAGGTTGCCACCCATTTGCAAGACCGTGACCGATAATTTTAGTAACAATATTTGGAGTTATCGAACGGCCTTGGCGTTGAAAAGACCATTGACCGTTAAGTTTTCGCTTAAATTGAGGGTGTGGCTCAAAGAAAGCTCGAAGTATTTGACCGGGACAATCTGAAAGTTCTATCGTTAGATGAAGTATGCCATCGTGCATTGAGACCAACCAGCGATACTCGATCTTATTCACTAATATAATGCGGCTTTTCTTCCGAGGTAACACCATAATGATATAGAGTTCTTCAAATTGTAGCAGTATTCAAATTCAGTACGGGTGGGCGATCGCCACTTTATTTTCAAGAGAAGGAAAGAGTCTTGAGGAGTCATTTCAGCGAACGAAGAGCTATAAAATACGAACCCTTCAATTTTAACGGAAAAACGAAACCTGCTTTAACCTGCCCTCATCTGTCTGGTGCATTCTTCAGCCGTTGGAGAAGATAAAACTGCGAGGGAAAAAAGTCCGTTTGACCTCGTAACAACCTCCTCTCAGTTGAAAATCGTCAGATGAGCGTAACGTACTCTTTGGACAGTCTACCATCGCAGTGCGTTGCCTTTTCCCTAGAGAGGTGGGGGCGCGATGCTTGCGCCCGATACATACAGATTTAACCGTGTCCAAATTGAATTGCAGATATTAAGTTAAAGGAGGCAAAGATGACAAAAATTTCCCGAACCACCCGCCCCCTCGCCGATGTTAATGTTTTAACCCGTTCCGATGGTTCCCACGAAGTCGTTGCTTGTTTTATGCCGGATCCCGAACTGATTTTCGGAGAAGGAGATACTCGCGCTTATCTCGCCCTTGATGGTTCTCTGTCTTTGAAAAAAATGTACGGTTTTGGCGGTCCCTTTGGCGGCGATCCCAACTATGTCCAAGGCGTGGCACGGAAACTAGGCGGAATGCTGGCTGCGATCGCCCTTTCGGGTAAGGCTTCGGCGATTTATTGGGCGGTCAGTCCCGACGGCGGCAAAATTGAAGAAATTGGCGAATATAGCGAACAAGAATGGACGACTAGCGCGATCGCAGGTCCTCAAGTGCAGAAGTGGGGACGGGGAACGAAACTCCTTCCCGCCATTCAGTACGGTTTTGAGAAAGTAGCCCAAGGTGCAAGCGGGACGATTGGCGTGATTATTACCGATGGTATTATTCAGGATGAACAAGAATGCGTCAATTACTGTTTAAACATTGGTAAAACCCTAGTCGGACAAGATCCCGAACCCTTTAAACTCGTTCTGATCGGGATCGGCGAAGAAGTGGACGAAGGGCAACTCGAACGCCTCGACGATATGTTTGAAGGCACGGGCATCGATTACGATCTTTGGTCGAGTGGCATGGTTGCATCCATGCAAAATGAAGCCGATATTTTAGCCGTGGTCTTCGGGGAACTCGCTGCGGAGACGATCGCCCCGACCGGTCGCGTCGAGTCTCCTTCCGGGCAAATCTTGGCGAACTGGTCGGATGGGATGCCCGGTAAGTTCCGCTTTATTCTCCCCAAAGGAGAGACTCAATTCGTCGTTCGTGCGGCTTCGCAGGATATCGTTCAAGACATTTCTGAAGTTTTGGGCGGTTCGTAGATTTTCGATCTCTCCAAACCCATTATCAGGAGTCTCGATCCCCCCCAACCCCCCTTAATAAGGGGAGAGTCGGAAAAGGAGAATTTTACGATGTTAAAAACAGATTTTACAATTCCGAGCGATCGCACGGCCAAGGAACTCGGCAAGGTCAGCATTCGCAATCTAGGGACAGAATTGCAGGTTAACTTTACCATTCTCATGGAACCTCAAGGACAGAACGCAGAAGGCTGGCAAACGGGCGTTGCCTTAGATGCCAGTGCTTCGATGAAAGATTGGTACGGCAGAATGTTGCAGGGTTCTGTGCCGTCTCCCATGGTAACGGATTACGAGCGCAGGGGTTGGGTAACAGTTCGCACGGAAGACGGTCGTAAAGTGCAATCGTTTCAACGTCCTGCCTATGAGGATGCCATCAAAAAAGGGTTTCTCAAATCCACTGCCAATATTGTCGAACCTTTAGCACAAAAATTTATCGGTTATTTGGCTGGAAATTTGGATGCTAGCGGGGGAACGACGGCAATTTATTGGGCAGGTGGGAATGGGAAAGAAATTGAAGAGATTGGCGATCTCAGCGAACGTCAATGCCGTCAATTAAAAATTAAAGGGGTGGAGAAAATCACCTTTGGTTTGGGCACCCATTTAACGCCTGCCATTCGTTATTTTTGCAATCGCTTTCCCAATGCCAGGCGCGGCATGTACATTTTCATCACCGATGGTAAATTGGACGATCTCGTTGCCGTCAAACAATATACCTTGCAACTCGCTCGCCGGATCGCCACGGGGCAGAGAAATGCCGTCAAATTCGTTCTGATTGGGGTTGGCGATGCGATCGATAAACGCCAATTTCAAGAATTAGACGATTTGGAAACGGGAACGGCGATCGATATTTGGGATAGCAAAATTGCCAAAAATATGCGCGATATCGTCGAGATTTTTGCCGAAGTCGTCGATGAAAATCAAATTGTTGCACCCACGGGAACAATCTACGATTCCCAAGGCAAAGTGGTTAAAAAATATACCGATGGTCTGCCCGCCAAAGCATCTTTTTCTCTCCCTATCTCTTCCCAATGGTTTGAACTAGAAGTTATGGGACAAAAAATCCGCCAACCTCTGACCCAGTAGGGATACTTACAACATTTTTACTCACAATTAATACCCACAACCCAATTACTAAAACTTATCATGTCTCGTCGTTTACCCGTTTATTTATTGTTAGATTGTTCCGGCTCGATGTCTGGAGAGCCGATTGAAGCCGTCCGCCAAGGCTTGAAAGCATTACTCTTAGAATTACAAGGCGATCCGATGGCATTAGAAACGGCTTATCTCTCCGTGATTACTTTCGATAGCTCTGCTCATCAAGTTTCTCCTTTAACCGATTTAATGTTGTTTCAAGAACCGAGAATACAAGCAAGTGGTTCGACTTCGCTAGGGGCAGCTTTAAACTTGTTAGAACAGTGCATGGATCGAGAGGTTCGTAAATCTACTAATACCCAAAAAGGCGATTGGAAACCTCTCATTTTCTTGATGACTGATGGAATGCCAACCGATCGCTGGGAAAAAGCCGCCGATCGCATCAAACAAAAACGCCCCGGTAATATCATTGCTTGTGCTGCGGGTTCCAATGCGGACGAAAACACGTTAAAGCGCATTACCGAAGTTGTGGTCAAGTTGAATAATTTGCAACCGGATACTCTAAAAGCCTTTTTTCAGTGGGTTTCCAGTTCGATCAAAACAACTTCTCAAAGCGTCATACAAGTGATGGCAGACGCACCGATCGATTTACCTCCGCCACCGCCGCAAATTGCGATTGTGCCTTGAATTTTAATCTTTCTGTGGGTACGTTTAGGATGCAAAATGTACCCTTTTCTTATCATTTTTAGGAGTGAAGAATGTGCAACTTATATTTGCT
>JBCCVR010000297.1:0-5438 GCA_039194995.1 Cyanobacteria bacterium P01_E01_bin.42 | reverse complement strand
TTGCTATTCGTTTGATGAATCTCAAACCTCATAAACGCCTCTTTTTTCAGAAAGGTCTCACCGCTCTATCCCTTATACAGTCTACCTTTTAACTGGGTTGTCACCCCTTGAGGCTAAAACGATGAAACTAGAAGACAAAATTCCCTATATAAAATCTCGATATAACGAGGCACTTATTAATCATACTCCTACACGATCTAAATAGATCTTGTCTATTTGGTATATCTCGCACACAGCGTAACGCATCTCATTCTTATCCGCCTTCACTTTTTCAATAGATTTTCACTGCGATCGCATTTACGCGATCGCACTATTCTTTCTCATCAGCGCGATCGCTATTCCCATCCTCGGAATTTTCTGCAACTTTCGCCAACCAAGCTGTTAAATCTGCTAAACTCTCAAAATCCAAGATATCCAAACCCAACGCATCCAACTGCACGAGAGTGAGTTTAGAGATGCGTGCTTCTACATCTGATTGGAGTTCGCCAAAACGTCGGGTAAGCTGGAGTAAAAGTAATTGTAGCTTACCTTCCTCGCGACCTTCTTCGCGACCTTCTTTGCGACCTTCTTCGCGACCGCGATCGAGACCGATTTCGATCCCTTCCTCCATCCAACTCGTGACAATTTGCATGACTTCCTCCTTTTCTTCTGGTCTAATTTTAGCAATCTGTTCGGCAAATTGGCGCGTTTCTACTTCATTTAATTTTAAATAACTATCCACAAATCCCGAAATCAAGTGCATTCGTGCTGGATCGAGACGCAATGTTACCAACAGGCGCAAACATTCTACCTTAACTCTCGGCCTGTCCTCCGGCGCGATCTTCATTTTCGCCATTAGTGCTGATGCAACTGGATTTTTCCGTTCTAAGAAATCTCGCCAGTTGAGACGATTTAACTGAATGACGCGATAGTTAAACTTCAACACTTCAAAATCGGGAAATTTGACTTGATGGTAATTAATTGCTGCTTTCTGGGGGCGATCGTAAGATAAAACGACGATGGGATAGACAGGTAAATGAAATTTTTCGTATAAGCGAGCAAAATAACCGAACATTCGGCGATCGAATGCTGTTTCAACATAGGATTGGTTTTCAATGTGAATTAAAAAATAAGCATCTCCTTCGGCAAAACGAGCTTGTACAATAATATCGGTTTCATAACGTTCTCCCTCTATCACGTCTGTAAACACTTCCTTATCTAAAAAAGTGATGGAGTTTGGATCGAGATATTTCCGCAGTTTGGGAAAAAATAACTCCACAAATTCCACAAAAAAGACGGTTAGCAATTGCTTAAATAAGCTATCATGGTCGGTATACTCTTGTTTTTTCATCATCAAACTTGCAGCACGGTCAAATTAGAAAGGCGATCGCTAGGACTTCTTCTAATATAATACAAATATATCTTTTCATCGAAATGAACTTTGATCCTCAAATTACAGGCTAGATCGCTTAAAATTTTTTAGTGATAACAAAAAACATCACAAAATCACATACTTCCTTTAAAAACATTCTTGCACTGCGATCGCGTCTAATTTTCAAAACCTTCCAAGTCGTGAAATTAGAGATTGACATCGATCCGTGACTTGCGCTAGTCTCGTTCTATAAAAAATACTACGTCATAGGTGCAGTATTCAGCGTAGTTGCTCTCTCAAATGAAAAAAGAGAATGCTACAGAAAAACTTGCCCTTCAATATTTAAGAACGGCACTCAATAATCAAGATGCTTCCTTTCGTGACGGTCAGTGGCAAAGCATCAAACAACTGCTTGAGAGAAATCGCGTCCTTGTCGTTCAGCGTACTGGTTGGGGAAAAAGTATGGTCTATTTCCTTGCCACGAAACTGTTACGCCAACAAGGGGCAGGCTTAACGCTTTTAATCTCTCCCTTGCTTTCATTAATGAGAAATCAACTTGAAGCAGCAGAGAGAATCGGTGTAATCGCTCGGACAATTAACAGTACCAATAACGAAGAATGGCAGCAGATACAAGATGAATTATTTCAAGATCGCGTAGATGTATTGTTAATCTCACCAGAACGTTTGGCAAACGATGATTTCCGCCAAAATGTGTTGTCCAATATAGCCAATAATATTGGGATGCTGGCGATCGATGAAGCGCATTGCATTTCTGATTGGGGGCATGATTTTAGACCGGATTATCGTCGTATCGTGCGAGTGTTGCAAGCCATTCCCGCCAATGTTCCCGTTTTGGCGACCACCGCCACAGCAAACGATCGCGTTGTCAACGATGTTCGATCGCAATTGGGCAATAATATCGTTCTTCAGAGAGGATCGCTGGTTCGTAAGAGTCTGAAACTTCAAAATATAAATATGCCCAGCCCTGCAGCCCGAATGGCGTGGCTGGCACAGACAATCCCCTCGCTACCCAGTAGTGGGATTGTCTATACACTTACCCGGCGTGATGCCGAACGGGTTAGTGAATGGCTTAGCATTAATAAAATTAAGGCAAGCGCTTATCATTCAGATATTTCTAATTCGGCAAAAGAAGAACTAGAACAGCAACTCTTAAACAATGAAATCAAGGCATTAGTTGCAACAGTGGCTCTGGGAATGGGCTTTGATAAGCCAGACTTAGGATTCGTCATTCATTTTCAACGTCCGGCATCCGTAGTGCATTACTACCAACAAGTCGGCCGTGCCGGTCGGGCAGTTGATGAAGCCTATGGTATTTTGCTGGGTGGTGAGGAAGACGATCTCATTGCCGATTACTTTATTCGTAGTGCTTTTCCACCTCAACAGCATATTTCTGAGATTCTCCGGGTTTTGGATGAATCTGATGATGGACTTTCTGTCCCGGCCATGCAGCGCGTTTTGAATCTGCGCCAAACCCAGATCGAGAAAACGCTGAAATACCTGTCAGTGGAATCACCTTCACCAATTGTAAAGATCGGCTCTAAATGGCAAGTTACGGCAACTGCTTCTTCCTACCAGATCGATCGCGAATATGTGGATGCGATTACGAAAATTAGACGGCGCGAACAGCAGCAGATGCGCGATTATATGGAGCATTCTGACTGCTTAATGGCATTTTTACAAGCAGCTTTAGATGACCCCTCTTCAAAGCGCTGCGAGCAATGCAAAAACTGTAATCCAGAATTATTATTAGATGAGGGGTATGACGAGGATATAGCCAACCGTGCGGGGTTGTTCTTACGACGGAGTTATCAAACTTTTCAGCCAAGAAAGCAATGGCCTGCAAAAGATATGTTTGAGCATTCACCACTGGGTGCGTACAAAATACCGAAAGAATTGCAGCCTCGAGAAGGTAGGGCTTTGAGTCTCTGGCGCGATGCGGGTTGGGGAGAGGTTGTCGCTTCGGGAAAGTACGAGACAAAAAGATTTTCAGACGACTTAGTAACTGCCTGTGTGGAAATGCTACGCGATTGGTCTCCAGATCCAGCCCCCACATGGGTCGCCTGCATTCCGTCACTCAATCGTCCGGATTTAGTCCCTGATTTTGCGGCACGGTTGGCCAAGGTACTGGAGTTGCCATTTGTGCCTTGCGTTGAAAAAGTGCGCGCAAACAGGCAGCAAAAAGAGATGGAAAATAGTTATCAGCAGGCTAGAAACCTTGATGGTGTCTTTCAAATTACAGACCAGTGCCAAAATGGAGAATGCTTGTTAATCGATGATACAGTCGATTCCAGATGGACTTTCACTGTGGTGTCTGCCTTATTGCGTCAAGCGAGGTGTTCTGAAGTCTATCCGATGGCTTTAGCCTTAACTCACCAAGGATGAATGAATGATGAACGACTTTTTAACAGAAGATACAAAAGCGATTATCCTACTATGCGGTGTTTTCGGCAAAAACCGTTCGGAAAAGCCCCTATCCCTGACGGAATACTCCGCCCTTGTTACTTGGCTGATCGAGGTCAAGAAACGCCCGAGGGATCTACTGCAACAAGAGTATGTTACTGAGGCTTCGTTGGGAGCGGGGATTAATAGACAACGTCTCGAATCCCTTCTCGGTCGAGGTGTTCAACTGGGTTTTGCTGTGGAGGAATGGCAGCGCAATGGTATCTGGATTGTTAGCAGAAGCGATCGCGATTATCCAGATCGATACAAAAAACACCTTCAACACCAAGCGCCACCTTTACTGTTTGGGGCAGGCGATCGCTCATTACTGAATGGTGGTGGACTTGGAATTGTTGGTTCGAGGAATGTGGATGGTGATGGTGAATTGTTTGCTTGCCAAGCAGCAGAATTATGCGCGCATAACAAAATGCCAGTGATTTCAGGGGGCGCTCGAGGTGTCGATCGCATTGCCATGACCGCTTCTCTTGAATCCGGAGGTATTGTTATTGGTATTGTTGCCGAGAAGCTGCTACAAAAAAGTGTAGAGCGTAGCGCTCGGGAGGCTATTGCTGATGGTAGATTGTTGTTGATGTCTCCTTACCATCCCAAGGCATCTTTTTCCGTAGGTACTGCGATGGGTAGAAATAAATTGATCTATGCAATGGCGGATTATGGACTGGTTGTGAGTGCCGATTACAAAAAAGGAGGAACGTGGGCTGGCGCAACAGAGGAATTAAAACGACGTGATTCGCGACCTATCTTTGTAAGAACAAGAAATAATGTTCCCCTAGGAAACAATAAATTACTCGATTTTGGTGCTATTCCATGGCCGCACAATGTTGAAAAAGAAACATTGCAACAACAGCTTATAGAAATATCGAAAAGCATTCAATCTCAACAGACTACTCAACAGCTAGTGCTATTCGATACAGTCAACAACATAGAAGAACCCAAAAAGAAAACGAAAATAGAAAATACATTTGACTCGATCGATAACTCCGCTCCTTTATCTAAAGATACCAAGCCTACAACTATCTTTGAGGCTGTCCTACCCGTTATTATAGATAATACACAAATGCCGATTAGCAGGGATGAATTAGCAGAGCAACTAGATGTTGGAAAATCACAACTCAATAAGTGGTTAAAAAAAGCAATTGAAGCTGGATTCATAAAAAAATATTCTCGACCCGTACGTTTTGAATCATTGATTAAGATCCCAGTTCAACAAGGTACTGCATTGAACGGTAATTCTTCTATCGTACATTGTCGTCGCTAAGCTATAGCAATCTTCTAGGAATGCGATCGCATGATAAAATAGTAGTTTTAGTAGATAAGGAGAGTCATCATAAAATAATGGAAACTCTAATTATTATTGACGTACAAAATGGATTTAACGACCCAGTATGGGGGAAACGAAATAATCTAGATGCTGAGAGAATTATAGTAAATTCAACTAAGATCGAGACAGAGATGAGGTAAAATAAAAGAAGAAAATTGTGAGGAATGTTCAGAAATGCCGTATAGCCTAGATTTAAGAAAAAAAGTCATAAATTATATAGAAAATAGAGGAAAAAGAGAAAATTTAGGAGCGGGAAGAAGAAAAAAGAAAAAAGATTTAATCGCCCCA
>JBCCVR010000296.1:0-5517 GCA_039194995.1 Cyanobacteria bacterium P01_E01_bin.42 | reverse complement strand
TTTGCAACATTTGCCCGGCACGTTCCATGCGATATTGGTAAAGGTAACCAAATGCTGTCGTTCCGAAAACGTGCCGAAATCCGAGTTTGAGTTTGTAATCGTTTAAACCGACCTGACGTGCCAAATTGAGAAGAGAGGGAGGATTGTCCAAACAATCGCGTAAAATATCCCGAGCGCGATAGATGCGATTAATATCATCGTCTTGCAACTTGGGGTGAGGGGCAATGCGATCGCCCTCGAAAGCCAGAAAAATATCGTCTTTGAGTTGTGCTAAATAAAGCATAAAAAGCTCCAAGACTTTACTTTCGACATACATCGTTTTGAGAGAACCTTGATAAGGACAATGCAAAAGTTGTTGTAGTGTGGTTTGCATGACTCGGGAAATTCTGCCTATGTAATAATTGCATTGTTCGGCTTTCTTCTTAGGAACTTCTAGCAGAGAAATCAGATCGTTGGGATTAGAAGAAAATGCCGCGATCGCTTCCATGAATTCTCGAACTTGGGGCGGAAAGTCATGGGGCTGTTCTCGAATAAAAGAAATCAGTGCATCGAGAGTATTAAGATGCAGATCGACTTGGAGGATTCGCCGTTTGTGCGATCGAATAATACTTCCTGTTTTCTCTAGAGGAGCATCAAATGCCAAAAAATGCTCTCCTGCTTGACGAAAGCCCCCTTCTGAATGTGCAGTCTCTCCTGAAAGTTGAAAGCCGATCTCAACAGTAATGTCGCATTCTCTAGGCTCTGAGAAAATCTCTAAATCTTCTTGCAATTGATAGTCGTGAATTAAGAGAGTCCAACCGCGATCGAGTTGAGTCCACGTTCTTTGTCCCCAACCTAATTGGGGCGGACAAGTCTGTACGATTTCTCGCGGACTTCCCTCGGGCAGAACAAGCCAGTCTATCGCTTCCGGATTATTTTCATTCCAGAGTTGTTGCATTTGTTCAGCCTTTAGCTTAATCGTCATGGTTGGTTAGAATCTCCAGATTTATTGAAAATAATTCTCAAAAACTGATTCTAATTAAAGATAAAGAAAAAGTAAAGCAACTAAAAGAATTGACGCGATGCCAAAAGAAATCCCACTCCTCGATCGAGGGGTGGGATGTCGCGTGAGGAAGCAATAAACACAGAGGTTTCCCTCTCCAATTTTTAAGAATCCTTGATAAAAAACGGTGGTTTTGTATTAAAGCGTTTGATTAAAATTCGATCGCAAAGGAACCGATCGCGGTAAATCCTCGTCCGGGTTGAACTTGCAATCGACTTGAGGTTCCTTCAATGTAATCCACATCAAAGATATTGCGAAAGTTGAGGTCGATACGCCAATTATCCCGACGATAGGCGATCGCGGCATTGGTCAGAAAATAACCATCTACAGCAAAGGAATTGTTATCATCTCCTTGGCGTTCCCCAACGGCATTAAATCCAATTCCAAGGCTTAAACCCTCTAAATCTCCACTCTGAAACTCATAGGTCGTCCAGAAGTTCGCCGAATTGTCGGGTACGCCAGCCAGTTTATTGCCGGTGGGAATCGTATCGTCTTCAGTGGTTCTCGCGTTAGTGTAGGCATAGTTGGCAACAACATTCCAACCCGGTACAATTTCGCCGATAATATCCAGTTCGATCCCTTGACTTCTCTGCTCTCCCGTTGCAATGAAGAAACCGGGATTACTGGGGTCTGAGGTGGCAATATTCTGTTTGGTCAGATCGAAGTAAGCAAGATTGAGGATTACATCGCCATCGAGTAATTCTGCTCTTGCTCCCACCTCAAACTGTTCTCCCCGCTCTGGGTCGATCAGGTCTCCATCAACCGTCGTGTTGAGATTGGGAGAAAAAGATTGGCTGTAACTGGCATAGAGAGAAAGTTCTTCAATCGGCTGATAAACGAGACCGAATCGCGGTGAGAAAGCATCCTCAGTTGTTGTCGTGTCCGACCCAGTGGGATTCAAAAAAGTTGGTCGCGCGATCGATCTTCGCCTGACCGTATCGTAGCGACCGCCGATCAAGACTTTGAGATCGTCGGTAAATGCGATTTGATCTTGCAGATAAAAGCCCCAATTATTAATCTCACCGTCTTGGTCGAGGGAGAGGAGCATATCTTCGACATTGGGACGAGTCGCTTGACCGTAGACGGGATTGAAAATATCAAGGAAACTGGACACGAGATCCACGCGGCCCACACTACCGATCTCTTCTCGTCGAAAGAAATCGAAACCGAACAACAGCGTATGCTCTACATCTCCAGTATTAAATTCCCCAACGAGGTTGGTTTGCACTGTATAAGTATCGCTGGGTTGCTCGAGATAGATAAAGTTCCGAGTGACAATTCCCGTAGTTTCGTTGAAACCACCGAGAGCGAGGGATGAGAAAGCATATTCAAGGATTGTATCAAAACGGGAGTAGCTAAAGGCATTGCGAATTTTCCAGTCGTCGCTAAAGCGATGTTCTAAGTTGTAGTCGAAGCGAGTACTGTTAACTGTCGCGCGATCGTCGGGTTCTCCGATAATACGAGTCGAGGGAACATCAACAACTCCCGTCCCGAATGCAGGGATACCGAAATCTGCGGGGCGCTCTTCATCAACATATTCAAAGGAAATGTCAATGTCCGTATTATCGTTCGGTGCAAAACTGAGAACGGGAGCAATGAAAAATCGTTGAACGGGGGTGTCGAAGTCTCGGTAATAATCCTCGCGACTATAAAGCGCGTTGACCCGATAGAGCGATCGCTCGTCTGAAGAAAACGGCCCGGTAATATCGAGTGTTGATGAGAAGAGACCGCGACTGCCGCCAATGAGTCCGAGTTCGGTTGCCTGCTCGGTTTGGGGTTGTTCGGTGACGAGGTTAATCACTCCTCCGGGTTCCACCACCCCAAAGAGAATCGAAGCGGGACCTTTGAGCACTTCGACGCGCTCGATATTGGTAAGCTCTTGATAGCCGATATTCCCCTGAGAGCCAAAGGTGAGAGGAAAACCATTTCGCAAAACCGAAGAACTGTTAAATCCTCGCAAGATAAAGCGCTGACCCCTCGGGTCTGCTTCGCCGAATTGCACGCCACTGACATTGCGAACCGCGTCGCTGAGATCGAGGATCTGCTGGTCTTCGAGGACTTGTTTGGGAATCACCTGAACTGATTGGGGAATATCCCGCAAGAGCGTATCCGTCCGAGTTGCGGTGGTAGCATTGTCAACGGTATAGTCTTCTTCTTGTCCCGTCACCCCAATTCGCAATGTTCCCGAATCTGAAGTTTGTAATGAGTCTTGCGATCGCGCGATCGCGGCTGCACTGGGGATATCGACGATGAACTCTTCTCCCGTTATCGATAAATTTGCCTCGGGTAAGGTTTCAATCCCCACAATGGTGAGACGAATGCTCTGGGAATCCAAGGTTTCGACTGTTAGAGATGAGGCTTCTTCGATGGGGTTTTCGATGCTGTAGCGATCGCCTTCGGGAAGCGCCAGTCTCGCATTCACGAGATCGAGAATCAAGGTATTTCCCTCTACGGTCGAAAAGGGCTGGATCGCGTCCCCATTGCTGGTTTCAAGGAGTAATTCTGCCCCCGAAGAAATGGATTGCAGTCGAATATTGGTAATCTCGGCAATATCGCTGGTTGCCTCGGATGGGGCTGCCAAATTGGGTTCTTCGGGTGTGGGTGTCTCTACCAGTGTCGATGCACCCGGAAGGGAGACGATGAATTCATCTCCGGCAATGGCAAGATTGGCTTCGGGGAGGGTTTCGATACCTGCAATACGAATGCGAACGGTTTGCTCGTCTACGGTCTCGACGATGAGGGAGGAGACGGCATCGGTGGGATTATCGGCAAGGTAGCGCTCTGCATCGATATCGAGTTGAACCCCTACGAGGTCGAGGAGTAGGGTATTGCCATCAATGTCGGAAAAGGCTTGGATGTTGTCGCCATTGCGGGTTTCGAGAATGAGATCGAGTCCGCCCTCGCTCGGTTGAAAGCGGATATCGGTAATTTGTGCGATCGCTGCTTGGGAAACTGCTTCTTGCGCGTTTGCATTGGTGGTATGGGAAATTGGCAAGACGATACTGCTCGATGCAGCAACCGAGGAGATTAACAAAATTGGCAGTGCTTTTTTGGGAAATAACATCATGGAAATTCACGCGACGACGATACCTCTCCATCTCAAAATTTGGCTCGAAGACATTGCTGGTAATATCTTGACCCAATGGGAGGCTATGGGAGAATATTTAGTTTGCAGATAGTATTGGTATGGAAGTCAATCCAATACATCTGAGATGCTAAATTTTCTCAAAACTGAATTAAGGGTTATGTTAGTGGGTTCAAACAGAGGCTTTCTTTGTTAAACGGAAAAATTTTCTTGGTCAAACGGAAAAATTTTTATTTGCCGAGTTGATAGGCTTTGGGAGTGATGGCAAATTTTCTGCGAAAGGCAGTGCTGAAGGCTTCGGGGTTGCTATAGCCAACTTTGGCGGCCACGCCAGCAATGGATAGATTGGGGTTGAGGAGCAGTTGTCGGGCCTGCTGCATCCGATAGTCGTAGAGATAACCAAAAACAGTGGTGCCGAAGAGTTGGCGAAATCCTTGTTTAAGGGTGCAATCATTTAAGCCGACTTTCCGAGCAATATCCAGTAACGAAGGGGGGTTCAAGATATTGTCGAGGAGGATTTCCCGAGCAAAATGCAGTCGTTCGATATCCTCTGAATGCAGATCGACAGTAATGGGCGATTGCTGGCGACACTCGGCCCAGTGGGCAAATTGTAGCGTCAACAGTTCGATCGCCTTGCTTTCGAGATAGAGTTGCCGCATTGTCCCTTGATAGGGACAGTTGAGCAATTGTTGTAAGACCTGTCTCATGATTGGGGTTATTTTACCCAAGGACTGATGGAAACGATAGCGGGTGTCTCCTGCGAGCAATCGTTGCAAAGGTTGAGGTAAGTCGTTTTTCTTAAAGTTTAAGGCTTGAAAATAGGTGGCCTCGAAACGAACGATAACAACATGTAATACGCGATTGGCCGGCCATTCTCCAACCTCAGCAACATCGGGCAAATGAACGAGATAGTTATGACCCTCTAGTTCCTCATAGTTAAATTGACTATCTTTGACATTCACCGTTCGTGTCCGAGAATTGCCGGACAGATAAAATTTAGCTGTCAGGGGAACAGTCAGTTTATGCCGTTCAAAAATATGAGCGGGATATAATAGAGAAGCATTGGCGATTTCAATGTTAATACCCTTTCTTAGATAGGTAAAGGTACGGTCTCCTGTTCCGAGTGATCTTGGTACGATCAATTGTTCTCCAAAATCTGTAACTCGATCGAGAATTTCTCCTTTTTGTATGGATTCTTTTGCCACTGCTAAAATCGTTTCATTCGTAAGAATTTTCATAATTGCGTTTGTTCAAAGTTGTGTAAATTGCTATAAGGTTTTCAATGAGAAGAGCTAATTGCTATACAAAATAATAAATCTTAAGCGTAGGTGCTGGGACTCACGCCAAATTTTTTCTGAAAAGCCTTGACAAAAGAGCTACGACTGGCATA
>JBCCVR010000295.1:0-5629 GCA_039194995.1 Cyanobacteria bacterium P01_E01_bin.42 | reverse complement strand
TAACTGTTTATCTTGTATTTGATAAACGATTCGATATTTCCCAACTCGTATTCTCAAAAGATTAGGCAATCCTTTGAGTGCTTTTACTCCAGACGGACGCGGATTTTCAGCTAGAGCAAAAATTGCTGTAATAATTCGCTGCTGGATTTGTATGGTCAGTTTTTTTAACGAGCGCTGGGAATCGGGAGAAAAAACAATTTCATAATGGCGATCGCTGTTTTCTGGCATTATTGCAATCCAATTTCTTTTTTGAGTTCTTCCAGAGAAATCCAGTCTCCCGGTTGAGTTTGTGCAAGAATTTGCTGGCAGTCTTCTAGATCGCTCTCATCTTCTGCTTGTGCGATCGCCCTTTCTAAAAATGCAAATGCCTCTATCGAGATAATGGCAGCAATCTCCCGATCCTGATGGGTGAGAATAATGCGTTTGTCATCCGCTTTAACTTGTTGGGCTAGATTTAATAATCTGTCTTGTGCCTCGTCAATACTTGCAGCAATCGTGTCGCTGTCTTCGACGAATTGACCTCGCTCGATCGCAGACTCCATACTTTTCACCTCAATCTATCCTTTCCTATTGTACTGCCGATCGCAATTCCGCTTCGATCCCGATGACAACGCCTTTTCTCTCCGTACTCTATTTTGAACGACTAAAAAAGAGTTTATGTTCTGTAACAAAGAGCACATTTCGCCAAAACTTTGGTTACGATCGCGATAAGAGCGCAATATCAAGCTATTGGAAAGTGGAGGAAAACATCATGAATGCGGAAAATATTCACAATATGTTAGCGATCGCGACCATTGCCCTATCTTGTGCGATTTTATCGCCAATTCTGTGCTGGGCATTGATCCCCCCCTATCCCGAAGAAAGTTAAGGACATGGCGATGGGCGATCGCGTCGCGATTTCCCATCCGCCAATTTACTATTACCAAAACGAAAAACCTGACCTACAATAACCGTAGAACCCAGAGCCTTCTAATCCCCATCCTAGCTATGAGCGCAGTTCTACAGGTCGGCGATCGCCAACTGGACACCGAACAGTTTATTTCCTTACTCACGTCTCCCCGCGTCCTTCCCCATCTCCTCCGGGAAGTCGTCATTGAGGCAGCGATCGCGCCGATCGCCCACACGCGAGAAGAATTAGAGGAGTTTTGCCGTCAGTTTCTCCAACAGCCGGAAAACCGCAAGTTACCCCGCAAAGAACTCGCCCGCGCCGCATCGCGACAATTGAAGCTAGAAAAGTTTAAAGAGGCAAACTGGGGGGCGCAAGTCGAAGCAGAATTTCTCAGCAATAAGGAACAGTACGATCGCGTTCTCTTCTCCATCATTCAAAGCGAGGAATTGGAGATTATCCAAGAACTGTATTTTCGCCTGCAAGAGGAGGAAGCAGCATTTGAAGAGTTGGCGGTGAACTATTCTCAGGGCCCGGAGTCTCACAGCAATGGCTTAGTCGGACCCATCGAACTGAAAAATCTCCATCCCAAACTCGCGCAAATGTTGCGGATATCCCAACCCGGACAGATTTCCCCCCCGTTTCGCGTCGATAAGTGGGTGGCGATCGCGCGGTTGGAACGCTACATCCCCACTAAGTTTAATACCGATCTACGCAAACGCCTTTTATCTCAACGCTTTGAGGCTTGGCTAGCAGCAAAAGTGGCGCAAGAGTCCGCGACTTTAAAGATTTCTCGGGATACGGACGTACCGGAAATGGCGATTCCCCTCTTGGAAGAAGAGGCGGTTGAAGTCGAAGAACTGTCAGAAGAAGCCATTGAGGTATCCGATGCGGTCAGTTTTGACGCGATCGCCAACCCCCCAGAACCCATTGACGAACCCGAACCCGTTCAAAATGCCAAAATTGGTAAAAAATGGCGCGGTTATCTGCCCCTGAGAATGCGAGAAGCTGCCCTACTGGCATTAATTCCCCTCGCCTTGGGAGGCTGGTCTATCGGGGCATTTTTTGGCTTTGGAACTCAAAAGAGTCCCTTTGCTACGCGGGCGACAGAGGCAGAACCCCCCGTCAAAGCGAAAACAGAAGTCGCGGAAGATCCCCTCGGCGTTCCCAAAAAAGAAGCCTTTCGGGTTGCCGTCAATCATGCCATGAGTGCAGCAGAACTCACCCAAACCGCCGCCACGCCGGAAGAGTGGGATAAAGTGAGTCAGAATTGGCAGCAGGCGATCGCTCTCATGCGTGTCGTTCCCGTGAATGATGATTACTACACTACAGCGAGAAAGAAAGTTATCGAGTACCAAGGTTATCTCGAATATGCGAATCAACAAGCGAGTAATCCCAATGGTGTCTTTCGTGCGGCAGTGAATCAAGCGATCGCGGCAGTGAATGCCACTCAAATTGCCCGTTTTCCGGAAGAGTGGGAAGAAGCAGAACAAAATTGGCAACGGGCGATCGAACTGATGGAAACTGTGAGCGAGGATCATCCCAAATACGAGATTGCCCGGGAAAAAGCGGAGGAATATCAAACCTATTTAGCTTACGTGCGAGGGAATGGGAATTAGTGGGAAGGTTGAGAAATTTGCAGTTATTTTTTGTTGTATTCTGCAAGCATTTTCTGCAATTCTTCGTTCTTCGTTTTCGCAAATTGAGCGCTGGGAATACTGGCAACGATGCCAGAACTCGTTGTTAGGGCTGCCACGCCGATTTTGTCTAAATATAAGAGTCCAACTCCTGCTAAAATAAAAGTTGCACCAGCAGCAGTGATAGTAAGAGCGAGGTTGAAACTGAGACGCACTTGACGAATTTGCTCACGAATAATTGCGTCAGAATCAATTTTGTCCTCGGAAGTTTTGCGATCGCGACCCATTGGAAAATTAGACATCGATCTTGAGAATAATGGTGGATTTTAGGGATTATCGGCCTTCGTAACTCTGTGGTAGAACAGATAGATCAATCCGCACCCAAACGAATTAGTACCTCTAGGATTGATGTTTCCTAGCGATCGGAAAGTTAAGATATGCAATCTGACTGTTGTATTAAACTCTTGTCTATTAAGAGTTATACTGATTTCAGGGCAGGCTGTCAACCCTTTTTTTACCCTAAAAGCCCTTTTATAAATCTATTGATTTATTATTAGCCTTATTTGTATTCTTTGATGTATCGATGGGGCTTTGTACAATCTTGCATAGTTCTTATTTATTTTAACGATGTTGCAATCTGACAGAGTGCGATCAAGTGCAGAAGGAAAACACAAGCTCAAACAAGCCTATAAAGATGCGAAGCTAACTCAAGAGACGCTTGCAGAACAAGCCGGGGTATCCATCGATACTCTCAAGCGGTTATTGGGAACCAAAGCTGCTCCGAATGGTGTTGAGCGATTTGCGGTTGAAAATATCGCTAAGGTTTTAGGACTCAAACAGACAGATATCGTCGATCCGCAAGAGTGGAATCCTCAACAACAACTCCCGCTAGAATTTGAACCCCTGATTCGGGAGAAAACAAAGGCTTTTCGCGGTCGTCAATTTGTTTTTGATGAGTTGGAGAGGTTTATGCAGAAATACCCTTGCGGGTATTTTACGGCGATCGCCGATGCGGGGATGGGAAAAACGGCTTTTGCTGCGCAATACGTGACGAAGACGCTTTCTCCTTGTTATTTTAACGTGCTGGCCGAACGGCGTAATCGTCCGGAATTATTTCTCAAGAGCATTCGCCAGCAGTTGATTTTACGGTATGAGTTGGCGGAAGATCGAAATAAGGATGTGGATTTGCCGACTTTATTAACGAGAGTGGCACAAAAACTCGATTCTACAGAACGTCTTGTTATTGTGGTGGATGCGCTGGATGAGGTGGAACAAGAATCGGGGGAGAATTTGTTATATTTACCCACGACTTTACCCGATCGGGTTTATTTCCTCTTGACGCGGCGACCTTATTCTTTAGCGAAAAAACGCTTGTTTGTTTCTCCCGGCGTTCCAATGATGGAGTTGAATTTACAAGCAGAAAAATATACAGAGTTTAATCGTCAAGATATTGAAAATTATATTCGCTTTTGCTTGCAAGAAGATGAAGAATATCGAGAGATTTTAAATCAATGGATTAAGGAAAAAAATATTACCCCAAGTGAGTTTGTGAAACAGGTGGCGCAAAAGAGCGAAAGTAATTTTATGTATTTGCGTTACGTGCTGCCAGGAATTGCTCGCGGGTTTTATAACGATCTAAATTTAACCCAGTTGCCGGATGGTCTTCAGGTGTATTATCAGAACCATTGGACTCGAATGAAAATGGACGACATTCAGCAAGAAATTAAAGTCATTGTGCTTTTTATTTTGTTAGAAATTGGTACACCAATTCCTTGCGATATGGTGGCTGAAATTTCTGGAGAAGATGAGGCAGAAGTCCAAAGAATTTTAGATGAATGGGTAGAATATTTACGACCGCAGACAGTCGAAAAGGAAGAATGCTATAGTATTTATCACGCCAGTTTTTTGGATTTCTTGAAGAAAAAACGAGAGTTTAAATCAAATCGAAAAATCTTTACCCATGTCAATCAACGAATCATTCAATATTTAGAGAAAGAGATGAATGTAAATGAGGATTTTTGAAACATTAGCTAAAAAATCTCCTGCTTTTAAACGGGTTTATTTAGGGATTTTGCCGCAAAAATATGCGGAAAGTGGAGCGATCAAAAAATATTACGAGCTTTTGACGAATTTTGATTTTTTAGCGGCTAAGATCGCGCATCCAGAATTTGGCGTGCAAGCATTAATTGAGGATTACGATGTATTGGCGGGTGAAGCGGGTTTTGAGGATGGGCAAAAAAGCGAAGTTTTAAAGGTAATTCAAGGAGCATTACGCCTTTCTGCCCATATTTTGTCAGAAGATAGCTCTCAGTTAGCGGAGCAACTTTTGGGGCGTTTAATGGCGATCGATCTGCGGGAAATTCACGGCTTATTAGAGCAGGGAACGCAACGCAAACAAAGCGATTGGTTGCGTCCGATCACCCCCAGTTTAACGCCTCCGGGGGGTCAATTAATTCGTACCCTTTCGGGTCATCGCAGTGGGGTAAGAGCTGTCAGTATCACCCCGGACGGGAAACAAGCCATTTCCGCTTCCTCTGACAAAACCCTGAAAATCTGGAATTTAGAGACGGGAAATGAACACCTCACCCTGTCCGGTCATCGCGGTGGGGTAAGAGCTGTCAGTATCACCCCAGATGGGAAACAAGCCATTTCCGCTTCCGATGACAACACCTTGAAAATCTGGAATTTAGAGACGGGAAACGAACGCCTCACACTGTCTGGTCATCGCGATGGGGTAAATGCCGTCAGCGTCGCCCCAGACGGGAAACAAGCAATTTCTGCTTCCTCTGACAACACCCTAAAAATCTGGGATTTAGAGACGGGAGACGAACGCCTCACCCTGTCCGGTCATCGCGGTGGGGTAAGAGCTGTCAGCATCGCTCCAGACGGGAAACAAGCAATTTCTGCTTCCTCTGACAAAACCCTGAAAATCTGGGATTTAGAGACGGGAAACGAACGCCTCACCCTGTCCGGTCATCGCAATCTTGTAACAGCAGTCAGCATCACCCCAGACGGGAAACAAGCAATTTCTGCTTCCTCTGACAAAACCCTGAAAATCTGGGATTTAGAGACGGGAAACGAACGCCTCACCCTGTCCGGTCATCGC
>JBCCVR010000294.1:0-5633 GCA_039194995.1 Cyanobacteria bacterium P01_E01_bin.42 | reverse complement strand
TAATAACCAATAACCAACAAAAATGAAAATTTTAGTTGCCAGTCATACTTATATTGTCGATCTCAATTGCGAAAAGTTTAGAGAGGTTGCCCTTATAGATCCAGAGATTGAAGTTGCGATCGTCGTTCCCAAACGCTGGCGACCGGGAGGCGTGCAAAATAAAACGATTGAACCTCAACCTCGAAATGAAGGCAATTTTCGCGTCGTTCCCATCGCAAATTTTAGCGAAAACAATCAAGGTTTACTAACCTTTGGGTGGGAAATCTTATCATTTTTACGTTCTTTTAAACCCGATATCATTCAAGTCGAACAAGGGGTAAAATCTTTTGCATATGCTCAATTGATTACTTTGAATAAATTATTGGGTTTGAAAGCAAAAAACTGCTTTTTTACATGGTGGAATTTACCGTATACTAATAAATTTCCTATTTCACTTCTCGAACAATATAATTTGAATAATACTGATGGTTTGGTCGCAGGTAATCAAGATGGTGCGGACATTTTAAAAGAACACGGCTATCACGGAAAAGTGAAAGTCATGCCGCAACTGGGAGTTGACGAAAAGTTATTTTCCCCTCAATTTGAACCCGACTTAACTGAAAAAATCGGGATCGGGAATGATGAATTTATTATTGGGTTTGTTGGTAGATTTGTAGAAGAAAAAGGAATTCTGACATTAATTGAAGCCATTTCAAAATTGCCCGATAGTGATTGGAAACTTCTTCTCTTGGGACGAGGCGAGTTAAAAGAAGAAATCCAAAAACGTGCCGGGGAAGCTGGAATTTTAGAACGTTTAATTTTAGTAGAAAGCGTTCCTCATGATGAGGTTTCGCGCTATATTAATCTGATGAATGTTTTAGTTTTACCTTCAGAAACAACTTATAAGTTTAAAACCCTCACTGCGGTGGGTTGGAAAGAACAATTCGGCCATGTTTTAATTGAAGCAATGGCATGTAAAGTTGCCGCGATCGGTTCTGATTCTGGTGAGATTCCCAATGTCCTTCGCGATGCTGGATTGGTTTTTCCTGAAGGCAATGCCGAACAATTGTGCATGAGTTTGCAACAATTGATGGAAAACCAAGAATTGCGAGCCTTTTTAGCACGTCAGGGTTATGAAAAAGCCATGAGACAATATACCAATAAAGCCCTAGCTAAAGAATTATTCGCTTTCTATCAAACCTTATAATCAATATTCCAATTGCAGATCGTGCCCGATCTTAAAATTCCCCAACCCCCCATTTTTGCCACGGTAGAGGCAGAACGCGACTATCACAAACAGCATTTAGCCGCCGCGTTTCGCCTCTTTGCTCGTTATGGTTTTGATGAAGGAGTCGCCGGACATCTGACTGCCCGCGATCCCGAATTTCCGGATTGTTTCTGGGTTAACCCCTTCGGAATGTATTTCGGACATATTCGCGTTTCCGATCTCGTTTTGGTAAATCATAAAGGCGAAGTTATCGAAGGCGATCGCGCGATCAATGCAGCCGCTTTTGCCATTCACGCCCAAATTCACCAAGCTAGACCCGATGTTGTGGCTGCAGCCCACGTCCATTCTGTCTATGGGAAGGCTCGGAGTTGTCAGGCGCAACTCATGGCAGAACAAGCCGGAAATCCCATTGCGATCGCCTCGGATATCGCCAGATTAACTTATTCTCAAATCGGCGGTCATTACATCGGCTGGTTTAGTTTTCAGTCGCTTTATGAGAAAATTATTCGGGAAGAACCCGATCTATTACAATAAAAAACGTTTAAATGACAGCCGCGCCCTTCAAACACAAAAAAGCCAAAGCCTTAAAACCCGGAAGCCGTCGTCCCGCCAAAGCACTCTGTAGCGAGTGCGGTCTTTGCGATACACATTATATCCATTATGTCAAGACAGCCTGCGCTTTTCTCAATCAACAAATTGCCGAATTAGAAGCCAAATTGCACGGTTCGAGTCGCAATTTAGACAATGAAAACGAACTTTATTTTGGCGTACATCAGGATATGATGGCGGCGCGGAAAAAGCAACCCATTGAGGGGGCGCAATGGACGGGAATCGTCAGTACAATTGCTTGCGAGATGCTCGATCGCGGTCTGGTTGAGGGGGTGGTTTGCGTCCAGAATACCCCAGAGGATCGCTTTCAACCCATGCCCGTCATTGCCAGAACCCCGGCAGAAGTTTTAGCAGCAAAAGTGAATAAGCCCACCTTATCTCCTAACTTGTCGATTTTAGAACAAATCGAACAGTCCGGCATGAAACGTTTGTTGGCGATCGGAGTAGGCTGTCAAATTCAAGCCTTACGAGATGTGGAAGATAAACTGGGTTTAGAAAAGCTCTATATCTTGGGAACGCCTTGCGTGGATAATGTCAGCCGCGAAGGACTGCAACTGTTTCTCGAAACCACGAGTAAATCTCCCGATACTGTCGTGCATTACGAGTTTATGCAGGATTTCCGCGTGCATTTCAAACATGAAGACGGATCGATTGAGAAAGTGCCTTTCTTTGGGTTAAATACCAAGAAATTAAAGAATGTTTTTGCTCCTTCTTGTCTCAGTTGTTTTGATTATGTTAACGCCTTGGCAGATTTAGTGGTGGGATACATGGGTGCGCCTTTCGGATGGCAATGGATTGTCGTTCGTAACGATACGGGAGCGGAAATGTTAGAGTTAGTACAAGACCAATTAGATACTCAGCCCGTATCTACTCGAGGAAATCGAAAACAGGCAGTTCAGCAAAGTATTCCCGCTTACGAACAAGAGGTAACATTGCCCATATGGGCGGCTCAATTAATGGGGGTTGTCATTGAAAAAATCGGACCGAAGGGATTAGAATATGCTCGTTTTTCGATTGATTCTCATTTTACTCGCAATTATCTTTACGTCAAACGGAATTATCCTAAAAAATTAGAGGCACACGTTCCCGAATTTGCCAAGAAAATTGTGGGTCAATATCAATTACCCGAGTAGTTCGATTTTAAGAAGATTTACCACAGAGATGCAGAGAATATGGAGGGAGAAATAAGAAATGTTTTAACTTGCTACGATCGCATACTTAACCAGAAAGCCTATGAGAATTTTATTGCTCATTCATATCCCTTTAAAGCGGGATTTTGGTGCATCTCGGGTGCAATTAGAACTGGCGGAAGAATGGCAAAAAGAAGGGCATATTATTGAGAAATTTGATGCTGAAGACGCATTCCCGCGAAAGAAGTTCTCTTTATTAGCAACATTAACGCAACCGCATTTTTCTCGAAAAGCGATCGCCTATGTTCGCGAACATGGATATAAATTTGATGTTATCGATGCGCATCAAGGCAATTTGCCCGTTTCTAAAAATATTCTAGGATTTTCGGGATTATTGGTGACGCGATCGGTAGGATTGTTTCCCCTTTATCACCAATTAAATTGTGCTTCTTTGGAAAATATTCCGCTCGCCAATCTGAAAGACATTAAAACCAAAATTATCAATGAGTTGTTGACTTGGCGCGATCGCAAGGAAGTTAAATATTGTTTTCAAAGTTACCAAACTTGCGATCTGATTAATCTTCCTAACGATTACGAACGACAATATCTTACAGAAACGCAAGGTTTAGGGAATAAGTGCGCAGTCTTTCCTTTTGGTTTGTCCCAATCCCGACAAGAAAAATTAGCGCGAGTTTTTGCTTTGAAGCAAAAGTATTCTTCTCTGGAAAAAATTGTTTTTATTGGCACTTGGTCTCCTCGTAAAGGGTCGAAAGATTGGCGAGAAATTATCTCGCGAGTTCGCAAAGTTTTTCCCCATGTTTCCTTTCTATTTCTCGGCACAAAAGTAGATGGCAAAAAAATCCGGGAAGAATTACAAATGCAGGAGGATAAGGCGATCGAAATTATTCCCAATTATGACACAGAGGCGCTACCTCAATTATTAGAAAATTCGACCATTGGTGCATTTCCCAGCTATCTCGAAGGATTTGGATTTGCTGTCTTGGAAAAGTTAGCTGCGGGGATTCCGACAGTTGCTTATGATACCCCCGGGCCACGCGATATGTTGCAGCAGGTGAAAACCCTCTCTTTAATGGTTAAATTAGGGGATGTTGAGGCATTTAGTTCTAAGCTGACCGAACTATTAAAGTTACCTATTGCCGATCGCGATCGCCTCTCGCGAGAATGTATTAAAGTAGCCGAGGGCTTTTCATGGCGTAAAATAGCCAAAGATACCCTCAACGTGTATGAGGAGGGTTTGCAAAAATTACGATGAAACCTTCAGAAATTCGCTTAAGCGTTGCCCTTCTCACTCGCAATCGCCCCGATTCTTTAAATCGCTGTTTGCAAAGTTTGCGATCGCAAAGCGTACAACCGTTTGAAGTCGTTATTTCCGATGATTCCGATCCCCAGTGGGTTGGGGAAACGCGAGAGATTGCCGATCGCTGGGATTGTCGCTATATTACCGGCAGTTTGCGCGGATTATATCCCAATCGCAATCGCGCCGCATTAGCCTGCGAGGGCACCCATATCCGCACGATGGATGACGATCACGTGCTTCCACCGGGACACTTTCACCAGTGTTTGGAGGCGATCGCGGTAGATCCTCAAGCCATTTGGACGACGGGAGAATTGGGATATATTGACGGAAAATTTTACAAAAAAGTAGAAACTGCCAATCAACTTTCAGCTTCTGGTGTCGGCATTGGTATTACCAATCCCAATGATAATTGGGGAATTGCCGATGGTTCGACCATTTATCCGCGCAGTATTTACGATCGCGGTTTTCGTATGTTAGAAGATTACGGATATGGGGAAAGTTTTCTCGAATTTGGTGTCTATTTGTATGCCAATGGCTTTCGATCGCGCTGTATTCCGGGAGCATATGTCGAACATTATGCCGAAGCCATTACCATTACGCGCCGTCCTTTGAGTATGTACGAAAGCCGCCTTTATGCCAGTATTTGCTACAATCGTTATTTTCAAAAAAATTATTTTAAATTCTGGCGCTATTTAGCGTCTTATTCGCTGCGTTTAAGTCAAAAACGGAATCTCATGCGCTATCTCCCAGAAATGTTCGCGAAAATCGAGACAAGGTGGGGGGCAATCGCATCAAAAACCGAACAACAACAATGAAAATTCTCTCAATCAGTAATTGTCCTCTCGTTGAATCCCAAGGTTCGGGTTATGTCGCCGTTAATTTTTGTCAGGGATTGCGCCAACTCGGTCACGAAGTCGATAGTTTTGAACCCGACGATTACGAACCGTTGCAATTTATGCGAGGCAGGGCAAATAATTATCGCATTGCGCTGGGAATGTTATTTTTCACATTACAGCAAATCCGCAGAAAAGACTACGATCTCATCGAATTCTATGGGGGCGATTCGTGGTTAGTTGTCTTTATTTTATCGTATTTTTGCAAAAATAGCTATACGTTGGTTAGTCATTCCAATGGCTTAGAAACTCAATTGATTGAAGTGATGAACCAACATGAAAAACTATTAGAAACCAAACGAAAATGGTATCAGATCGACCAAAGTTTCTTATTTAAAAATGCCTTTCAGTTCGTGCAAGGACTTGTTGTTCAATCCGATTACGATCGCGATTATGCTCTAAGCCAAGGTTATGGAGATGAGGAACATATCCTGACGATTTCTTCGGGTTTATTGGAGAGTTATTTAGGGTTGGAT
>JBCCVR010000293.1:0-5695 GCA_039194995.1 Cyanobacteria bacterium P01_E01_bin.42 | reverse complement strand
CTGAAAGGCTGACAGGGAAAACCTGCTGTTAAAATATCAAAATCGGGAATATCGCGGACGGGAATTTTGGTTAGGTCTCCAAAAATCTCTCCTGCAAAATTTGCCTGATAGGTCTGTTGAGAAAACTTATTCCACTCAGATGAAAAGATACACTTGCAGCCTAGACTATCTAAGGCTAATCTAAATCCTCCGATACCTGCGAAAAGATCGATAAATTGATAGCAGTTTGATTTCATTTGCTGTAAGTAAGCATTACCCACTCAAAAAAGTACACATATTTTATCTGAAAATCTAGCGATCGCCCTACCTTCCCCAATACAATTTAAAGGCCTACAGGCACGCAAAATCCTGTAAGCCTTTTAACCTTCACGCAGCCGTAGAAATAGATTGAGAATCGACGACAGAATGATAGTAATCTTGTAACTGACGAGTCGCTGCCGACCAGCCCCACCGTTCCGCCTCCTTGCGGGCATTGGTGCGGAGGGCTTCCCGTTCGTCCTTGGCAGCCAAAAGGCGTTGCGTTGCCGCGATCGCGCCGTTGGGGTCTTGGGGATCGAAGAGATAGCCATTCTCGCCGTCGGTGACGATATCGGGAATACCGCCAGAGTTGGCCGCAACCACCGGACAACCCGCCGCCATTGCTTCTAAGACCACCAGTCCGAGGGTTTCAGTACGAGACGTAAACACAAAAGCATCCGCCGAAGCAAACGCCGAAGCCAGTTCCAACCCGTGCAAATAGCCCACAAAATTCGTCGGCGTTCCTGCAAAATGTTTCTCTAATGCTGCCCGATGGGGACCATTCCCGACGATCGCCAAACGCGCCCCCGGAATTGCTTCTAAAATGGGCTTAATTTGCTCGATTTCCTTCTCTGGCGAGACCCGACCCACATAGAGGAGGAGAGGGCGATCGGGATAACCTTTAGAGAGGCGATCGCGCATTTTTGCCGAAGCGAGATGGGGCTGGAACATCTCTGTATCGACTCCCCTTTGCCACAAATCCAAGCGTTCGATACCATGATCTCGCAATTCTTCCACCATCGCCGAAGAGGTACATAAATTCAACTGCGCTTGATTGTGTGCAGCTTTGAGTAACTCCCACAAAAAGCCCTCTAACGCCCCGAAACCGTAATGCTGTAAATATTGGGGTAAATGAGTATGATAGGAGGCGACGAGGGGAATATTCAGCATTTTGGCATAGTAAATGCCTGCTAATCCCAAAATTGCCGGGTTTACCACGTGAATGAGATCGGGTTTAAACTTCTCCAATTGTTTGCCGATCGCGGGACGAGGAAGGGCAACTTTCAGTTCGGGATAAAAGGGAAGGGGAAAAGAAGAAAGACCGAAAACTTTAGCGCCCTTGTATTCCTTGAGTCCCCCTTGGGGACAAACGACGAGGACGCGATCGCCATTGCGTTCTAAATGTTCGACGGTATGGCGCAGCCGAGTCACAATGCCATCAACTTTAGGTAAAAATGTTTCTGTAAATAGTGCGATTCGCATATTTTATCGGGGGTATCGGGCTATGGGTTGGTGTTTGTCAAGATTCATCAATATCAATAGCAGCGATCGCGCCTGCGAACAAGTTGTTTTCTCTCACGATAGTAAAAAAAGAGCCGCGATCGTCGCGATCGGGTGCGGAAATCCGCCAAGATATCGGAGAGGAAACCCGCAGGACTCGACCAGAAAAAATTATATTGAACTTTTGCTTTGTCCATTGGCGATCGTGAAGGATACAACAACGATCCAGTCAGGGTCAGGGACAACTTCCCAATAAGGAAAGGTCAGTCCGAAACCGTATCTCAAAGAACGCGCTATGAGTGTCCTAAAATGAATGACTACAATTGTTTCGCGGCTCTTTCTTAATGGGATGATGAAATATTTGGCATTTTTGGTTTGCCAAATAACACTACTCGATTTTCTTGCCTTCTCTCATTTTGTATAATTAGAACTGAGCCTTGTAAAACTCATCTATTCCTAATTACTGAGGAGGGCGATTCATTTATGATTTTTCATTGGTCTTATTTACTCTTAATTCCCGGAATGCTACTCATGTTCTGGGCACAAAGTCAAGTCAAAGGAACTTATCGCAAATATTCTCGCGTTCCCTCTAGTTTGGGCTTGACGGGGGCGCAGGTAGCAGAAAGAATCCTCTCGAGAATGGGTATTAGCAGCGTTAGCGTGGAACTTGTGGAAGGAGAGTTAACCGATCATTACGATCCGAATGAAAATGCCGTGCGCTTATCCCAAGGAATTTATCATTCCACTTCTTTAGCTGCGGCTGCGGTAGCCGCCCACGAATGCGGTCACGTTCTCCAAGATCGGAAGGGCTATACTTTTATGAAGGTGAGAGCATCTCTCGTCCCGACTGCTAATTTAGGTTCGAAGTTGGGTCCAGCTTTGGTTATCATCGGCATTCTTTTAAGTTCTTTAGGCGGTCTTTCTTCTTTATTTATCAATATCGGCATTTTCCTTTTTGCTGCCGTTATTTTGTTTCATCTCGTCACGTTACCCGTCGAATTTGATGCCTCTGCTCGTGCTTTGAAATTAATCGATCAACTCGATATTTTGCAAGGCGAAGAAAAGAAAGGTGCAAAAGCAGTCTTGCAAGCAGCAGCATGGACTTATGTGGCGACGGCACTTTATGCAGTATTGCAATTAGCTCAATTGATTTTAATGTCGCGTCGTTAGTTTGAGAAATTAAGTTTGAGAAATTAGTTTGCGATCGGGTAGGCATTTGTCCACCTTAATGATATGGTTTTGAACGGGGATTTAATGAAGTGTTTGAAGAGTTAGAGCGAATCAACGAACGACCAAAACCATTCGAGTTTTACACTGCAAGCAATTTGTGGACAGATGAACATACATCAAAGCAGATGCTTTCTTTCCATCTTAATGAAACAATCGACATTTCTTCGCGAAACACGCAATTTATCAAGCGATCGGTAGAATGGATATTATCTAGGTTTAGTATTGGTAAGGGATTTAAAATAGCAGATTTTGGCTGCGGGCCTGGATTGTATACGGCACGTTTAGCAAAATACGGCGCGAATGTGACAGGTATTGATTTCTCAGAAAGATCCATAGAATACGCAAAGGAAGTAGCAGTACATGAGCAGTTGAATATTAATTACGTGCAGCAAGACTACTTAGAGTTTGAAACAGATGAACAATTCGATCTTGTGCTGATGATTATGTGCGATCTTTGCGCCCTTAGCCCAACACAGAGAAAAGGAATTTTGAGTAAATTCCACAAGATTTTAAAACCGAACGGTTCAGTGCTTCTTGATGTCTATTCTCTATCGGCATTTGAACAAAAGGAAGAGATTTCTATATATGAGATAAATCAGTTAAACGGATTCTGGTCGGCGAATCAATACTATGGATTTCTCAATACTTTTAAATACAATGAAGCAAAGGTTACGCTGGATAAGTATACAATTATTGAGTTGAACCGTACCCGAACAATATACAACTGGCTACAGTATTTTGTACCTGAAGATATTGAAAAAGAATTTAAGGCGGCTGGTTTTTCTGTTGAAGGATTTTATGCCGATGTTGCAGGATCTGCATATGATAAAAAATCAAGCGAATTTGCGGCGATCGCTCGTAAGATTTGATATCCTTCTTCCCTCCATCGCCAAAATTAATAATAGCGCGATCGCATTTGACTCGCTCTAGGTCATAATAGATTAAAGAGTACACTGGGGAACGAAATAATGGTTCAAACTCCCGTAAAATTAACCTTTGAAGAGTATTTAACCTATGATGACGGAACAGATACCCGCTACGAGTTGGAAAATGGACAATTAATTGCGATGACTCCTCCCAGTCCCCGTCACATTACTATCGATCTTTTTCTCTATCAACAGTTTTGGCTGGAACAGACTCGTTTAAACTCACAATGGGTGGTCATTGTCGGTGCAGGAATTCGCACGGATATTGCCAAATCGCGCATCCCCGATCTATTTGTAGTTGAGGGCAATGTCTGGGCAAGCATCCAAAATCAATCTCAAGCAATTTTAGAAAATCTACCTGTTTTACTAGCTGTAGAAATTGTGAGTCCGGGACGAGAAAATCGCCGTCGGGATTATGAAGATAAAGTCAGAGAATATCGCGATCTCGGCATTTTGGAATATTGGATCGTTGACCCCTTAGAAAATCAAATTACCGTCTTTACTCTGGTTAATGGAGAGTATCAAAAACAAGTTTATCGCGGAGAGAGCCGTATCGCCTCGCCCACATTTCCAGAACTTTCTCTCACTTGCGATCGCATTCTCAACCCGCCGCTTTACTAATGGGCGATCGCACAACCTACCCTAAAGCCTTATTCAGGCTGCATTCAGCCCTTCTTCATCTCCATCGGTTTCAATGCAACTAAACTGAAAGCAAAATTGATCGCAAAGGAAGATAGCAAGATGGCAGTAGATTACGATATCGTCGTTATTGGTGGCGGTTCTGGGGGTTTGGTGGTCGCTAGCGTCGCCGCCCAACTCAAAGCCAAGGTTGCCCTAGTAGAAAAGGAAAAACTGGGGGGAGATTGTCTCTGGTATGGCTGCGTTCCCAGTAAATCTCTCATTCATGCCGCCCGGGTTGCCTATGAAGTCAAACACGGCTCTCGCTTCGGCATCTATACCGATACACCCAAAATTAAATTTGAGGAAGCTACCGGATACGTGCAAAGCGTGATCAAGGCGATCGAACCCCACGACTCTCCCGAACGGTTTCGCGGCTTGGGAGTCGAGGTCATTTTCGGATCGGGACAGTTTGTCGATCGCGAGACGTTTGAGGTCAACGGACGGCAATTAAAGGCGCGATCGTTCGTCGTTTCTACGGGATCTCGTCCGGCAATTCCTCCTGTGGACGGGTTGCAAAAAGCAGGTTTTTTAACCAACGAAAAGGTATTTTCCTTAAAAGAACGCCCCGACTCTTTAATCGTGATTGGTGCAGGTCCCATCGGTTGCGAATTGGGGCAATCTTTCCATCGGTTGGGCTCCCAAGTCACGATTATTGCCAGTCGCGACAAAATTATGCCCAAAGAAGACCCAGAAGCCGCCGCCGTCGTCCAAGAACAATTGGAATCGGAAGGCATTCGCATCCTCACAAACGCTCGGGCGAAAAAAGTTACAATTGTTGACGGTAAAAAATGCTTGTGGGCGGGGCCAAAAGATGAAAAAGATGAGCAAATTATGGCCGATGAGATATTAGTTTCGGCGGGACGCATTCCCAATGTGGATAGTTTGAATTTAGAAGCTGCCGGAGTCCGCTACGATAAAAAAGGAATTAAAGTCGGTTTGGATTTGCGGACGACAAACCCGCGTATTTTGGCTTGCGGTGACGTTATCGGCGGCTATCAATTCACCCACGTTGCAGGCTATGAAGCCGTCGTTGCCGTTACCAATGCTATGTTTTCTCCTATCACGAGATTGAAGCCGAGTAAAGCCAATTATCGCGTCATTCCTTGGGCGACTTTTACGGAACCAGAACTCGCACGGGTGGGTTTAACCGAACAACAAGCACGGGAACGATATGGAGATGATGTTTTGGTTTTAAAACAACCTTTTGCTGGAGTAGATCGCGCCCAAGCAGAGAATGCAACCCAAGGGTTTGGCAAGATTATTACTCGTGCCAATGGGGAAATTTTGGGGGCGCATATCGTTGGACCTTCAGCCGGAGAATTAATTCATGAAGTTGTGTT
>JBCCVR010000292.1:0-5697 GCA_039194995.1 Cyanobacteria bacterium P01_E01_bin.42 | reverse complement strand
TAAAAAACTAAATCATTTCTTTTCTTATCAAGTTCGATCCCTCCCCCATATTTTTTTGGATATATTTTTTAGTTTGAGATATATTGCAATAGTGCTGGGTCATTTACTCTAATTTGTATAAATTAATGTAAAGTAATGCAACACAAAATATAATTTCATCACGATTCGCGATCGCATCCCCGAAATTAAGTAGAAGTGCTTAAGATTAACTAAAAACAAGCATAGATTTTTAAGTTATGCTAAAAAGGAGTTGATTATGACAGCTACACTTTCCCCTGAAAAAGTTTACGCCAATCTCGAAGCCCTAGAAGAGGCAGATTGCTTGCAAGGCTCGTCTTGTCGCCAACAGGCTCACGAAGTTTTGGCAGATTCCGAGGTTAGCCAGAGTTGGAAAGAGGCAATTTGCGATCGCCTCAATGAGGGCAATCAACTCCTCAGCCTGCGTGCGGTAGATCCCGACGAAAGCTATTAATCCCAACTCTTTCTCCCCTCTCCACCTCCGTTCGGGCGATCGTGGGGAATTCAGAAAACCCAATGCGATCGCTTTTCCGATGAAGGGCGATCGCTTGTTGCGAGCTATAGTTAACGTTCGTTGCTTGGGAATACCGCAACGCTAACTACCTTACCCGATCGCGTATGAGTGGCTCGACGAGTGCATTTCTTTTTTCTTGCTCAAGAAGCACTCACCTTAAATTGCCCTGCATAAGTGATGCTAACCGAACCACCATACGAACAAGTACACTTACTGCTATCCGTCAAGACTGATATATTATTGATTTTGGTTTTTGTTGCCCCGGGAGACCAAGGAGAAGAGGTCGCCGGAATGCAAGCACCCATTGTATATACACCACTCGCCGCAGCCGTTGCCGCAATTGTCGTGGGATTGGTCGTCGATTTGCAGAGGACGAAAGTGGGGATATTGGAAATCGGGGCATAATCCATCACGGTTGCGGCGGGAATATAACTAGCCGAAACCGTACTATTCGATGTTGTAATCAGTGCGCTGGGCGCAGTTCCCATCGAACAGGTAATAACTCCGCCGAAAACGACTACATTGGGCATTGAAATTCTCCTTATTTTCAAATTAATCGAACAATTGTTAAGCGATCGCAACTCTACAAATTTTATCCCAAGCTCACAGTCGCCCCCGTGACCTTAGCACTCGTTCCGCCATTCACGGTTGCTCCCGTGGAGCCTTTGAGTTCTGCCGTCGTTCCCCCTTGAAGGCTGAGACTGGCTGATGATTTGAGACTGACGCTACTCGATGCGATCGCCAGTTTATTCCCGCTTACGCTGGCATTCACCGCACTCGTCCCCTTAATTTCCACAGTTTGGGCGCTCAGAGTCAGCTTATTGCTAGAACCGGCAGAAATGGTCATATCTCCAGTAGACGTGATATCTACAGATTTACCATTGTCATCCAAAGTAATGGTATGACCGCCTTGGGTTGTGACCGCAATTTTTTTGTTGGTATCGTCAAAAAGAATGGTATGACCTTCTTTGGTTTTGACCTCAATCTTTTTATCGGTATCGTTAAAACTGGCTGTATGACCGTAAGCCGTCGTCAGATAAGCGCCGATTTTGACGCTATCTTTATCTTCTTCGACAAACTGGAATTTGTGACCGACGCGGGTTTGAAAAGTTCGCAAGCGCACTTTCCCGTCAGCAACACTCTTCGTAACCTCTTCGGGAGGCTTATCCGTGCCATTCCACAAACCCCCTAAAACTAAGGGTCGATGAATATCGCCGTGTTCAAAACCAACCAAGACTTCATCCCCCACCTCGGGCAAGTTGTCAAAACCGCGAGAGCTTCCCGCACCCACCCCCACAACTCGCGCCCACCAACTCGTATGGGCATCGGAACCGGACTCGGGGGTGAGAGTGGGAAACCAAACCTTAACACGATGGAGTTTATCAGTTTCGTCATTATTATCTGTCACTTTGCCGATCACCAAAGTCTGTCCAATTCTTAAGTGATTAGGCGGAGACAAAACGCTCAGTAAATCGCCCCCGCGCAGCCCCCGCACGCTAAACTCCGTCGTGTAGGAACCGCGATCGTAAATATGGCGCGCTTCAGTCACATAATATTCTCCCGTATAACTGCCCATATTCGTTAATTTAACAACCTTGCCTGGGCGAATATTAGGATTTCCCGTCGCCGTCGCATCAGCCACGACAAAATCTCCTGATAGTTCGTCCAGCAAGGCTTGGGCGATCTTATCAGCCTCGCTAGAACTGGCAATAGGTTTATCAACAACCAGCATTTTGGGAGCCGTCGGCTTGGTAAAAGACGTACTCGAACTCGTTCCCGTACCGTACTTTGTAGAGGTTAAAACATTACTTTGAGAGGATTTGGTTGAGGTAATTTCTTTTTTGGTCGTATAGTCCCAGCCCCGAACTTCTACCTCTTTGACTTGTTCGGCACTGGAAACTCGCCCGCGAAAACTCGATAAATCCGTCAGCCATTGTAATTCTAACGTAGCAGAAGAACTGGGCTTGCGAAAATTCAACTTTCCATCTTGAACGAATAACTCGTAACCATTGCGAGCCGCCCGTTCTCGCAAAAACTCCATGTAAGTTTGATTTTCTTGGAAAACATAATCATGAGTGGGACTGGTGGTATCAACAGTTCCCGCCGTAATCCCTACGGTTGAAGCAACTTTTTTGACAATATCGCTATCGGTCATATCCTGATAGGAGGCCACGATTTTACCGCGATGCAAGCGATGACCGAGATCGTATCCTCGAACGACGATCGGGGCTTCGGCTTGAGCGGTAAAATGGGTTTCCAGCGCGGTAATTTCTCCTTTCGTCATTAAAGTTCCCGTGGCTTCGGTACTAAAATCTGCCGATTCTGTCGTGCTGGAGGTAAAACTGATTTCTACTTCTGCTCCCATAGAGAAACTGCTTTCATTTTCTCCAAAAGTATCGCTAGTATCTCCTCCATATTTGGGATTGCTAACCACAATCGTAAACATTGCAGGAGCATGAAGACCTTCCTCAACAGAAACATAAAGAATATCGGCTGCGAGGTCGTCAGATATTGCACTCCCTCCCACTTTAATCGTTGTGTCCGGGGTATAACTAGCCATAATGGATGCAAAATTGACTGTAAAATTGATAATTTCAAATTGATAAATCCGGCGATTTAGCGAGCCGAACGATTGGTTGTATCGTAAGAGGTAGAACTAATGGTAGACGTTAATTCTTCAACTTGCATCATGGTTAACTGTGTAATTTTGGCTTGCACGGGAACACCATCGCTATAAAATCTAGTCAACTCGTATGAGAGAGATGTAATAAAACATTTGACATATTTTTTATCTCCCCAAGTGAAGGTATAAATTGGCGGTCTTTCGAGATTGTCATCTCTTTCTAGGGCAGTTTCAAATTTTTTAATATAAGTCATCACGTCTTCTCCAGTTTCGTAAGTATCGAGAATCACGTCAGAAATTGTAATGGTACTGGCTTCGCGGGAGATATAATCAACTTTGGGAAGTCCTTCGCCTCCCGTTCCATCTTTGCATTTTGCCTTAAACCCTCGCTTAACGGTGATTTTGGTTGGATTAACAAGAAATTCAATTGTTGCGACATTACTCTCGGTAGAAATAAATTGCGCTTTTTGTAAGGCCATGTTTTTTCCTCCTGAATGTTTTGAGTAGTAAATTACCAAGGCAAACGTCCGGAATATCCGGAACCGTGACGTTCTCTTTCGAGAACCAATCGTTGGCGAACGAATTTATAAATTTCTCGTGCCAAGACTTCTAAGTTGTTAGCGTTTTCTGAAGTGGAAGTGTCGTTATCTTCAGCACTCAAAGTAACGCTTTCTCCCTCTTCTGATTCCCTCATTATATCCGGCATATTCGAGCTCGAGCGATCGCTCGTTCTCTGAATAACGGGAAATTTCAAAGGTTGGATATTCGCTGGTGCGATTGCAGGAGGTGTAGATTTTTTCCGAAAAGATTTTTTGGTCGTCTTTTTAGTCGTCGATTTTGGTTCTGGCGATCGCGTTTTTTCCCGAGTTGTCGTTTTGGATTCGGATTTCACCTTAGTTGTTTTTTTCGTTGTCTTTAGTGATGGGTGCGATGCAGATTCGATTTTGCTGGTTTTGCGTTTCCTGTTATTTTGTTGTCGAGAAGAGGAAGGTTGTACCCTATCGGGTTGGCGAGAAGAGGGAGACTGAGAAGGGGTTGTTCCGATTAACTCTTCAATATTCGACCAAGCATCGGGAATATCCTCTTGGCGATTTAGATTCCTGCGAACAGTTTGACCATTTGGAGCAGAGGGGGAAGATGGAGGAGCAGCACCCATTAACGCTTCAACGTTGCCTCGCGACTCGGGAGTGCTTCTACCGAGATCGGGATTTTCCTGCGCGCGATCGCCTCGAGGTTGCAGAGATTGAATGCTTCCCATTAACTCAGTAAGACTCGACTGAGAAGAGAGAGTTTTAGGAGTTGTATCGGGTTGCGATCGGCGAGCGGGAGAGTCCATCATTTGCCGGAGCGCATCCATTGGAGTCCCCCCAGAAGGCAGGGAATGACTTTGAGATTGCTGTGGCGATCGCTGAGGTTTCTCGGAACGACTTAAGGAACTAAGCTGCGCTAAATTTTCTAAAACTGTTGGCATTTGGGAAAGTGTCGCCCCCGATGGGTTCAGTTGAGTGAGAGAAGCTAATCGGGCGGCAGGTTTTGCAAATTGCTTAGATCTCTTGCTCGGTGTGGTTGAGGATGTTGCCTCTGCTAACAGGCGATCGGCGGGATCTGCATTTTTCGACTGGGTTGATACAAGCTCGATATTTTCTACATCTCGAGTTGCAATATCTTTACTCGCTTTGGTTTTTGGTTTTTCGCGATTGCTCTTCTTCGTATCGGGAGTATTGGGATTTTGCGCGTCATTTCGAGAAATTTCTGCGATCGGTGGAGTTGCTGATGCTGGAGAGATTGATGTTTTGACTGTTTCTGGGGAAGTAAATGATGGGGAATTTTGGGTTTCTGAGGTCAGATAAACAGGTTGTTGTGGTATTGATTCTCTTACCGAAGGAGTATTGGTGGGAGAAGATGGTACTTCGCTGTTTTGAGTGGCAGGGGATATTTTTTCTGAGGGAGAAGTAGATTGGCGATCGCTATTTTCCAGAGGAATAGAAGTGAATTTTTTTATCTCTGGAGACGAAGAAATAGGTTGTTGTTGGTTTGATTTTCTTCCCGGAGAAGTGATTTTGTTATCTTGAGGAACAGGAGAGGAAGTTCCGGTCTCTAAATTTGGAGAAACAAGTTGTTGATTTGATTCTCTTACTGTAGAAGAAACTTCATTATTTTCAGAAACAGGAGAAGGTGTTCCGATTGCTGAAGTTGGAGCAATAGGTTGTTGTTGATTTGATTCTCTTGTTGAAGGAGTATTGGGAGAAAGAGACGTAATTTCATTATTTTCAGAAACAGGAGAAGGTGTTCCGATTGCTGAAGTTGGAGCAATAGGTTGTTGCTGATTTGATTCTCTTACTGGAGAAGAAACTTCATTATTTTGAGGAACAGGAGGGGAAGTTCTAGTCTCTGAAGTAGAAGAAATAGGTTGTTGCTGATTTGATTCTCTTACTGTAGAAGAAACTTCATTATTTTGGGGAATGGGAGAAGGCGTTCTAGCTTCTGAAGTTGGAGAAATAGGTGGTTGTTGATTTGATTCTCTTGTGGAAGGAGTGGTGGG
>JBCCVR010000291.1:0-5722 GCA_039194995.1 Cyanobacteria bacterium P01_E01_bin.42 | reverse complement strand
GTCCTCAATGCTCCATCTTTACACACCGTTTTCTGTTGTCAGTATCTTTGAAGCAGTCTTGACATGAAGTCCGCCTATTTGAACATCTTGACAAGTTTCTAGCCTTGAAAACTGCAAGATCGATTTTAGCACAGATCTTAACGAGGAACTATGTCTCTCCAGCAAAAACTAATAACGTTCACAAAATCAAAAATTGCTTCTATTCCGACTGACATTTATACCATTTACTGGATTTATGTACTATTCACCTTCATTGTTTTGCAGAAACAAAAGTTATTTGTTTTAGAAACATTTACAGATTCAAACTCTTATATGGACTGGAGTTTGAGAAGTTATAGAACATTTGCCTATCCTCTATTACTTCATATCATTTCTTTTTTTTCCAAAGATTTTGAATTACTACCAGAAGTTCAATTTTTTATTTCTGCATTAGCTATTTTTATATTGCTGATTTCTTTAAAAATATATCAATTTTCTGGATGGCAATCTCTAGTCATTGTCTTACCCTTATTATCTACTGAATCTATTTATTCATATTTTTACAAGCAACTTGCAGAAAATCTGGCCGTATCTTTTGCAATCGCGACTATTGCTTTTTTATTAATGACAGTAAGTAATATAGAAAAAAGATTCTATTGGTTAGGCCTCGGTATGAGTTTGTTTTTGACGTATCAAACTCGTCCATCTTTTCTATTTATGATTCCCTTAATTCCCATTTTGGGAATAGTTTTATTTTTATTGAAATATGGCAAACTATCTTGGCTCGAATCTATAAAAATCATAACATTTAAATTTTGCATCGTTAGTATTCTCCCCATTCTCGTGTTTAGTTCTTTTAGAGCAATAACGGTCAATGATTTTGGCATTGTTTCCTTTTCTGGTCATAACATTGCGGGAATTACGACACAAATGCTCACACCCCAAGTCATCGAACAATTGCCGATCGCCCAACAGGACTTAGCCAATGCAATTTTAGAAAGACGTAACAAGAGGATGCAAGAACTTTTCCTCCCCGATCTAGAATATGCGAAAACCAATCAGGGGATAACACCGAGTGGGGTCAATTTGTCGGGTTGTACGACTTCCCTGTTAAAATCCCATATCAAAGATTTCTATCCTTGGATCAATTGCCAAGCGTATAACTATTCCCACAACGCAACTGCTTCTAGAAATACGATCTTTGAGATTTATGGGACATACGACCCCGTCCTAGTTAGCCAAACTTTACAGGCTCTTTCCAATTCAATCCTCCAATTGAAACTTACAGTATATATTCATTGGTTTATAGAAGCCTTGATTCATTCTCTCTTTGCTGTCGTTTTTTTAGAACCCTTGATATTGAAACTTTCTTATATTTTTTATGGAGTTTTGTTTCTGTATTTCATACTTCCTTGCCTTTGTTCGAGAATCAAGGACAGAATACTTAAAAGAGGTATTATTGTATCTAGCTATACTACTCTTTTTGTCCCTGTAATCTTGAGTTTTTTCGTTCCTGTAATATTAGGTCTCGATCTGGCAAATATTTTTTATTACTCTATTTTTCGGACAATGGCTCGCCTATTGCTAGCCTTACTGATTTTGGGTTCTATTGGCCACTTAATCATTGTCGATCTGTTCCCAAAACGAGCAAGATATCGATTCTCTTGGTTGTACAAATATTTTTCTTTATTCCCTAAAAACATCGTGTTTCTCACCTTAGTATCTTTCTCCTTTTTTCTGAGTGGTACTATCTTAGTGATTCTAGTAGAGCCCCCATTACGTCGTTATATTATTGCCGTTTCCTTTTTATTCCCCAGTTTATTATCGTTGATTTCCTTAAATCTATTTTTTAATACTCTGGACAGAATAAAGAGACAGTAAAAAAGCAAACGTTGTCTTTTCAGCACATAGGCTAAACAAATTGAAGCAAAAAGTTTATCTTATCGTCCTAATTTATTTCTTAGGGCTAGTTTCCTGCCTTGCATTCGATAAATCGGTTAAAATATTTTTGTGGCTATTCATCAGTGCACCTTTTTTTTATTTTGCACGGACACTTAAATAGCTGTTTTCCACTCCTTCTCAATCTTTCGGAGTCTTGAAAAATGATATTACAATTTGCCAAACATTTTGCAGGATATCTACAACAGCAAAATCTCAAACATCTCATCGTTCACGTTACCAATAACTGTAACTTTCGTTGCGATCACTGTTTTATTGATTTTTCCCCCAAACGCGACCTTAAACTCGAACAATACCAAGCTCTAGCCCGACAAATCGGTCCGTTATTTTGGTTAGATATTGCTGGGGGAGAACCTTTCCTACGGAAAGATTTAGCTGAAATCATAGCAGCATTTGACACCCAAGTAGTTCAGATTCCTACCAATGGTTCTCTAGAGGAGAAAACCCTCGATCAATTGGAACGAATGAAGAAACTCACAGATACTCAAATTACCGTTTCCTTAAGTTTGGATGGTTTGCAAGAACAGCACGATCGCATCCGTCATACCCCCGGAAGTTGGGATAAAGTCTGGCAAACCTTTGAGAAAATCCGCCAAATAGGAGGGATTTCTATCAAAATCAATACAGTCTTAAATCAAGATAATGCTGACGAAATTATCGAAATGATGGAAGAAGTCCGTCGTCGCGGCCCGGATTTCCACTCTATTATCCTATTGCGTGGCGATCCGATCAATCCCGAATTCGGCTTACCTCCCCTTGATAAATTACACGAACTGGGCGGGAAAATCTTCTCCATTTTAGAAACTTATGATTATGGTCGTAGCCCAGTCATGGCGCATTTATTAAGAAATTACCACAAATTTCTTTGGAACACTTCTTTGGGAACAATCGAGAAAAAAACTCAAGTTATTCCCTGTTTGGCCGGACGCGCTCATATGGTTGTGTGGGGTGATGGACGGGTATCTTCCTGCGAGATGCTCGATCCAATTGGCGATATTCGCGATCGCAGTTGGGAGGAAATTTTGGCGAGCCCTGCCTACAAACAACAAGTCCAAGATATTAAGGATAAAAAATGTTATTGTACCCACAACTGTGCTATGTTTGATAGCATTCTACTCAACCCGAAGAACTTGCCAAATTTACTCGTTCAAAGTGTCTGATGCAATCTGTTAACTATCGCGATCGTTGTGCTGTAATTATTCCTTATAAGGACTGCAGTACGCTCCTTGCCCAGTGCTTGGATTCCCTCTTGAGCGTTTTACCCGAAAGCGCGATCGCGATTTTAGTTGATGATGGATCGGCAGTAGAAGCATCTGCCGATCCGGCATTATGTTCGTTTTTACAAGATCGACGTATTCGTTATTTACGTCATCCTCACAATCGAGGACCTGCTGCTGCCCGTAATACGGGCATTTGCTGGTGTCAAGAACGGGAAATCAAACTAGCAATCTTACTGGACAGCGATTGTTTGGTCTTGCCGAATTTTGTGGAAACCCATTGCAATCTCCATGAAAAATATCCGGATGTCGTTTGTATTGGAGGCGCAATTATCGGACTGGGTCGAGGTTTATGGGCTAAATTAGATGGATTGATGTCTTGGTTTACCTCAATTCCTAATTTACCCCTGCGGGAAGTAAAGGGGATTTACCACATACCGACCACAAATATGAGTTTGAAATTAGATTTATTGCTACCCGATTACTCTCTTTTTGATACCCGGTTCAAAACAGGCGAAGATGTAGCATTTTGTAAAAAGCTGCAAAGTGGTGGTGCAAAAATGTTATTCTCTCCTCAACCCGTAATTCAACATTTGGATCGCACGAGATTTAAAGATTTTTTACGTCATCAATACCGTTGGGGCCTGCATACCTATGTCGTGCGGTTTGGCGATCGCAGTTGGGGCATATTTAGAAGATTGCTCTTAGCTTTAACTTTTATCGTACTGCTTCCTGCCTATGCTATAGTAGCCAGTGCTATTAATATGATTCCTTGGCTCAAACAATCGTTGATGTTTATCCAGTACTGCCCTTTGGTCTTATTCATTTATCTCATTAAAGGCATCGCTGTCGTTGTCGGGATTTGTTTTCCTAGTATTGCTCTGTATCCCGTTCATTTATCCAGTTCATTTCAAAATAAAAAACTTAAGTAAAGTTACTTGAAAATATAGAACACATTATCTCTGGCATAGAAATCCTAAAAAAGACTTAAAGGACAATGAAAGCAAAAGAACTTTTAAATTTACCTGGCGATCGATACGGCAGAATTATAGCGTTCGTTTTATCCCTAATTTTACCTTTTTTACTTTACTCTATCTTGGTCGGCATTCCTCTGCCTCACTGGGTTGGGTATTGGGCGACCTATGGTTATGAAAGTATTATTGTTATTTTCTTAGTTTTACTTTACCCCACCCTATCTCGTTCTGACTTTTTAAGCATAACGCTAAGTTTAACTTCTATCCTTTGTTTATTTTTTTTAGCCCTTGCGGGAGTCTGGAATAGTTCAGCACATTACTCTTCAGTTGTAGGCGGTTTATTGCCCTTTTCTGATGCGAACGGCTATCTCAATGATGCGCGTAGCGTCCTAGAAGGAAATAACTTTTCTGCTTTCTCATCGCGAAGACCGTTGTTTCCCGGAACTCTGACTGCTTTGCTCGGATTGACAGGACAGAACTTGCAAGTTACGATCGCGATTCTTGTCGCCATGATATCTACTGCCTGTTTTTGTTTAGTCCGAGAATTAAAGGATTCTTTAGGATATATTTCTAGTATTTTGGTAATCTCAGGAATATTCTTTTATTATCGACCCTATATTGGCAGTACTTTAACTGAAAATTTAGGATTAGCTCTAGGTATAACAGGCTTTGCTTGTCTTTGGCGTGGTGCTACTCTTAAAAATATCTCTTGGGCTTTTTGGGGTCTTTTTGTTTTTACCTTAGCCTTAGTTGCTAGAGCCGGTGCTTTTTTTGCCTTGCCTGCTTTGATTGTGTGGGGAAGTTATTTTTTTAGAGATAAAAATCGTTTTTCATTCCGTTTCTTGTTCGGTGGGATTAGTATTATCTTGATGGCATTTTTGGTGAATCAGATATTCTTTAAAGTTTTAGGTTCTCCAGAAGGAATGGTATTTTCTAATTTTTCGTGGACTCTATATGGATTAGCGAAGGGAGGTCAAACTTGGGCTCAAGCAACCATCGATTATCCTGGAGCAAGTCAGCAAGAAATTTACGCTTATGCCTTTCAAGAAATATCAAGAAATCCTATGGGATTGGTCATTGGTAGTTTGAAAGCGTGGGAAGCATTTTTCAATCCCTTTACAGGAGGTTTATTTGTATTTGTTGGAGAGAAAAGTCGTATTCTTTTAGTCATTCTGAGTGTATTGGGATTGGTAAAATGTTTCTTAAATCCAAAAAAAGGCGAGCATTTACTCATCTTATTTCTCACCATAGGAATTTTGGCATCTGCACCCTTTATCCCAGTTTGGGATGCTGGAGTCAGAACTTATGCGCCAACAATTGCTATTTCTTTTGTTTTACCAATGCTCGGACTGAATTTTCTCTTTGCAAACCCAAAATTTGCCTTGAAGAAAGGAAACAAAACTTGGATATTGGCTTTAACATTAGGAACTTTAGCAGCATCTGCTCCTTTTATTTCTCTTGAAGATAGTGACCTTGGAGTCCGTACTCCAATCGTGGCTATCTTTTTTGTATTACCGATGCTAGGATTGCTCAATTCTCTAGGTAATCATGAGAGATTAAAAGGTTTTCTGAAAACTGTTCGGCAAAACACCG
>JBCCVR010000290.1:0-5852 GCA_039194995.1 Cyanobacteria bacterium P01_E01_bin.42 | reverse complement strand
CGAATATTAAAGAATTTGATTTTGAAACGCATATTTCCTCGGCAGCTTGTCGCTATATTATCAAACTGCTGGGGATCGATCCCAATGATGTTGAAATTTTAGGATATTTCGATAAAGAATGGGGAGGATATAAAACGGAAATTGTTTTTAAAGAAGATTACGATTTTGAATTTAATCTTCAAGAAGACCGCAAAATTGTTCGCGTCAATCAAAGCGATCGCGTGACGGTTTATCGCTTTTTTTCCTATGCAATTGAAAGCGATACCAGTTGTCCTGCGATTTTCGAGGATTTTCATAAAGCTGGATTGGAAATAATTTCCTATCGGATTGAAGCCTTACTGTCTCGCGTCATGATTGTTTGCCAGTTAAAAACTTAAATAAGGTCAGCAGGCAGGACGACAAATTATTAACGACCAAATTATAGCTCGATTGGGTTGGGCAATGGGTGCACCTGTTGCAAAGCCTCAGATTGTAGAGATCGATCGCGAACTCCTCGAACTCGATCCTCAATAGGCTTATCTTACTCCCGGTACAGCACACGGAGTCGTTTTTATTCCTGATTGTTCGGACGATCGCGAAGATATTCGCTCTTTCCAACAAAAGGAAAATCGAAGGCGATTTGCACTGCTGGCAGTTTTGTTTGGTTGGATTAGAGCAAACGATCGCCAGTTTATTTATAAAATGTCCGAACCTAGTCTTGTATTTTCCGTAGACCACGGACATTTTTTCCCAAGCGGTCCGAATTGGACGATTTCAACATTAGAGAGTGCGCCAGAACCCGAAATTGATGAGGATTTGCCACTTGACCCAATCGGAAATTGACGAGGCGTTAGAAGCACTACAAGCGATCGAAGAAGAAAAAATTATTGAAGCGGTTGCCAGTCCTCCGATAGAATGGGGACTTACAATAGAGGAACGGATTGTTTTAGTCGAGTATTTAATCACTCGACAAGAGCAACTGAGCATGACGATATATCTTTCTAGTTAGGAGTTAGGAACGTGGCCAGTCGATATAGTATTATTCAATATGTCCCCGATCCAATTGCTGAAGAACGAATTAATATTGGCGTGCTGGTTTTCGATCGCCAAAATGTCAAGGTTCATTTTTTGTCAAACTGGAAGCGCGTTCGTTATTTTGGCCGTCAGGAAGATATTAGGACTTTGAAAAGTTTTGCCGAGCGAATGCAAAAATCGGCTGAGCAAGGTTTGCTTTTTCCGGGGGATAAACCAGACAATTGACCGAAGCACGAGTGTTTGTTAGATATTACTCGAAGTTGGATCAATAGTATTCAATTTACTCCACCAAGAGGATCTTTAGAAAAAGTGGATTGTTTATTAGAGGAGGCCATTCAGACTTATTTATTTGAACCCGAACCCAAAATTAAACCGAGGGATCGTCAGACGGCTGTTAGAGTGGCTATTTCTCATGTAAGACAGGTTCTTGAAAGTAAGTTTGAGAAAAATTTAGTAAAAGATTTCTTAAAAACTAAATATTCCCTTAAAGGTCAATTGAATCAAAATACTTTTGATGTTGCTGTGGCGAATGGGAAGCCAATTTTAGCGGCGCAAGGAATTTCCTTTGAAGTCAGAACCAAAGAAGCAGATTTAGGGAATTTAGCATGGAAGATTGCCGATACAAAGAAAGCAATACCAGAGTTACCTCTCGCTGTTATTACTCTACCTCCTAGAGCAAACACTCCACATTTGCAAGAGTTACAAAAACTCTACGAAATACACAGTCATACCTATCAAAAGTTAGGAGCAGAAATCGTCACAGAAGAGCGAGCAGATTCTTGGATAGCGAAGCAGTTGACATCAGTAAAGGTTAATTAGAAAGGAAAAAATATCATTGATTTTGAATTTCAAATTGACCCTGTGAAATTGATATGTCATTCAACCCATTGGCGATCGAAAAGGGCTTGATAAATGCGATTTTTGACTCTCAACTTTCCTGCTTTAGCGATCGCCAAACCGGAGAGGAGTAATTCTTCTTCAGTTTCGCTATAAGTCATGGGAATTTCGTCGCGTAAAACAATCTGGCGATACATTTGCAATAGTTCGCTGCGGAGAATGCGATCGCCAACGGTCTTTAAATGTTCGGGATCGTCTTTAGTTTTCCAGTCTGTTAAGATGATAAAATTCGAGGGCTGCTGCTCTCTCTCCTAGAACTCGATGTTTTTCTGCTTCGACGAGGGCAAATTTATGTTGGTGATTCATCGGAGCATAGTGTGCCCATTGTCCCAGTTTCTCTTGATTATCTGTAACCCGTTGTAAGAGTTGCGATCGCCCCGCCATTTCCGAATTCAAGACCACCAGAATTATTAAAGAATCGTAGAAATAAAATATCGGTTCGCCAAAAGTCCCTGTATCAGCAATTAAATGATTTTTTGCGATCGAGGCGAGGTTAAAAGCGTCTTCATACTCCCCAAAGAGATAGCCGAGCATTAATTTATAGAGATAGAAGAAAAATATGCCGTACAGATCGCGAACTTCTAGGAGTTGGTTCAAAATTTCGCTTTCTTGACAGGCTTCTCCAGACAAAATATGAGGATTGTCAGATAATCCCAAAGCCGCCAATATCTAAAACTTCGGCTCTGAAGGCTTTAGCATCGGGTTTTGATGTCAATTGAATGGCCAGTTGAGCGAATTCTACCCCTGTCTCTGTATCTTTTAAAAGATCGCAAACTATGTGACTGTACCAAACATAACAAGCAGCAGAGGCTAAAGTGTTGCCGTATTCAATTGAGAGTTTGACCGATAATGCCGCGATCGGGGGAAATAAAGGAGAACTGGAGATATAAGCGGCGGGTAAAATGCTACTGGCAATGCGAACGATCGCGATTTTTTCTTCATCTATCATCTCCGGTAAATTCACCAAATCTTTAATTTCCCGATCGCCGATCGCTTGCACAATTTCCTCAATCGTTTTTTGGGTATCTTCCTCCGTGGGAGTTTCGGGAAAGACGCATCCTAATTGTTCTAAAATAGTTTTGGAAATGGGAATGGCTTCTGTGGGTTGCTTGCGAGAGATATGGGAATAATTTGAGTATGATAAACAGGGAGGCGATCGAGAACGGATTTCGCTTCTGTGGCGACAGTTTCGACGAGTCGTTCCATTTCCTCCACATCGCCGCAGAGAGAGGCTAATTCTACCGCTAATTCAAACAAGGCGAAGGTAATTTTGTATTGTCTGAACCATGCTTTTTTTCCCAACCAAGATAGACCCGCGATCGCATATTCGCGACTGGTTTGATATGCAGTTGCATCTCTGGCTTTACGGCAAGTAATAAGATTGAGTTTTGCGAATTCATCCCGTTTTTGTATCTCGGTTATTAACGAAATGCCATAGTTTAATGGCCCGACTAACTCAAAAATACGCTCGCTTTTGGCCGTTGAAGATAATTGTTGGTATAGCATCGTACCTATGCGATAATGGGTCGCCGCTTTGTCTGCATTGGAAATCAGGTCGTAAGCGGCCTGTTGAATGCGATCGTGTCCGAATTTATAAGACTGAAAGCGTAGATTTTCATCTAGTCCCGACAGAGGCAAAATAAAGCCGCGATCGAGGGCGATTTTCAACAAGGCAAAGGTATCTCGATCGGATTTATTGCTTACTTTTGCCAAAGTCTCTAGATCGAACTCTACTCCCTAACAAGCCGCTAGAGATAAGATTTCTTGATGGGATGTCGGTAATTTTCTCAATTTATCGGTCATCAATCCAACCACATTCTTGGTAAATTCTCTCTTTTCAATTTCGGATATATCCCATTGCCAACTATTGGTTTTCTCCTCGAATTTCAGCAAGTCTTCATCGTATAATGCCTGTAAGAATTCATTCGCAAAAAACGGATTGCCGTTGTTTTTTTGCAAGACTAACCGAGCCAGATTTCGAGTTGCTTCTGGCGTTTGTCTGATGGTGTCACCGATTAAACGGGCAATTTCATGTTCGGATAAAGGTTGTAACGCAATTTCAGAGATTTTTTCGCTTTGGTCGTGCTGGAGTTTGTCAAGCACAAGCCTTAAGGGATGACCGAGAAATACTTCATTATCGCGATAAGCACCTAATAAAAATAGATATTGATTTTGTTCTTCTCTCAATAGTCGTTCTATCAGTTTTAAGGTTGCTAAATCTGCCCATTGTAGATCGTCAAGAAAGAGTACTAAAGGAGGCGCTTGACTGCAAAAGATGCCAATAAAGTTGCTAAAAACGAGATTAAAACGATTTTGAGCTTCGTTGGCTTCTACGCTGGGAACATCTGGCTGTTTGCCGATAATGAGTTCGACTTCGGGAATGACATCAATAATAATTTTTCCGTTATTACCCAATGATTTTAAAAGTTTCTCTTTCCATTTCTGTAATTGTTCTTCGCCTTCTGCCAATAATTGTCCGATTAATCCTCGAAAAGCTGCCACGATCGCAGAATAGGGAATACTGCGCTGAAATTGGTCGAATTTCCCGACAATAAAATAGCCGCGACGGGCGGTAATCGGTTTATAGAGTTCTCGAATGAGAGAGGATTTGCCAATGCCGGAATCCCCGGACACTAACATTAATCCTACCTCTCTCTTATTTCTCTTTGGAATAGGAAAATTAAGAGAGAGAATATCGGATTGAGGACGAATATTGCGATCGCCAGCAACTCTCTCAAATGCTGCTAATAATGTCTCGATTTCTCTTTCCCGACCGTAAAGTTTTTGGGAAATTTGAAAGCGATCGCTAATATCTTGACGACCGAAGGGAAAAAGAGCGAGTTCGCCCGTTTCTTCTAATTGCCGTTTGCAGTGTTCTAAATCTGCTTTTAAACCCCAAGCACTCTGATAGCGATCCTCTGCATTTTTGGCGATTAATTTCCTAACAATTTCTTGCAAGATTGGTGGAGTTTGGAATTGAGGAGGCGTTTTCGTCAGGTGACAGTGAACCAACTCCAATGCATCTTTTGTCGTAAAAGGCAGTTGTCCCGCGAGCAATTCGTAAAAAGTCACGCCTAACGAATAAAAATCCGTGCGGTAGTCTAAACCCCGATTCATTCTCCCGGTTTGTTCTGGAGAAATATAAGGTAACGTTCCTTCTAAAATATTGGGATGATGGGGAGTTGGGTTTTCCCGGCTTAGTTGCGTTGCGATGCCAAAATCAATAATTTTCAATTCTTTGGTGTCGGGATTAAAAACAATATTAGCGGGGTTAATATCTTTATGAATAATATTTTGAGCATGAATTTGTTCTAAACTCTCGGCTATGGCGATCGCGATCGCGATAAACTCCTCGATAGAGAGTTTTTTACCTTGTTTCAGCCACTGTTTGAGCGAAATGCCGCCAAAGTCTTCGAGAATTAGAACATAGTTTTGCTGCTCTTGTTCGAGGCGATAGACTTTGATAATCCTCGGACTATCCAACTGGCGAATAAGATTGTACTCCTGTTTGTAGCAGCGAATTTGCTCTGAGGAAGGATATTCTCGAGCGAGAAATTTGAGAATCACGGAAGAGCGATCGCTCGTGCGTCGGGCGCAATATACTTGGGAGTTAGTGCTGATATGAATCCGAACGAAATCCTCGTATCCGCTTGAGAAAAACATAGATCGCTGGCTCGGGGCAAGAGGTCATTATTGTTCTAATATCCAATCCGGTAAAAGGATGTAGAATAAAGAGGAAGGAATGCACAGAAGACGATGCCACACCAAGTCAAACTGAACCCCCATCTAAGCACAAAGGAACTAGAAAGGCGCTATAGAGTAGCAAAAGAAGGAATAGCCAGAAGTCATTATCAAATACTCTGGCAGATAAGTAAGGGGAAAACCCCGCAAGAAGCGGCAGAATTAACAGGTTACAGCCGGGTAACGGTGTATGAACTGGT
>JBCCVR010000289.1:0-5970 GCA_039194995.1 Cyanobacteria bacterium P01_E01_bin.42 | reverse complement strand
TCTTGAAAATCATCAATCATAAAATTATTGTTTTTTGCCTGAGTCGTAAAATCCGAAAGATGATGAATAAAGGCTTGGATCTCGATCGCGTCTTCTTCCCGTTGAAAATTTGCTTTTGTCCCCCGATATTGGCGAAAGGGATGAAGTTCGCTGATAAACAAATATCCATCTTTTGTAAGAATTCGATTGGCTTCTGAAAAGATAAAGGCGAGATTTTGGATATGTTCGAGAACGAGATTGCAAGTAATGAGATCGGCAGAGCGATCGCGACAAGGCAAAGGCTTGGTAATATCGCCTAAAGTAAAGATGACATTGCCTGAATTCACTTTTTCGAGAGCCTGTTCGAGCATTTTTTCCGAAAAGTCGATCGCGTGGACTTTTTCCGCGATTTCAGCTAAAAATATCGTATTTTTCCCAGTCCCGCAGCCGATCTCAATCGCCGATTTAAACGGGAGATCGCGCAGGATTTTGCGGGTGATTTCGCGATCGAGGTCTCGCGTCAGATTGCGATCGCGATCGTAGGTCGATGACCAATCATTATAGGCTATCTGAATATTCATTGTTTGTTGGATTAATCGATAAAACTATAAATCGTTTGATCTTCTAATGCTGCGGATAAGGTTGAAGGTTTTTGACTTAAATCGTAGAGTTTGCGGGATAAATTGACCTGCAATCTTGTCATGGAATCTTCTCCAGTAGAAAGCAAAAATTCTAAACGTTCGACTTTATCCCACGTTACTAAATCGTCTAGGATACTGAATATCGCTTTGATATGGGGAGAATCCTGATGGAAATACCAATCAGCATCAACGGCATTGGCATGGTCTAAACCGATATGCGCCACTACAGAAGGTTTGCCAAAAACAGCGATCGCCACAGGGCGGGATTCTTCGAGTAAGAATAAATCTCGGGCGCGAACTGAATTGCGCAACCGATCGAGTAAGTAATAGCGATCGATCGTGCTTTGTACCTCTTCTTTCCAATCAATGGCGATGGTAACTAAATAAGTTTGTAATAATAAATGTCCTAACTTGTTGGCCTTCGTGGCTAAATATCCCGAATTGTAAGGCGTAGCTTCGATTAAGAGGGGAACGCGATCGACAATTTCCAAACCATACCCTTTTAACCCGGCAATTTTACGGGGATTATTAGTAATCAAACAAATCTGTTGAATGCCTAGATCGTTGAGAATTTGTGCCCCCATGCCGTAATCTCGCAAATCGGGAGGGAATCCCAATCTTTCGTTGGCTTCTACGGTATCGAATCCCATATCTTGCAGGGAATAAGCCTTAAGTTTGTTCACCAAACCGATACCTCGCCCTTCCTGACGCAGATAAACCACCACGCCTAATCCTGCCTTTTCGATCGTGGTTAAGGCGCTTTGTAACTGCATTCGACAATCGCAGCGCAAGGATCCCAAAGCATCCCCGGTCAAGCATTCCGAGTGCATTCGCACCATCACCGGGCGATCGCTAAATTCTTCGGGGTCTCCCTTGACAATGGCAACATGTTCGGTACTGTCGAGAACGTTGCGATAGGCATAGATCTGAAACGTGCCGAACTGACTGGGAAGCTGACAGACAGATTCTCGATAGACAAAGCGATCGTGTTTGAGGCGATAACCAATGAGATCGGCGATCGTAATCAGTTTGAGGCCGTGTTCTCGAGCGTATTCGATTAACTCGGGCAACCGTGCCATCGAACCATCGGGATTTTGGATTTCGCAGATGACTCCCGCCGGATACAATCCCGATAATCGCGACAGATCCACCGCCGCTTCTGTATGCCCTGCCCGTTTGAGAACCCCGCCCAATTTGGCGCGAATGGGGAAAATATGACCGGGACGGCGTAAATCTTCCGCCTGAGTGTTGGGATTAATGGCAATTTGAATGGTTTTTGCCCGGTCTTCGGCTGATATCCCCGTCGTAACCCCTAAATGGGGGGAGGCATCAATGCTAACGGTGAAGGCGGTTTGATTGGGATCTGTATTTTTGGCAACCATGAGGGGGAGATCGAGTTCGTCAAGGCGTTCTCCCGTCATAGCCAAGCAAATCAAGCCTCGCGCTTCCACTGCCATAAAATTGATAATGTCGGGGGTCGTAAATTGAGCCGCACAAATCAGATCCCCTTCATTTTCCCGATTTTCATCGTCTACCACCACAACAGGGCGACCGGATTTAAAATCGGCAAGGGCGGCATCAATGGAATCAAATTGATAGGCAGTTTGGGTAGATTCTGGCACGAAAAATTAATAAAAATTCAGCTTGGGTTTATTTTTATTTTAGTGGTTAATCTAGATTGCTAGGTATAAATATCATGAGCCTTGCCCTGTCCGTTCATTTCTCCCGAAGCATGAGTATCCGATTCTTTGTTTTTTTCCTCTTGGCTGGTATTGGGGCGATCGCCCCGCAAGTTCCGGCGCGATCGCAGTCTTTGGCGGGTCAATGCCGACTCTCTAACCGCCGCCTCGATGTCTATTCCCAAGCATCGGTCAATCCGGGCAGTCAAACTGTGGGAACTCTAGAAGAAAACGTACAGGTTATTTTAGCGGGGAACGGTCAGCAAGGTTGGATTCCCATCCGGCAACCCGTCGAAGGCTTTGTCATTGCCCGGCATCTCACGCAATGTTCCGAGACTCCCACCGCTACTCCTTCTCCGCAACCCAGTCCGAGTCCCTTTGTCCCGATTACCCCAGCGTTAACCAATATTCGCGAGGGTAGCTGTCGCTTGGCGATCGTGGATCTGGCGATTCGTTCTCGTCCCGATGTCGAAACAGGATCGGAAATTGGTAGTGTCCCAAAAGGTTCGACTGCTACTCTAACGGGAAATACATCCAACGATCCCGATGGGCGTTTCTGGTTGCAAATTTCTGCCCCAACACGCGGTTGGATTTCCGGTGGACGCAGTGGCGGCAGTAATGTAATTTTATGCGACAGTTAAACATTCTCGTTATTCATCTCCTTTCGCAGTCTTCCTCTTTTCTTTCACTGGTGACTGGTGACTGGTAACTGATGATTGATAACTGGTGACTGGTGACTGGTGACTGGTGACTGATATAAGCCGTTGAATGTAAATTAAAATGCCAATGCCGATCGCTGTTGTCGCCGCGATCGTCAGCCAATAAACATGAGCGATCGCGGCATTTTGCTCGATGGCAAAACCCATAACGCCGCCTCCAATAATCGGTCCGAGAGAAAAAGCGATCGCCCAAGATTGGTTACTCCAAGAAAAGTAAATGCCTCGTAGGGATTGGGGCGCAAGGTATGCCATTAAAGCAAAGGCAGATGGTCCGTGGGTCATAGTGCCAAGGGAAAATAAAGTCATGGCAATAACAATCAAAAAGATTGTTGCTGCGGGAAAGATACTAATCGTGGAGAGGCAGAGAAAACCGCTGCCCCAAAACAACAGGGAACTAATTAACCCAAAGATGCGATCGCCTTTTTTGAGAACGCGGGCGATGGGGATTTGACAAAGGGCGTTCAAGCTGATGTAATAAGTGATAAAAAAGCTAATTTCTTCAATTTCCAAGGAACTCCCCGTTTCTACATTGGCAATGAAATTCGTAAAATAGAGGGAAAGGGTATTATAAATCTGGCTGATGTAGAAAATAAAAAAGGTGTTGACAAAAATGTAGAGGAGGACGGTGCGATCGCGAAAAACGACGAGCCAGTTTTTTTGCAGATTGAGGGGTTTATTTTGTTCGCGATCGGGTTCGGTAATGGCGAGGGAAATGATGATAAAAAAGACAAGGGCGGCAGTGCCTTGCAAGATGAATAAGATACGATAATTTTCCCATCTGCCAATAATTTGACCGCCCAGAAACGTGCCGCTCGCCAAACCCACGGTATCGGCGACGGCGGCGATGGCATAGGATTCGTGGCGTTTATTTTCCGTGGTTAAATCGGCGATAATCGTGTCAATCGTCGGCCAGTAAATCCCAATCCCCAAACCCAACAATAAGTTCGCCAAGATTAAGCGGGGGAGATTGTCCGCGATCGCCAATCCCGCATCCCCCAAGGCAATAATGGCGGCGGCTAGCAATAAAGTGCCTCGCCTGCCCCCGTAGCGCGAATCGCAACTAATTCCTCCTAAAAAACGCCCGCCAATACCCGCGATCGATTGGCAACCGACGGCGAAACCCACGAGGGCGGCGGGCAGGCCAACTTCATTCACAAAAAAGATTGTGGTATAAAATAGGACAAAACCCGACCCAGTTTGCAGGCACAAGCGTCCGAGGGCGAGTATCCAAATTTGTGGGGGCATTGGGGAGAGAGGAGATCGTAAAAAGCGATCGCCGTTCTAAATTAGAAGCGCGATCGCCATATCAAGGTTAAAGTATCAAGGTTAAGTTAGAAAACTTTATATTTAGAATTAATCCAGATAACCTATCAGCGTGGCAATATCTTCGAACTCGTTGGGTGCAACGGGACGATTGCCCATGACGCGGTAGGTTTCGCTAATCGCAAGATTGCTCTTGGTAATGGGGCGATTTCCAGATATGACAATGCTGCTGCTGACTTCTAGTCCGCTTGAAATAACGGGGCGTTCTCCCATAGATTTGTAAGTACTGACTACGTTGAGATGGCTGGGTTCGATGGGACGATTTTGAGGCAGGGGATAGGATTGTTGGTAAACTTGGATACCAGTGGCTTCCCCTTGGGTTTTTTGGTCTTGAGCTTTTTGGTCTTGAGTTGCGGTTGCAGGCGCTTCTGTAACTGTCACGGTTTCCCCCTTATCCTGAGAATTTTTTGGCTGTATGCCGTTGCTGGCAGTGTTTTGACTCATTGCTTGTTACCTGATAAGATTGGAGGCTCGCCACTTGCACCAGGTAGAGCCTATATCTTTTTTACTTTATGTTGTTTTAACATTTAATTCGAGTCCCTATTTTAACCCTACACCTTTCTTAACCAAAAGTCGATAAGAATTCATAATGGGCGAGATAAGTCGAGCTTCAGCGATCGCGCATAAGCGCTCGGTAAATCAGTATTGACCGAGTTATCGTTTGAGTTCGAGGAGTCGGGATAGGCATGATTTTTCACTTAAAATACCCACTTTTTCTGCGTTTTCGTTAACTGTCCTCAAACTTATAACCGACACCAATGACAGTTTTAATAAAACTGGGATGAGAAGAATCAAACTCAATCTTTTTTCGCAATCTTCCCACGTGGGTATCGACAACTCGTTCGTCTCCAAAAAAGTCATCACCCCAGAGCTTTTCAATCAGTTGGGGACGACTCCAAACCCGTCCGGGATAACTCATAAATGCAGCCAGTAATTTGAATTCTAGGGTGGTTAAATCGAGGGTTTCTTCGGTTTTATCTTCGTGAATTCGCGTGGCAAGATGGCGATCGCAATCGATGGAAAAATGCTGGCTTTGGTAAAGGCGATCGCTTTCGTGTCGCAAACTGCGCCGCAATAATGCTCGCACTCTCGCCACTAATTCTCGGGGGCTAAAGGGTTTGACGAGGTAATCGTCAGCACCGGTAGATAAACCGATCACGCGATCGATTTCTTCTCCTTTTGCCGTCAGCATTAAAATGTAGGGATCTTTCTGTCCTTCTTTTTGGCGAATGCGCGTACAAACTTCCAAACCATCTAATTTCGGCAGCATGATATCGAGAATGATTAAATCTGGCTGTTTGTCACGAAAGACTTCTAGGGCTTGCAGGCCATCTTCTGCTGTCAGACATTGAAATCCCTCTCGGGTTAACGTATCTTGAATCAGTTGCGAAATTTCGCGATCGTCTTCAACAATTAACAGTTCCATAATTTCGACCAATAAAGCAAAATTGCTTTCTTTAGCTTACCTTTTTTCTCTACTTCTATCAAATCAAGTATTTCTTTGATTGTACCGTGGAACGGGCATCTTAATCTTGCAGTTTATCGGTAAAAACATGGGTTAGGGTAATCATTAAGACCTTACTAGAACCCGAAGTTCTTGGGGGGGCGGTTTACCCCCCCGGCGCCCCC
>JBCCVR010000288.1:0-5983 GCA_039194995.1 Cyanobacteria bacterium P01_E01_bin.42 | reverse complement strand
GGAATCTGGGGATGAACTTTGATCCAATTCCAGAAATCGGTAACGTTAAATTCTTTACCATACTGTTGGATGTTGTAGCGTTTGGCGATTTTCTTCCATGCTTTATGACTGGGTTCTAGGAAAAGGGGTTCTGTTTGACAGTTGGGGGGGGTTTCATATTTTATGGGATCGCCGTCTTCATCCTCTCTTCGCTTATCGGGTTTGAATTGTCCAAAAAGTCGATCCTCTCCGTTTTCAGGGTCTTTTGAACCGCACCACCAGCCCCCGTCATAAATGTGACTGTACTTTTTAAGGATTCCTGCTCTTAAGGTTCCACCATTGCGGCGATATTTCTCGGAAAGAGCATACATTAAATGTTCGTAAGCATTGTTACCGCTTAAACTCTTGAAGTTGCGGCGAGCGATTTCTTCGTCGATCGCACTCCTTCTTAATTCTTCTAAATGTTGAGTTTTTAGTGTTTGTTTTGAAGGAAGAGAAGGGCGATCTTTTTTGACAGTTTGTGGACGTTCTTCTAGACACAGCATATGATTTTATTGAATGAGAGTGGAAGGCGATCGCATTGACGCGATCGCCCAGAATGTTCTAATAATCGAAATCTTGTTCCGGACGAGCCATCTCTTTCAAATAGTTGAGAGCGGCTTTACAATCTCCTCCAGCACGGTGATTTCCTCCTCTGAGCTTCACCCATTTATAGTTGCCGTGGTATTCAGACCAGTCACCATTCCAAACCGCATACTGCTCCATCAAGCATTCTGCATTTAAGGGGAGAGGGTTAAGATCGTGGGATTCACAGCTATTTTTGATGATTTCAGTATCGAATGCGGCATTGTAAATCAATACTTTGCGCTCTTCAAAGATAAGACGGAGAGCATCGTAAATGTCTGCGAAAGAAGGGGCGTTTTCAACCTCTTCATTGGTAATTCCATGAATGTTGATTGCATCCTTGGGGATTTCAATAGTAGGCTTGACCAAAGTATCTAAAAGTGTTTCTCCTTCGAGGTCGATGATGGCTATTTCGCACATCTCTGCGCCATGTAGTCCTGTTGTTTCTGTATCTAAATTGCGTATTGGTTCTTGTTTGCCAAGACATTTTTAGCCCAATCAATAGATATTTTCTTGTCTGTTCTCATGATTCTCCTTTGAAGATTTTTTCGGCTAGTAAAAGAATGAATTGTTGCAACTCTTTTTCTGACAATCCCTTGAGGTCGCCAGCTAGAGCCGCGTCAACTTGGCGATCGGCTTCTTCCCATAAGGACTGAGGGAAAGATAGGATTTCGCTGATATTCGAAGATGGGTCTTTTGGAGACATCACCTCAAAACGCAGGTGCTGTATAGGGTCTGAGTTTTGTACAAAACCCTCCGCCTCTGGTAATTCATCCAGAAATCGAGCGTATTCGAGAATTTGAGGCATTATGGCTACGGGAAAGCGCTCGAGTTTGGTTGGGGTGTGTTTCCAATTGGATGGCCTGCCCATTACTCAACGACCCCATCGCCGATCGCGGCTTTCTCGTTCAAGCGGATTTGGGCGAAGGTTTGGAGGAGCGTTTCCATTAGTTCCCCCTTATCGCATCGCCGCACGGATTCGGAATCAAGTCCGATGAGCCAAAATTCCCCGATTCGCTTCCAGTCGAACGCTACCCTGACGCGAACGTCCTGATAGACGAAAATGCCGTCTATCAAGCAGAGATCGACCCCTCTCGATCCCAGTCCCTTGTAGCCAAGGGTTTTTAGATCGTCGCGATCGATTTCTTGGGTGAGGAGATCGAGGAACAATTCTTCTAGTTGTTGAATAGCGTTAGTTTTCGCCTCGTCGTAGGTGCTGTAAATAATGGCAGCAGAGACTTCGATACTTTCAAAGGTTTTCTCCTGCTGGCGTTCTGCGTTCTCGATGTCGTCGAGGCTCTGTTCTATGTTCTGTATGGTTTTCATGGTTCTGGTTGGATTAGGGGCGATCTCAATGAGCAAAATCACGCCGTTTTGGGCGATTCCTTCCGCTTGATTTCACGTAGGGCAAGCACTAGCCCTCGCGAAGCAATCTCGGTTAGAGTTTTGTCTTCTCGATCTGCGACCTGTTTCGCCTGACGGTGCAAGTCGGCGTACACCGTGATATGCGGGAGTTTTACTTTTCTTGGCATGGGGGTTAAGGGTTAAGCCCTTGAGAATTTTTAAAGCGCCTTTGGGAACAGGGCGCTCAATCAAAGTAAATTTATTTCATACATCATAGATTCGCTTTGATGTAAATTTACCGCACACTGAGTAGAATTGCAAGCAAAGAAAGCAGGAAAACACTAAATAACAAGTTAAATTAGAGGAATAAAGCAAATCTATTCCGATCCCAATGCCGATCCGCCAGAAAAACATTGCGCCAATCTGCGATCGCCTTGTCAAGCTGATTGACAAGCGCAGAGGGAAGCGGAAAATCGCTGAATATATGAGAGATGTGGGGTTGAATGCGAGCGATTATCATAATTTGAAAAAATCCACCCCAGCAGCCGATAAGTTAGTGGACATTCTCAAAGCGTGTAAAGCCTCGCCAGTAGAGATTTTTTCCGTTTTGGGGTATGACAATGATTTCCTAGAGATTCAAAGCAATTCAAGTGAAAACATTTATCGCTCAATACTAAATCAAGTTGTAGAAACTGCTATCAACGCACTAACCAACAGAAAACAAATGTCTAATGAAAGCTATCAATCACTTCTTCAGGATATATTAAAAGATTTAGAAGGGCGAGGAACGTCAAAAGAAGAACTCAGGAAGATGCTTGCGTTGACAAAACAAGATTTTGACGATTTTCTCTCAGGAAAAATACTTTTGGACGTGATTCATCTAGCAAAAATTGCTCGTCTTAACATTCAAAAAGCAAACGGTTTGGTATGGACTCTTGAAGATATCTATCGGGCTAGGGAGGCAGAAAAAACGCATTACCATGCCGATACTGATAACGCGAGAGAAAATCATAATGGAAGTACAAACAATTTAAACTGCCATTCCGGTTAAATTTTCTACTTTTTTGACCTGAGTAATTCGCGCCAACTTTCCATCAATAGAAATGCGTTGGATATTGCCATGCCAACGGAAGAGGGTATCGCCTTGTCCAAACATATAAACCTTCCAGCTATACTCCGAAAGTTGTTTGTCCTTATCAAGAAAGTTAAGTGTCCGATCTAACTCTCCGCTTACCCAGCGCTTTGCGTTATCTTCGTCTCCCGTCCAATCAGTGAAGGGACGGGATGTCAGTTCCCCATAAGCTGGATTGGCCAAGAAAGGAGTTTGAGCTATTTTTCCTTTCTCCCAAACAATGGTTGCAGGAGTCGGAGAAGACATGAGCCAAAGGACTTTCTCTCGATCGGAATAACTGTTGGGAATCAACAAATCTGTAGAAAAATTATCCGTGATAGAGGATATAGATGGGTGTACCATGTTGTTAAGCCTAAACTCGATACGATGCTGCTTGAGTGCCTCGGATTCTAAAATAAACTGAGGAATGTCGAGGTTCCCTCGAGCATCACTCTCAATTTTAAGAGAAAGAGGTAATTTGCACAGAATCAATATTTGCGGTAACTCCCAAAGCTGTTGCAGAAAAAAATCTTCATCATTAATACTAGAAAAGCGAAAATACAAACAACTAGAGTCGCGCCATATTTTTGCATTTTGCAATATCTCCCTCAATGGCACGCTTAAAGCAGGGTTATCTTTTAAGATTTTGATTTTTTCGGACATACCAACAACCCAATAGCAATAGGACTGGCAGACTTCCCACAATTCTGATGTAGTCATATTGTATCGGGAAACGTAACGACATTATTTAACCCCAAAGTTAATATGAACTCTGAGAACTCTCCCAGATATTTACTCCGTAATTCTACGACTGTAACAACATCTCAATCAAACCATTCACACCTCCTTCCCATTCCCGATAAACCTCCTCATCACAGAAAAGCACGATATCACTAGGTTTGCAGCCAAATTCCCTCGCTATCTTCTCGATATTTTGAAAAAGTTGCTGATAGCTCCGCCCTCCCTCAAACCGTTTAAGAAAATCAACAGACACTCCCGCCCGTTGTGCTAACTCTCTCTGAGTGACTTGGACAATCTTTTCTCTACGATATTGTACCGTAACAATAGGGACTTTCATAATTAAAAACCAATAAAACGAGAAAAAACTCTACCAGTAAAACGCTTAGTAACGTTCTGTCGCTTTTTTGCTGAGTCATTTTCTCAGGAAAATATGTTTGAAACCTTACGGTCATTTTATCGGCTTGAACAAAAAATATCCTCAATAAAAAATCAAGAACTTGCAAAAAAAAAGACAATGAGTCTCTATTCCTATTGTTTAAAAAATATCAACAATAGTAAACTTTATCGATTTTAAGTCCTTACTCTTGTTGACGCAGTTATGGTCTGAAACAAGAAAGAATTGACATGATATGAGAATCAACGAATAAGTAAAGAAAAAAAGAATGTTTTAGTGGCTTGTGCCAAAAAAACTAACTCTATCGCTAAATTCTCACCTTTTCTAAAATACAAACACTTACCTTGCGTAACAAATCCATAGAAATACGGACACTGATCGAAAAACTGACGAAAAACTTTATAAATTCTTCATAAAAGGTGCGCCTAATACACTACGAGCTAAGGAAAAAGAGCGCTCAGCGCACCAGTTTGACTTCTACGTGTTTCTACTCTATTAATTACTTATTAAGTAAGTATTGAAATATGGCTTGTTTTTTTGCGATACTTGTGTTTTGACACAATTAACGCGATCGCTTTTCTTCACTTTCTTTTATTCTCTCGCTGTAACCGTTCCAACTCATCATCAATATCGGTGTCATTTTGCGTAGGACGTTGGCGCTTCGCTCTCTTCCAAAGAATGTAAAATATAACCCCTACAGCCAAAACCACAAGAGCATCGATAAGAGGATGGCTATCAATCCCGAAAAGCCATAAAAAGACCTGTTGAAGAATCCGTGACAAAAGATCGACAAAAAGTGGCAAAAGCAGAATTACTAGGAGGGTCTGCCAAGCGGGGTGAATTTTTCCAACTTTTTGAACAACACACATTTACTGATTTAACGTTAAAGATAGAGGACAGGGGAGAGCGATCGCCCCTCTGGAGGCAGAGAAGCGATCGCCCAACGTCTAGCCTTGCGGATTGTCTCTAGGTTCGTCAGGGATAAACTCTAGCTTAAGGTCAATGACCAATTTGACAGAACCTTGCTGCCAATTGCCCCCTTCACAAGAGAGGTATTTTGCTGGAAAAGGTTGGGTAAAACTTGAATGCCTTGTCATTTCCACCATTTTTGCCATTAACTCTTCTCCGGTCATTGTTGTTTTGCTATAAAAACTGTACGTTTGCTCCGACTGAACGACATCACCCGGTTGAATTTCCATGATTATTACTCCCTCAAGTAACACTGAGGAGTATTCTATCCTTTTGCCCGTAGGGTTTAAAATATTCTCATGGAAGAACGGCGATCGGCGGTCAGTAACTCCCTCAAGTGCAATGACTCCGAGGTGGGTTCAACTCCCACCACTTCCTATACGATAGAAAAAGCCAGTGTAGAGGCGATCGGTAAAAGCCATCGAGAGTCCAGCGCGTTTGGGCGAGAGAAAACCAAGTTAGGAGCTTGCATAGCGGGTTCGACTCCCGCCACTGGCAATCTTTATTTATCCTTGACTGGGTGGTAAGTTTGAAAAATCCGTGTCGGAAACGCTCTCAACTCTTTTCAGCAAAATATCCCGAACAGATTTATCTTGCTCTGAAAAATCATTAATCGGCGAATCCTCCAACCAACTCGTGACCTCCTCGATAACCTCGTCCGGAGCATCCTTCAGCCGCTTGAGAGTTTTATTGAAAAATCTTAAAGATTCAATAGCAGATTGCTGTTGCTCAAGAAGACGTACTAATTTATTCCGTTCGTGAATCAAAGAACCATTTTCGCTAGTTAAAAGTTTAATGCTTTTAACTTTTTCATCGCGATC
>JBCCVR010000287.1:0-6124 GCA_039194995.1 Cyanobacteria bacterium P01_E01_bin.42 | reverse complement strand
TCAAAGCAAAACTACCTAATGTTAAAATAATCTGATCAAAAGATCTTCGATGTTTTGATAGTTCAACTGCGACATACAAAGATGAGATCATTTTAATACACATCCAAGGTGTAGGCCATAACCCGAATGCCAAGTTTAATAAATCAGCCATGAGCGCAACTATTGCTAGGAATAGCCAAAGGTTAAATGGAGGTCTAGGAGGAGGCCTGCGAGGTGGTATAGAATCTAGTAGCTCCATACCTCTTTGAACTTCCGTCTTTTCATCATTTTTTTGCTTTATTTCATATTTATTAAAATAATCCTTCAATAATCCTTGAATTCGCTTATCCATAATTAGTATTACTCCATCTTTAAGTCAATTAGTTTTTTTGTATTATAGCACGGTTTTTGCATTGTGGCATGATACTAAATTAAATCCGAATGCCTCACTTAAAATCAAAAATCTAGAATATCATGGACTATGCGATCGCTTACCATTGAATTTCACCTCGTGCTAACTTTTCTTCATAATCTTCTAAGCTAGAGAGATACTCATTATCTAATGCTTCCTCATCTATCTTACGTCGATATGCTGCCATTTCTTCCACAAATTCATCGAATAATGGATCGTCTTTAAACATTCCAGAAAATCGAACCCACGGATTTATTTCTACTTCATTATCTTGCCAGTGCTGAGTTACACAATTCTTGGTTGACTGATTTGATTGTTTGGAATTTAAAGATAACAACTTTTCCGCGATCGCTTGAGGAAATTCAACGAAAATGAAATGACTTGCTGGATATGAACGGTTTTCACCAGAATCATTGACAACCCAAAGATAATTATCTTGTTCTGCCCCGCGATCGGGCAATATTTGGTAAATCTTCATAATTGTTAGGCCGTCGCAATTGCTGTTTTCAATACAAATTACAAACTTTGATTGAATCGTTTCCATTTTTTTCACTCCCATAAGCCTCATTTCGATAGAGTTAACACATATTTTCATTGCTTATCCTTATTATACTTGGTATTTCTAGCAACTTCTCAAGAAAAGCGATCGCATCCCTTATAATAGAAAAATCGTGGTACGAGAATATTGTGGAGGTACTGATGCAAGTTACACTACAGGCAGAAACAGAACAATATCTGCAAGAAAAAGTCAAACAAGGTCAATATAGCTCTATTGACGAAGCGATCGAGGAGAGCGTTAAAATCTTAATTGCACGAGATAAAGTATATCAAGGACGGTTTGAAGAATTACAGCGAGAAATTGCGATCGGAGTTGCTGCGTCAGAGAGAGGAGAAGTCATTGACAGAGAAGGACTCTTTCTCCATCTATCGCAAAAATTAGAACAGCGATCGCATTGAAATCAAGAAACAGCTATTGAGAATTCAAGCGTAACAAAATTTGCTCTAATTCTTGATTTAAACGACCGTATTCTGCCCAATTTCCAGCCTTTAAAGCAGCTTGTGCCTGTTGATAGGTTTGTAGCGCCGATCGCACCAATGAGGGTGCTTCTGTTGTCTCCTCATTATCGGTTATTGGAGAAGTAAGAATGGGGGAAGAAGCATCAAATAATGCCCGCAATGCAGAGTCGAGATCTGCTTCCATAACACTCTTGCGATCGTAGATGGCGATCGTGCGTTTGAGTTCCGGTAACTGTCCCGTTTCTGCCCGTAAATAGATGGGTTCGATATAGAGTAAAGAATCTTCAATGGGAATAATTAACATATCGCCGCGAATCACTTTCGATCCTTTTTGACTCCATAACGTTAACTGTTCGGAAATGGCTGGATTTTGATCGATTCGTGCTTCTTGCTGTAAGGGACCAAAAATAAGCTGCTGTTTGGAAAATTCATAAACCAATGTTTTCCCATAATTCTCCCCATCCGATCGCGCCGCCATCCATGCCACCATATTGGATTTCTCGATGGGAGTAAAGGGCAAAATCAACACGAATTCTTCTTTCTCCAATTGAGGCAGGCGCATGATTGTATAATAGGGATTCATCGTTTCTTCTTGCCCTTCGTAAATTTGTAAGGGAAGCGCCCACATATCTTCCCGATTGTAAAAGACTTCGGGCGCAGTTGTATGATAAACTAAGTATTTCTGGGCTTGAACTTTAAAGAAATCGATGGGATAGCGAAAATGTTTTTGAATTGCCTCGGGAACGGCTGATGCGGGTTGAAATAAATCGGGAAATATCCGGCGATAGGTTGTTAGAATTGGGTCATCTTCATCGATCGCAAAACACTGGATCGTCCCATCGTAAGCATCGACGACAATTTTGACAGAATTGCGAATGTAATTTAATTTCGGAATACCGGGTGCGATATAGGGTTCGGAATAAGGATAAAGATCGCTGGTTGTATAGGCATCGATAATCCACTGCAAGCGCCCATCAACAACGACAGGATAGGGATCGTTATCGAGTTGGAGAAAGGGAACGATTCTTTGAACGCGATCGCCGATTTCGCGATGGTACAAAATGCGAGATTCCGGGGTAAAATAGCCCGATATCAAGATTTTTAGATCGCCAAAATGAACCGCATAGACGAGGCGCTGAAAAAATCCCGGAATAGAAACCCCTCCCTTGCCAGAATAGCGGTAAGCAGCGTTTTCTTTGCCGAGAGGGTAATCGAATTCATCGGTATCCATCCCCGTGAAAATATAGCGATCGGTATTTTCGCCGTAATAAATTCGCGGTTGATTAATCTCTAAATCCGTTTCTACGACGGGGGGGATATCTTTGATGAGTAATTGAGGTAATCCCTCGGAGCTAACTTGGTTAACGGGACTCATCACCAAACCGTAACCATGAGTATATTTTAAATGCTGATTGATCCATGTTTGCCCTCGTTGAGGAACTTGATCGTAGGCGAGTTCTCGTACAGACAGCATGACTTGGCGATAGGTGCGATCGAGAGTGTAGCGATCGATATCGACATCCTGAAAATGATAGTAAGGACGAATTTCTTGTAGTTCTCTATAGGTACTCAAAAGCGGGCGATCATCCCACAAGCGAATATTATCGATTGTTGCTGAATTATTTTCTAGGGTCTGTAAATTTAGATTGGATTGAACGGCGTACAATTGAGTTTGAGCGCGATCTAATCCGTAGGCTTGGCGCGTATAAGCGATATTATGTTCGATATAGGGAGTTTCTTTGGTCAGTTCGTTGGGAGATACCACTAATTGCTGTTCTAAAATGGGAATTAAGCCTTGAAAAATAAACGCAATAATGATATAGATTCCAACGGAAAAGACGGGTAAAGTTAAATGCTTTTGACGGATAGAAATTAAGAAAATAACTGCCAGCGTCAGTGCCAAAAATCCCATCAAAATGAGGGCGATCTGACGGGTATGAACGTCCGTATAGCCTGTCCCAAAAACAACACCATCCGTCGAATAAAGCAATTGATAGCGTTGCAGCCAATAACTAAATCCCACTAAAACCGCGATCGCCGCCAATAAACTCAGTAGATGTGCCTTGACGCGATGGGATAATAAATTCGCCCACCCCCGACGGCGATCGATATTGCCTTTGAGCAAATAAACGGGAATTGCTAACGCTAACCCCCCTGTAAATAACGCCAGTAACCCACTTCTCAAACTGAGATAGAAGGGAAATTGAAAGATATAAAAACTAATATCGCGCTGATAAATGGGATCCGAGATTTGAAAATCCGTTGCTTGCCAAAATTTGAGAACCGTTTCCCAAGAATCCGTACTGGCAGCAGCCGCTACGATCGCCAGAAAAACGATCGCCGCCGTTGCTAGAAAATTCACCAATTGCCCCACGGCATCGGGGGGAATCTCGTAATACGTGCTGGCAGGAAGGGCGCGAAAATTTCGCTCTCGCGTCAGATAGAGTGCCAGACGATAATTCAAACCCAAAAAGAGAACAAAAATTAGAAAAACTGCCAGCCAAGAAAGCGATCGCCCCACCAACAGCGTCCAAAATACCCCACTATAGCCCACCGCTTCAAACCACCATAACTCTGTCAGCAAGCGCAGGGTAGGAGCTAAAACAATCAGGGCGATTAGAAGTGAAATGACCAGCAAACCCGTCATTCTCGGACGCATTTTCGCGTCTTTATTTCCCTGCAAACTTTCCACTGGCATAACTCCGTTGCGACTGATTCTATTCTATTCAGGATGAGAGAAGAAAACGGACAAAGACAAGGAGAATTCACAAATTTTTCCCATTTCCTCAACTCATCAAGGAGCGATTTGTCAAGCCAATTCATTCGATGAAATAATTTCTTTAGAAAAATAACTCGTTCATGACTTTAAAATCGAGAAAGAATTTAGCGGTAGGTGCGATCGTGACGGAAGAACAGTTTAATACACTGGTGAAGCGACTGGAACGCAATGCGCGTCAAAATCCCGGCTTGTATAAGTTACAGGTGGGACTCTTGGCAATGTTGGGTTACATTTATATTTTATTCGCCCTCGCTCTCCTTCTGGCTGCCCTTGTTTTCCTCATGGCGATCGTCATCTACAGCAATCGCATTAGTAGTGGTGTCATCCAATTAGCAGTGGTTTTAATTGGGGTCATTGCCATTGTCGCGCGATCGCTTTGGGTCACGATGGCTCCTCCCAATGGCATTTACCTCACCCGCAGGCGTTTCCCCAATCTCTTCGGACACCTTGACAAGCTCACAAAAAAATTAAAAGCGCCGCGCTGCCATCACGTTATTCTAACAGGCGATTTTAATGCCGCCGTCATGCAGGTTTCTCGCTTGGGGATTTTTGGCTGGCAGCAAAATTATCTCATTATTGGTTTGCCTTTAATGCAGGCGCTTTCCCCCAGTCGCTTCCGCGCCGTCCTCGCCCACGAATTCGGGCATTTATCCGGCAATCACGGGCGTTTCGGTGGCTGGATTTACCATCAGCGTCAGACTTGGATGGGGATGTTGGAGCGATTGCACCAAAGCGACCAAGGTTGGGCGACGCTCTTTTTTCAGCTATTTTTAAACTGGTACGCGCCCTTTTTTAATGCCTACTCTTTTGTTCTGGCACGAACCAACGAATACGAGGCCGATCGCTGTGCGGCGCAAGTGTCGGGCAATCGGACTGCGGCAGAGGAATACTTGCAACAAGCGCTTCCCCAAGTCACAGCGGCTTTAGAGGTAGAATGGCGCACTTCAGTGAATTACCAATGGCGGCAGCGCTATATGGAGTTACAAGAGTATCGTACCGAGTTGGGCAAGTTGGAGCGCAAGGCAGAGGCGACGACGCTGACGCTTGAGGAAATGTGGACTCGAACTCGTTTGAAACGGGAATTAGACGGTAAAGAAGAAACCAAGCCTCTATTGGAAGAGATTTTGGTAGCGGATGAAAATCACGTGGGTGCGAATCTGTATTTAGGGGAATTATTATTGGCAGCAGAAGACGAACGCGGGATCGGCTACGTTCGCAAGGCGATCGCGGGGAATGTTAATGTGGTTGTGTCGGGATGTCAGTTGATTTACGGATTTCTGCAACGACAGGGACGCACGAAAGAAGCAGAACAATATCTCAAACAAGCCGAGGGACATTATCAAGAGCTAGTTTTGGCACAGGAGGAGCGCAGTTCGATTGCCGCAAGCGATCGCTTTTTACCCCATGGTTTAGACGAGGAAGAAGCGCGATCGCTGCGAGAAAAAATTGCCACCCATCCAGATGTTGAGGTGGTTTATTTCCTACGCAAGGCAGTCAAACACCTACCCGATAATCCCCTTTACGTCTTGGCTGTTCGTCGTCGGCAATCGTTTTTTGAAGCAGACGAAGAAGCCGGCGACGAAACATTTCTCAATCGCTTTCTCGAGTCTCTCACCTTCCCCGGAGAAACTTCAATTATTTTACTCAAACCGCAAAATAAAGCCGTGGAAAAAGCCTTATATAAGTCAGCAAAAGAGCCATTTTATCGTGCCGTTAAAAGCCCGACCAAAGCAAAATCTTAGGATATCTCTCAAAATTGCAGATCGAACTTTTTGCTAATTCTATAAACTTATCAATCGCGATGTTGTGCGGAGGCTTGGGGGCGACTGGGGGGGAGACCCCCAACCAATAAAATGCGGACCAGGGAAGATTGGGCTACAAAAGCAAACCCCCACAAAAAAAGGGTTAAAAAAAAAAATTGTAAACAATATTAAAAT
>JBCCVR010000286.1:0-6160 GCA_039194995.1 Cyanobacteria bacterium P01_E01_bin.42 | reverse complement strand
TCGCAGTAAAAGATTCATTGTTGTTTAGAACCCAATAACCAATAACCAATAACCAATAACTATAACAACGAGTTGGGAAAAATACCTTGGTTTTGTCCGAAGAATTTTTTATGGACGATTTCTTTAAACATCTCAAAATCTGTCGGCCAAGTTTCGATTCGTTTCTGTAAATAACGGGCTTTTTTATCTTGGTATTTGGGAGCGATTTCGTAGTTAAATCCCCCAGAAAATAAGAGTGCCGCGATCGCATTGCCTTCTGCCTGCTGCAATTTAACTTCGGTAATGGCAATGTTGAGAGGGCAGCGTTTTAATTGATAGCTCAAACTTAAAGAGGCTTTTAGCGGTGCTTGCCCCATATTTTGCCATCCTCCAGGAGCAAGCAGGCGATCGACGATAAATTGCCTAGCCGTATCTTGCTCGTAGGCTTCGGGAAAGCCGATGAGAATTTTCGGATTGATATTCACCCCTTGATAATTGGCATGGGGTAATTTTTCCACATAACGACGGGCGACGGAAGGGCACTGCAACTCTTCCACTTTGCGATCGCCAATGGCTTCTAAAAATGTAATATTGCGGGGTTGTGCCAGCACGTTCACGCCATTGACAAAGGAAAGTTGCGCCATGGATGAACTGAGAACGGGCTGTCTCGCCAGTTCCCAGTCTGTCGCAATAATGCCGCTGAATTTGAGAAAGTCCAGATTTAGCATTTTGGGGTTGAGATCCGTCGCCGCGATCGCGATCCCAACCTCCTGCATTTCAATCGTTTGACCCAAAGAATTTGTATTCACAAATTGGTTTTGTTGTTGATTGTTTGTTGTTGGTTGTTTGTTGTTTTACCAACAAGTTAACTTGCAACTAGGAAGCAACAGAAGCCGTAGAGCGCCGCCGCCGTCGGGAAATCGTCCGAGTGGGGGCTGTTTTGTTTTCTTCTTCGGGTTTTTCTTCTTTGCGGGCGGGTTTTTTGAGGACTGGTGGTTTGGGTGCGGGAGTTTCGGGCAGTTCAACGGGAACGATCGCTTCGGGAGTTTGCAACAAGAAGACCACGAGGGGACGACAGCGCAGTTCTCGCCGCATCAATCGTTCTAAATAGTTTTCAATTTCGGTTTTTAAGCCGATCCAATCGATTTCTGACTCCCCGTTCTCGGAGTTGCGCACGAACATTTGACCGCGTTCGTTGAGGGTGCGTTCGATATTTCGCAGGACGAGACTTTGCAAAAGCGATCGCTCGAGGGTTCGCACGACTCCTCGCAGGTGAACTTCTGGCGGGGCTAAGAGTTTCAGTTCGCTATCAAGGGCGGCCGCAACGGTGACGACACCATCTTCGGCCAGTTGTTGGCGTTCTTTCATGACCGCATCGTGAACGATGCCCGCACTATCGACCAATTTAATCCCGGAAGGAACTTGACCGGCAATACGGATACTATCCCGCGTCAGTTCTACAATATCGCCGTTGTCGATCGTGAGGGTATTTTCCTCGGGAATGCCCATACTGTGAGCCAACTTGTTATGTTGAACCAACATCCGGTGCTGACCGTGGACGGGTACGAAAAACTTGGGTTTGGTCAATGCCAGCATGAGTTTATGGTCTTCTTGGGAACCGTGACCGGAAACGTGGATTCCTTGTTGACGACCGTAAATCACTTTTGCCCCCCGCATCATCAAGCGATCGATCGTGGCGACAACGCCAAGGGTATTGCCCGGAATGGGGTTGGCGGAGAACACAACCGTATCCCCTTCTTTGATGCGGATGTGGGGGTGAGAGTCTCGGGAAATTCGCGTTAGGGCGGCGAGGGTTTCCCCCTGAGATCCTGTGGTTAGAATGAGAAGTCGTTCCTCTGGCAAGCTGTGCTGTTCCCTCAAGGGAACGAAGAGATTATCGGGACATTTAATGTACCCTAACTCCCGAGCGTGAGCAATCACGTTCAACATCGATCGCCCGACAACAATGACTTTGCGATCGTGTTTCTGGGCCAATTGCAAGATAATATTCACCCGATGCACGGAAGAGGCAAAAGTGGTCACGAATAGGCGGGCTTTGGCTTGGGAAAAGACCCGATCCAAGTTGGGATAAACGGCTTGTTCGGAGGGCGTATGACCGGGAGTTTCGGCGTTGGTGGAGTCGCTGAGGAGACAGAGTACGCCTTTTTCACCGTGTTCTGCCAATTTTTGCAGGTCGAAATGTTCTCCATCGACGGGGGTGAAGTCGATTTTAAAATCTCCCGTGTGAATGATGACCCCTAAAGGTGTATGAATGGCAACGGTAAAACTATCCGCCATGGAATGGGTATTGCGGATGTATTCCACGAGGAAATGCTTGCCAATTCTGACAGTATCTCGCGGCAAAACCTTGTGTAGGGTGGTGCGATCGCTAACCCCTGCTTCATTTAATTTATCCCGCAATAAGGTCATGGCCAAACGCGGTCCGTAAATATCGGGGATATCAAATTGTTTGAGATGATAAGCAATACCGCCGATATGGTCTTCATGACCGTGGGTGACGATCATGCCCTTGATTTTCTGGCGATTCTCCTGCACGTAGGTCATATCCGGTAAAATGATATTAATACCGTGCATTTCCTCTGTGGGAAAGCCCAAGCCTGCATCCAACAGAACCATTTCATCTTCATATTCAAAGATGCAGGTATTTTTGCCAATTTCGTGCAATCCTCCGAGAGGAATGATTTTGAGTTTTGATTCTGGATTAGTCATGTGTTAATTGGTTATTGGTTATTAGTTGTTGGTTATCTTGGTGCGCGTTCCCTCTCTTGGTCGATTGGATATGCTGAGGTTTCCTCAGCATCCCTCGACCGCTTGCGTCTTGCGCCGACGCGGGGTCGCACCGCTATTGGTTGTTGGTTGTAACTCCACCCTTTCAAATCAGTCCTAATTCTTCTAAAACAAGTTTCAATTTTGTTTCCAATTCAGCAGGCATCGGGCAAAGTGGTAGACGAACCCCGCCCACATCCCAGCCTTGTAAGTTTAATGCCGCTTTAATGGGAATGGGATTGGTTGTACAAAACAAGACTTTAAAGAGGGGGAATAATTTAAGATGAATAGCTGTCGCGGTTTTCAGGTCGCTCTGTTCGCAGGCTGAAATTGCCTCTTGCAACATATTTCCCACTAAATGGCTGGCAACGCTAAACACCCCATTTCCCCCAACGGCTAACAGGGGTAAAGTTAAGGAGTCATCGCCGGAATAAATTGCAAAATCAGTCGGTGCTAAAGTGCGGATTTGAGTGGCTGTATCGAGATTGCCACTAGCCTCTTTAATGCCGATAATATTATCAATTTTTGCCAGTTCGATCGTCGTTTCTGGTTCTAAATTCCGTCCGGTTCGACTGGGGATATTATACAAGATAATGGGCAGTTCGGGGCAGGCTTCGGCGATCGCTTTAAAATGTTCGTACAGTCCCGCTTGGGGGGGTTTGTTGTAGTAGGGAACGACTTGGAGAGTTCCATCTACTCCCAATTTTGCCGCTTCTCGAGTTGCCGCGATCGCTTCTTTGGTTGAATTTGAACCCGTCCCGGCTAACACTTTACCCCGAGGGGCGATCGCGGCTTTAACAGCTTGAAAAAGCTCGTATTCTTCTGCGCGGGTGAGTGTTGGTGATTCTCCTGTCGTTCCGCACAACAGAATTGTATCTGAACCATTTTCGACTAAATGGGATGCGAGTTTCTTGGCGGTTTCGTAATTAACGCTACCATCGGCTTTAAATGGTGTAATCATTGCCGTAATTACTCGGCCAAAGCCTGTTTTTACCACACTTTTTATTACTCCAATTTGGTTATTGGTTATTGGTTATTGGTTATTGGTTATTGGTTATTGGTTTTATACAGAAACAGCCATCTTTTGTGGTTTCAAGCAATTCTTTTCGACTAATAATTCAGCAATTTGTATGGCATTTAAAGCTGCACCTTTACGAATTTGATCGCCACTCAACCATAATTCTAAACAGTTGGGATTAGAAATATCTTGACGAATGCGTCCCACTAAAACATCATCCTGTCCCGATGCTTCGCTTGGCATGGGGAAATAATTCTTTTGCCAATCTTCTACCAAGCGGACTCCGGGGACTGCCGATAATGTTTCTCTGGCTTTTTGCAAGTTAAACGGCGCTTTAAACTCTAAATTAATGGCTTCTGAGTGGGCGCGAAGCACGGGGACGCGAATGCAAGTTGCACTAATTTTGATTTGAGGAGCATTGAAAATCTTGCGCGTTTCATTGACCATTTTCATTTCTTCCTGACAATACCCTTCTTCATTCAAGGGAGAATTGTGGGGAAATAAGTTAAAGGCCAAAGGATAGGGTAGGATTTCTGCTTGCGGTTCTTTGCCCTCTAATATAGCTTGGGATTGTATTTTAACTTCTTCCATTGCCCTCGCGCCTGCGCCGCTTGCCGATTGATAGGTGGCAACAATAATGCGATCGACGGGTTGAATTTTGTGCAGGGGATAAACTGCCATTCCCATGAGAATTGTCGTACAGTTGGGATTGGCAATAATTCCTTGATGTTGGGTTACGGCTTCGGGGTTGATTTCGGGAACGACGAGGGGAACCTCTGAATCCATACGAAATGCACTGGAGTTATCAACGACGACAGCGCCTGCTTCAACAATTGCCTTCGCCCACTTTTTTGAGGTTGAGCCGCCAGCAGAAGCCAATACTAGATCGATATCCCGGAAGGAACTTTCTTCAACGGCTTCAACAGTTAGACTTTCTCCGCGAAAGAGAATTTTTTGACCCGCAGATCGTGGCGATGCTAACAACCGAAGAGAAGCAATGGGAAAATTACGCTCTTCCAGTAGGGCAATTAATTCCGTCCCTACTGCTCCAGTTGCCCCTAAAATGGCAACGCGAATTTTTTGCTCGGACAATGTATTTAGGCCTCCATTTGTTTGAATTGATAAGGTCTTGTACGAACTTTCTTTGAAAGACTTGAGTATTTTTTATCGTTTTCTTTTGAGTCAATACTCTATGAATTCAGCTTTATGAATTTGGTATAGTTTTTAGTGTATAGATTTAGAGGTTAACAGACATTTCGACTTTATTTTGTTTCTTATTCTAGCACCAAATGTTCTTTTCGGGAAATATTTGAGTGGGTTTTGTCGAGTTTTTTCGCGTCTTTTTCCGGAAGATCGGGCGATCGCGCTGGGTTGGGCGGGGAAATTTGAGTCGGCGATTCCCATTCTACCGCCTCTGTCCCAATTTTTGAGAGTAGCGCCGCGAAGATTGTCTCTCCATGGCAACCCAGATGTATTATTATCAATAGGTTAGCCCGAGAAAGCAAACGATAGATAACTTGTCAGCAAACGAGCGCTCGATGAAAATTATTGCCAAATCACAACGCCCCGCAAGTCAAATTGCCCTAGAAATCGAAGTCCCCGCCGAAACATCCAAGCAGGCTTACGAACAAGTCGTGCGCGACCTGTCCCGTCGGGTCAAAATTCCGGGATTTCGCCAAGGGAAAGTACCGCGCCAAATCTTGGTTCAGCGCTTGGGATCGAAAAATATCAAGGCTGAAGCCCTCGAGAAAATCGTTCAGGAAAGCGTTCAGAGCGCGATCGACCAAGAATCCATCGAAGTGTTGGGCAACTACAAGATCGAACCTGGCTTTGAAGAACTCGTTGGCAGCTACAAGCCCGGAGATGCCATCGTTTTCTCGGCTTCAATGGATGTTCCCCCAGAGGTCAAATTGGGCGATTACAAGGCTTTAGAAATCAAAGCTGAAGAAATTAAATACGACCCCAAACAAGTAGACGAATTTTTAGACCGACAGCGATCGCGCCTCGCCACCCTCGTCCCCATTGAAGATCGCCCGGCACAAACAGGAGATACGGTGGTGGTCGATTATGCCGGACGCTTGTCTGCTGCTGAGGAAGGAGGAGAAGAAGAGGCTATCTCTGGAGCCGAAGCCAAGGATTTTCAACTCGAGTTGGAATCGGGCAAATTTATCGAGGATTTGATTGCCGGAATTGAAGGGATGAAAATCGGCGAAACCCAAGATATCCCCGTGAAGTTCCCAGAAGACTACGCCCGAGAGGACTTAGCCGACAAAGACGCGATTTTTAACGTGACCCTGCACGAGATTAAAGAAAAAGAACTCCCCGATCTCGATGACGAACTCGCCGAAGAAATTAGCGACTTCGAGACGCTTGCCG
>JBCCVR010000285.1:0-6195 GCA_039194995.1 Cyanobacteria bacterium P01_E01_bin.42 | reverse complement strand
TCCAATTTTGATTATAATTATCTAGAAATTCTTCAGCGACACTTTGTCTAAATCTTTTCGCATTACTGAGGAGGTTGTTCAGTCTCTCATCAATATGAGAAGTATCGATCGCGCGATCGCTTGCATCAACCGCAATATAAATCGAAATATTGCGATCGCAAATTTCTAGATATCCTTCATACCAGTTCAATTCTTCATTCCAATGTAGTTTTTTTAACATTGCATTATGCCGTGTCGTTTTTCAGATTAATTCTCGGCGATAGATTGTCAAATTTTATCAATTGTCGCAAACCATACTTTATTCAACTAGCCTTCGCGAGAAGGTAAAATTGCGCCTTCTAAATTGGCATTTTCCAGAATTGCCCCGGTGAGATCCGCTCTCGTTAAATCGGCGTTTTGCAAACATACTCCCCGCAAATCTGCGTAGCTGAGATCGGCTTCTCGCAAATTTGCATTCCTCATATCTGTAGGTAAAGATTGCATTCCCCAACTCAAACTAGCACGACAGAGTTTTGCGCCTGCTAAATTTGCATCGCACAGGATTGCATGAGAGAATTTACTGTAACTTAAATCTGCACCTTGTAAATTTGCTCCCGTCAGATCGGTTTGATGATCGGCAATCGGACGAAAATCAGCTTCAATGAGTAGAGCATTTTGTAAATTGGCTTCTTTTAGAATTGCCCCGCTTAAACTGGCTCTGACTAAATAAGCAGACTCTAGGCGCGATCGCGTTAATTTGGCACTGCTGAGATCCGCATCGCGAAATTTTGCTCCCGTTAAATCTGCCTCGCTTAAATCCGTTCCCCAAAGCAGTGCTTCGCTAAAATCTACATCGTGGAAGCGCGATCGCGAAAAATTCGTTTTCCCCAAACGCGCCTGGCGAAAATCTGCCCCAGAAAAATCGACCCCCGACAAGTCTGCATTCAGTAACTCGATTTCTTGAAAATTGCGTTCTCCAGCAGCATAACGCCGTAAAATTTCCTCAGCATTCATCGCTCTCGTACCCTTTAACCAATCAAATTTGCATTGTAGCGCTCCCGATTACTGCTTCCCCTTAAATAAAGAATTCCACAATAAGCGACGATAGGGAAGCAACCAAAAGACAAACCAAAAAATGCCTCCATGTCGTTGCATCAAAACCTTCCACTCGGCGAAAGGATGCAACGTCACATCTTGTAATGCCAACCCCTTCGGCTGTCCTATTTTCTGCAATCCTTCCTGTAATTCTGGCGTACTTTCCGGGGAGGGTTTGGGGTTGCGAGGACAAGTTCCCTGATATCCGGGGGCGATCCAGATGGTAAACCCTGCTTGTTTTGCCCGCAAGCCGTAATCCCAGTCTCCCGCATAATGGGTCAATTTGGGATCGAGATTGCCGATCGCCACCACTGCACTACGAGGAATCAACACAAAATTCCCGCACATGGTATCGCATTCTTGGGGAGTATTCCCCGGCTGAATCTCCTGCATTTTAAAAGGAGGATAAAACCAACCCCTTTGCTTCATCCCTCCATAGGTAAATTCGCCCGTTTCAGGGTCTTTCGTTGAAGCGGTGACGATCGCTTTCTCAAATCCCTTTTGCGCCAAACTTTCCGCCGTATCGAGGAGCGATCGCAGGGCATCGACGTATAACATCGTATCGTCATTGAGCCATAAATAACCGTCATAATCTCCGGCGATCGCTTCCCCAAACGCCAAGCGCATCCCCCCATTCCAAAATAAACTCCCCGTCCCCTGAATTAACTTCACCTGCGGATGCGTCTCTTTTATTGCCTCTCCCGTCCCATCGGTACTGCCATCATCCACCAAATAAGCATCGAGGACGATATCTTGTAAGCCCTCTTGCCGAAAAAGTGCGTTGAGACATTCCAAAGTTTTTGCCTTGCGATTGTAACAGGTCAAGAGGGCGGCTAAACGTTTCATGGGAGTGTAAATCTAAAGGTCATTTTTCAGGATGGATTTGCCTTATTTTGAATGGTTCTTTGCACTTCTTCAATGTCTAATTCTAAAGCAGTCGCAATTTGTTCGACTGTCAAGCCGATCGCGAGTAATCTAGGAATCGATTCGAGTTTGCCCCGTTTTTCCGCCTCGGCGATCGCTTCACTAAAAGAAGAGGTTTGTTCTAATTCTGGGGTTTCTGCCTTTTGAGCTTCAGCGCGATCGTGCAAAAATTGCTGTACTTCCTCAATATCCAATTTTAAAGCAGTCGCAATTTGCTCTACGGTTAACCCGAGGGCTAAAAATCCGGAGATAGATTCGAGTTTGCCGAGTTTGATTCCGCGTTGCTTGCCGCGTTGCTCGAACTCCGCGCCAACTTCCTGAAAATAACGAGTTTGTTTGAGTTCTTCTAATCCAAACATGGCTTCTAACTCCTGACGACTCAGGGCGGTAAATTTGTACACCAGTACCGTTTCTATCAATTCTAATACTTTTTGTTGCAAGGCGCGATTTTCTAAAGAGCTTCTTGTTCTCTCCATTAACTGCTGAGTCGGCGCGATCGCATCTCGCACTTCTTTTTCTTTTCTCACCATCAACCGCACGATTTCTAAGCCGAGGGAGCTATTTTCTTTTTCTTTGATTTCATCGAGATACAGGACTTGTAATTGCTTGGATTGTTTCAAGCCGCGATGGGCACGAGGTAAGCCGGGATCGACTTTACGGTTGCTGAATAAGGCAATGGCACGCCAATCTTGTTGCGGTTGATACTGTCCCAAGTAGACAAAGATTTCGGCAAAGAAACGCCAATAAAAATCCTCTTTGCTTTGAATTTGAACCTCGACAAAATAGATGGGGTCGTCTTGAGAGTCTGATGGCGGCAAAAATAAGCCGTCAAAGCGTCGCGAGAGTTCTTTGACCTCTTGAGAGAGAAATTGATACTCGTTCCCGCGTTTGGCGGTTTCTCCTATCAGTTCAAAAAGCAAGGTGGGAAAGGTTTGAAAGAGTTGGTAGAAGATGCTGTCGGTTTTCATAGTATGACGATCGCGCTTAGGTCAAATATACCAGTATTCTCAATTGGTGAGGCAGAATGATTGGTTTCAGGTGGAATCGAAGGTAAAATCGAGAGTGGGAGATGCGATCGCAAGGGGGATTTTAGTTTTGCCGACCTTGGCGGATCTTTGCCCGTAACACTCATTCCATCCCATTACCGATTACCCATCATGCAAGACTTCGGCGTTATTATTGCTTGCTGCTTCCAAGATTACTTGTTAGCTAAAGGTGCTTGTGCTAGCGTTCGTCATTTCCTCGGCGACGTTCCCCTCTGCTTGCTGGTGGATGGCACATTTTCGACAAAATCTCTTGAACAGGCTTACGATGCGATGGTTATCAATCGCGATACCGTTAAAAGTGACGTTTTGCGAGAACGGAGTTTTGGCTGGGGTACCACCCGTTTAATTGCTTTTTGGGAAAGTCCTTGGCAGCATTTTTTGATTCTCGATGCCGATACCAATATTTGGGGCGACGTTCGCAAATTTGCGGATTTCGAGAATTATGATGTCATTATGGACGAACCCAACTATAACTATCCCGACGAAGAAATCATCGAATACTTCTTCAATATTGAGGAAGTAGAAAAACATTTTCCCGATTTTGATTGGCGATCGCACCGCACTCAATATTGCTGTCCGGGAGTTTATTTTGGCAGTCGCGATATTTTTACCCTCGAAGAATATGTCGAGGTTTTAGACTTTATCGATCGCTATCCCCATATTTTTAAATACGGCGATATGGGCTTTCTCAATTTTATGCTCTGGCGGGCGGCAGATGCGGGCAAGCTCCGGGTGGGCAATGCCGATTTTCAAATTCTCGCCCCCGACTACGGCCAAGAGGCCTTGAAAAAACGTTGTCCTATTACCAATACGGGTCCGGTGGTTCAAGAGGATGACGCGGCAATTATTCATTGGTGCGGCGATAAACCCCTCATGTCTACCTCGAAAACCTATGCCGATCCCATGAAGTTCTCACGACGGCAATGCTTGCAAGCGGAAAGCGGTTTAACGGGAATTCCTGCGGATTTATGGTTGCAATGGGAAGATTGGTATAGTACGTCGATTAAGTACAAAAATAAGGCTCAAAAGAAATTAAAAAAATTTCTCAAACGATAAGGGATTTCCCACCAAACCTTAGATAATCGGATTATCCCGATCGCCTGCGAGGGAGTTTCTTCCCCGAAACTCTCCGCGATCGCCGAAAAGAGTTGAGCCTATTTTATTATTTCATAATCCCATGAACGATCGACCCGCAACAATTTTAGTGACTGGCGGTGCCGGCTATATCGGTTCTCATGCCGTCCTCGCCCTACAAAAAGAAGGATACGAAGTGATTATTCTCGATAACCTCGTTTACGGACATCGAGAGTTAGTCGAGGAGGTTTTGAAGGTCGAGTTAATTGCAGGAGATACGGGCGATCGCGAACTTTTAGATAATCTGTTTGCCAGTCGCGATATTACTGCGGTCATGCACTTTGCCGCTTACGCTTACGTGGGCGAATCTGTCACCGCGCCGGATAAATATTACCGCAATAATGTCATCGGCACGTTAACGCTTCTCGAAGCCATGTTAAAAGCCGGGATAAAGCAATTTGTTTTTTCTTCAACCTGTGCGGTGTATGGAGTGCCGCAAGTTTTTCCCATTCCCGAAGATCATCCCAAAGCGCCGATCAATCCCTACGGACAGAGTAAATTAATGGTGGAACAAATGCTGGAGGATTTGGATCGCGCTTACGATTTGCGATCGGTTCGCTTCCGCTATTTTAACGCTGCCGGAGCCGATCCCCAAGGTCGTTTGGGAGAAGATCACAATCCGGAAACCCACCTCATTCCCTTGACTTTATATACGGCTTTAGGAAAGCGAGAAGCAATCTATATGTTTGGGACAGATTATCCTACCCCAGACGGGACCTGCATCCGCGATTACATTCACGTTAGCGATCTAGCTGACGCTCACGTTTTAGGATTAAATTATCTCTTAAAAGGCGGCAAAACCGAGGTCTTTAATTTGGGCAACGGGACGGGATTTTCAGTCAAGGAGGTCATAGAAGCGGCGAAAAAGGCCACGGGTAAAGATTTTACCGTGTTGGAGCGCGATCGCCGTCCCGGAGACCCGCCGAAGTTGGTCGGTGCCAGCGAAAAAGCACGTAATGTTTTAGGCTGGACTCCCCAATATGCAGGGATTGAAGAGATTATTACCCATGCTTGGCAATGGCATCTCAAAAGACATGGGAATGGGGTTTAAGAAACGATCTCAAACCCTTTTGCTCATGCAGCTTTACAAATTGTCGGCTGAGGAAGCATTTCTCCGGTTGCTTCATAAGCCATAATTAGAGACTCTAATGCTTCAATACCGTTGTGTAGCGCTTCTTCGTAGGTATCGCCATGAGAGCGCCACGTTTGACCCGGAAAATCGGGAAAACCCACCAAGAAGCAATCATCCTCTTCCGACCATTGAATCAGCATGGGATATTTAAAATTCTTCTTCATTTTGTTTCCTCTGAATTTCTGCGATCGCTTCATCCACTACCTTTTCTTGATAGTGCTTTGCATCCGATCCATCTTTCCCAGATATGGTTAACTTTCCAGTATATAGATGCTATATCCAGTTGGTGTGACTGCCTTTACCCGGAAGTTCTGTAAAGCCTATTTTACGGATTCTTTGCTTTAATTCCCGTATTTTTTGTGGCATTGTTACAACTTACACCCAAACCATGTTAAGAGTACCAAAAGATCGCCAATTTGTCAAATCAAAAAATCAAAGGCTTGAAATCTGGTGCAAGCTGACAGTATAAGAGCCATTTCAACGAACAATAATTAATAATTTTTTCTCATCTAATCCCCATAATTCGAGCAATTTTCGAGACTTCAGCAATATCTTGACGTTCCAATTCATAGACAATAAAGGGAGCTTTTTTTCTCAAAAAAGTTAATGGATACTCTTGCTGACAATACGGAATGAGCCATTCTTGTCGTCCTTGAATGCAATCATCATCTTGATTGAGTTTTAGTCTTGCAATAGTCGCGATCGCCTCCTCCTTGAGATTGTCAGATAAGGTAGGATTGGGTTTAACTACCAGAGAAGGAAATTCTAAAATAAAACAGTTGAGCGGTAGGGTAAAGGGGTCTAGTACATCGAGAAAATCTCGTTTTCTACTGTTCATTTTCAAACACGATAGGCGAAAATTTGACCACTCATAGGCTAAACCAG
>JBCCVR010000284.1:0-6261 GCA_039194995.1 Cyanobacteria bacterium P01_E01_bin.42 | reverse complement strand
CATCAATCCACAAACCGATCGCTTTTCGCCAATATTGCAGTTTTCGTGCAGATCGACATAGGGCAAGAAATTGTACTCGTTAAATGCGCCTCCCATCTCGGAAAGGGGGCGGGAAATATCCGTGGTAATTAGATCGAAGCCTAAAGTTAGGGTAGAAAATTGATAGGAAAAATCAATGCAACTTTTGATAATGCTCTCGTGCAAGCGATCGCTACAATCCACATAATCCGAACCTAAAGCGGCGGTAATTTTCTCTTGCAAATAAAACCTTTCTCCTGCGGGTAAAATCGTATTTTGAGTGTATCCGGCTTCTTGTAGGAGTCGGCGCGTGGTATCATCCCAAACAAGGTAATGATTGGTAGTATGGAGTTCATAGCGATCGCCGCGTTCCGGTTCTCGATTGCGTTCGTAAAATAACTCTAGAATCGTTTGTTTTCCGTCTCCTGTCACATTTGCGGATCGTCGTTCCGCACAACCCGCATATTGATTGTTAACAATGAGAACCCGATAATCATTCCCCTCAATATGAGACTCTAACTTAATTGCGTCGCCATTGGCTTCAATGATTGCCGCCGCTTCTTCAAGTTGGCTGATATTTTGTAAATTGGGGAAAACATTGCGACTGAGAGAACCGGAATCGGGTTTGGCAACGAGGGGAAAAGAGAGGCGATCGCGCTGGATATCTCCTACAGTTTTAAACACACCATAGGACGCAGGAACAGGCAATCCAGAACCTGCCATTAAGTCTAATTTAAGAGATTTTGATTTTTGTGCGTCGTAATCTTCGTATTCTTGGCGCAAGGAAAAAAAACTAGGATAAGTTTTAAAAATAAAGCCTTTGCCTTCTTTTTCTGCCCGAAATATTTCCTCTTCCAAATTGATAACTTTGAAGGTGAATCCCCGTTCTATTCCCGCTTGCATCACCGTCCAAACTCGCTTGGCAATTTTGTGATAGTCAATCCCTTCTCTCTTCATATCCGTGCGAATGGTTTGGGGGTTGAGGAATGTTTTTGTTTTTGCTGTCTTTGCGATCGCCTTTGCCTCTCGAGTTGCCTCCCGAACATTGGTTTGTAAAGGAGTTTGACGCAACATTTGCGCCAGCGAGCAAGAATTTTCCACCAACAACCGCGCATCTCGATTAATAGAGAAGGAGTTTTTGCCGCCTGCTTCGCTAAAATCGGCTTCGGAGTCGGGCGATCGCCACCAAACCACCGTATTATGCGGGGGATTGGTAAAACCCAATTGCCCGAACTGGTAACAGATTTGCGCGATCGCGCCTCCTCCCATTGCCTCCCCGATCGCGATTAAACCAAAAATCTTATTATAAAAAGGCAATTGTCCTGTTTTGAGCGAGGAAACCCCTTGCAGGCGCGCGATCGCTTTTTGACATTCCGAGGAAGGCATCCCCCCGAATAATGGCGTACCTAAAATGAGAATATCTGCATGGCGGAGCAACTCCAATAAGCAAGAAAATTCCTCGCCCTCTCCCTCATTGGGTAAAATTTGTAGGTTGATCGCCCGTAATTGGTGAATTTGACAGCCTTTTTGACGATAGATCGGGGCGATCGCCTCCCAAAGCGCCTCAATTTCGCTAATTTCCGGCGATTTCTTCAGCGTGCAATTCACCAATAAAACCTGCAAATCTGCCATCTTCTCTCCTCGGTCAATCTTCACCGCATTCTTAGCCCAGTTTCAGCCTCGACTAGGAGAAAGTCAATGTTTTATACACTTAATTAAATGTTGAACCCGTTTTCCCCCATATCCCCCAATGAATGACAATTTGGCAAACCTAACCGATCGCATGAACCCCCAAGCCATGCTGATTCTCTCCCGCGCTTTATCGGCTGCGCGTCCGGCTCTCATCGGCTTTTTAGTGGCAAAGGGCGCGGAATTAAGTGGTGGGGTAGCTCATCCCATCTCCTTCTGTAATATCCTCTTCGTGGGCAATTTCTGCGCTGCTCTTGTGGTTGGTTTTTGGTTTGGCTTTGGCAATATCGTCAAAGATTTGCGATCGCTCGAGCCAAAAGCCGCGATCGGTTTGGGGATTAATGGTTTCCTATCCAGTATTTTAGCCGCCCTCATTTTTACGGGGTTGGAACATACCACCGTTACCAATACCGTTTTACTCGGACGCTTGGGCCCTGTTTTATTTGCCTTAGTGGGGGCGTTGCTTTTGGGTAAAAAAATCAAGCCCTTAGAATGGTTTGGCTTTTCGTTAATTGGGGTGGGAGTCGTGGCGATCGCCCTCAAAACCAGCAATTTTCAAATTAACAAAGGGGATCTTTTAATTCTCATTTCTACGGTTGTTTTTGCAGCTTCTTCTTTGGTCAATAAACTGATGATCGCCAAAGCGGCCTCTCTGCCTGTCGTCGTTTTTTCCCGTAACTTTTTATCCTCAATTATCTTCTTTATTATCGCCATCCAGCTTTTCGGACCCGATCATTTTGCCGAGGCATTTAGCGGCCAACTCTGGATCGTCATGTCCATTTACGCGCTGATTCTCATTGTCTCCGCTCAGTTCCTGTGGTATGCATCCATCAAGCAACTTGATTCGAGAGTCATCGGCCGCTTAACGGTGCTGTCGCCCATTTTCGGCGTGACCTATGCCTTTCTTTTAAATGGCGAGCGTCCCTCCGGGCTGCAAATCGCAACGTTAATCATTATCATTGCCGGAGTTTTAATTGCCAGTTTGGGCGGACAGAAAAAACAAGAATCTAAGCAAGAAATGGAAGAAATGATCATGCAAGAACCTCCAGAAAATACAGCATCAGCACCTTAAATCAGTCACCAGTTACCAGTCACCAGTCACCAGTTACCAGTGATGAAAAACTATGTTTAAAGCCTCTGATTATTTCAATGTATTGCAGCAGATCGAGCGTTTTTTTGCGGATTCTACTGCGGGAAAATCCGTGATTCAACCTCTCGATCCGGTTGATTTGAGAACCAAAATCGATCTCGATTTGCCGAGGGAAGGAATGCCTCTAACAGACTTGCAAGGCGAAATTTCCAGCTATTTAACCCATGCGGTGAAAACGGCTCATCCTGCCTATTTTAACCAGCTTTGGGGAGGGTTTAGCGCTCCTTGCTTTATGGGGAATTTGGTGAGCAGTGCTACCAATACTTCCATGTATACCTACGAAGTTGCTCCCGTTGCTACGGCGATCGAAAAAACCCTCGTTGCCAAGATGGGGAAATTAGTAGGTTTTGCCGATCCCGAAGGGCAGTTTACGACGGGGGGGAGTAATGGGAATTTGATGGCCATGGCGATCGCCCGTCATCGAGCCATGCCAACCCTAAAACAAGCGGGAATGAGTGCCGCTCCTCAACTCATCGCCTTTGTCTCTGAAGACGCGCATTACTCCTTTAGCAAAGCTGGATCTTTATTGGGTTTGGGGAGTTCGCAAGTTTGGAAAATCCCGGTTGACGAAAAGGGGAAAATGCAAGTTTCCGAGTTAGAACGCCTCATTGCCCGAGCCAGAGTGCAAAATTCCCGCCCTTTCTTTGTTGCAGCCACCGCAGGTACTACCGTGCGCGGCGCTTACGATCCCTTTACAGAGATTGCCGCAGTTGCCCGACGAGAAGGACTGTGGTTTCACGTTGATGGAGCATGGGGGGCGAGCGTCCTCCTCAGTTCCTCCCATCGACACTTAATGCAGGGTGCAGAACAAGCCGATTCTGTGGTTTGGGACGCTCACAAAATGATGGGGATGACCCTCATGTGTTCGGTTTTGTTGGTGAAACAGCGCGAGATGATGGCGAATGCCTTTTCGAGTCACGATACTGATTACTTGTTCCACGCCGAGGAAGAAGAAGCGATGGATCTCGGCAATAGCACCATTCATTGCGGTCGGCGGGTGGATGCCCTCAAGCTCTGGCTGGCATGGAAGCATCTGGGCGATCTCGGTTGGGAGGCGCTCATCGATCGCTATTTTACGCTAGCAGCACGAGCAGAAGAAATTATCGATACTTGCGAATCGCTTCAACTCGTCGTCCCTCGCGAGTCCCTCAATATTTGCTTTCAATACATCCCCAAAACTCCCTCATTCGATGCCAACGATTTCACCCTAAAAATCCGCCAGATTCTCTTATCCAAAGGAATCGCGATGGTCAATTATGCCAAGATTGGCGATAAAGTTGTCTTTCGCTTGGTCATTTGCAACAATCAAACTCGCTTGACAGATATCGAAGCCTTTTTTGAGGAGTTGCTGGCGATCGCACGTCAATTAGAAGGCAAGTAAAGCAATATTTCGACAGTCGAATCGCGATCGCTAGGGTAGAATTTTCTTAACATGGGGATAAGCGAGTATTTTTTCATCTACAGTTACCACGGGAACATCGTATATTCTTGCGGTTGAAACAATAATTCTATCGGCTGGATCTTTATGAAAGTTTCCGGGTAGAGCATAGCAATCAATAGCAATCGGGGGAGCGATCGAGAGAAGAGTAACTCCCTCTTGAGCTAAAGCAATATTAAACCACTCTTGAATTGGGCAAGGAAGAATCAATTTGTTTGCAGTAACAAGCCTGCTAATTTCAATCGCACTAATTGAGCAAATTCCCAAACCATTTGCTCTTTCCCTGTCGATCGCGTCTTGATGGTTGAGGGTTAATCTCGGATCGTTGTGATTCCACCAAATCCAAATATGAGTATCGAGGATAATCACAGATTATTCACCTCAAAATCTTGATTCATTTCCCAATCATCGGGAGAAATTGCGGGTTCGTTAGGATCGGCTAAATAAGAATAGGGCTGCATTTCTCGAAGGGGGTTAGGAGCAAATATTGTTGGCTGGGTTGATGAGGTTTTGTGAGTTTGGAGATATTCTAAGAGTTCCGCTAATATTGAGTCTGGTGCGGTTGCGATCGCGGCGAGGAGTTGTTCTTTTATAGTGGTCATGGTAATGGGAGATCGAACGTCGTCATCTTTCATTATGCTCGATGGCAAGGCGATCGCGATTGCATCTCTCGAAGAACAACAGCAAAAAATGCGCGATCGCAAAGTGTGATTTTAGCCGTATCGCTTGCTTGAATTAGAGATCGATCCCGATACTTTGTAAGTTAGCCTTCGATTTGCGCGATCGCTTCTCGGGGTGTTTTTTCTCCATAAATGACGGACATAATGCCGGGTAAATATTCCTCCATCATCGTGACATTAGCATAAACCAACTTCTTGATTGAGGTAGAACTGAGATTGTTATCTTCAACATTCATGCTAGTCTTATAGCGAATTTCACCATCATTGAAATCCAGTTCAAAGTTACCGATAATCATGCCGTAATTGGCTCTGGTGAGAAATTCTGCTATAGCAAAGCATTTGGATTCTGGTACATTAATGGGATAAACAGAATAAAAAACAAACTGCATTTGCTCGGTTAAAACTTTAGCATAGCAATCCCATTTTCCATGTTCTCCTTGGAAGGAAGAATATAATGCTTGCTCTCCTTCTATTTCTTGAAACGGCCAATCATCTTCTTTGAAAAAATTAACAACTATCTCAAAAATTGAGTGCTTTTTAGATTGATCTTGGCTAAGTTTAGTGTTGAGAGTATTTCCCCATTCTTGAAATGTATCCCTCATGATATCAAGTAATTCTGAAACTGTTTCTTGATTCAAGAAGATTGATTTTGTATTGGACTGTTTTTCTAGATTATTTCTTATTTCTATCAGAGTTTCGTAAGCCTGTTTTTCTACTAAGGCTGGCAAGTTAAAATCTGCCCAATTTTTGAAATATTTGAGAATTTCTTGTGAAATTTTTTCACTTGCAAACTTATCTCGATCCAGCACTGAAGGGTAAATATAATCCCAGAAAGTGCGATATTCTAGATTATCTTGTTTTATTCGTAAAGCAAACCAATTTTTGGCTGAGAATAACGAATGATTAGATTGTTTTTCGTTTAAATTCAGAAGGCATGACGCTATTTGAGCAACATCTTTAGTTTGTGAAGCTAGTTCTGGAAGTAATTTGGGATTGAGAATTGTTTCAATTTCAATTTTAGATGATGAGTCAGAGTTGAAAGCGAAATGAATTTCGGATTTTAGATTAAATAAGTTTGAGGTTACAATATACTGGTATAGTTCTGGACTGAGTTGAAAGGTCAAATTGCACTCGCCGATCGTATCGTTATCTTGAATTAAAGATAAAGCGATCGCTCGCACAGTCAAAGGAGATTGTGAGGAATCGTTGAAAGTTAATTCTGAATTGAGTTGAAACGTTTTCATATTTTTAACTGATATTTTATTATTTTACTTGCTTGGTTTGGT
>JBCCVR010000283.1:0-6297 GCA_039194995.1 Cyanobacteria bacterium P01_E01_bin.42 | reverse complement strand
TGCAAACTGCGGGCGATCGCTTACTTTCCCAAATCGTGCGCCAAATTTCGCCCCGCTTGACCTACAAGGTGCAAAAAGATTTTCACCAGCGCATGGGGTTGCGCCTCCCGCCAAAATCCTCCCGTCAATTGTTGCGCTTGTCAGATAATTTGGATGGAGGCGATCGAAATGGTCGGAATAACTGACGGCGATCCCCTCGATCTCAATCGCTTTACTATTGCTCAAGAAGGCGTTTATCCCAGAGTTCTCGCGGAATTGGCAGGCGGGCGCAAGCGCACTCATTGGATCTGGTATATTTTCCCCCAAATTGTAGGATTGGGAGAAAGCGAAACTACAAAATTCTATGCAATTAAAAGCAAGGAAGAGGTTAGAGAATATCTCGAGCATCCCATTTTAGGGAAGCGATTGCGAGAATGCACCGAAGCCGTTTTGGCGATTCAGGGGCGATCGATCTCGGAAATTTTTGCCTTTCCCGACGATTTGAAGCTCAAATCCTCGATGACCCTATTTGCCGATTTTGCTGAAGAAAATTCCCCGTTTTGTCGCGTTCTAGAAAAGTATTTTGCCGGGGAACGAGATGAAAAAACTCTCGAAATTTTAGCTAAACTTGACGGCTAGAAAGAAGCGATCGCCCGAGCAGAATCTCCAAGCGATCGCTTTAAAAATGGTGTTAGATTACACCCATCAAACCGAGAATTTTTTGTACGATTTCCATTCCCGTCAGCGCCTGCCAGCCAAATAATCCCAACAAGATCAAATTGAGGGAAATATGGGTATAACGAGCAAATACATTGCCTTTCTGCATAAAAGGAACTAAAGCCGCAGAAATTGCAATGCCAAGGGTCATCGCCAAACCCACTAACAAATGAGGTTCGACAAATAACTTCTCGTTGTTGATGTAGGTGACGGCCATGCCGCCAACTGTCCCCACAACCATTAAGACTAATATGAGGGAACCCGCTTGATAATGGCGAGCGTTAAAGTTCTTCTTGACCAATCTTTTGCGCGTTTCCTTGTCGGCTTGGCGCGTGTGCTTGATCCCGATACCGAGATAGAGTGCATAAATACTTAAGCCGAGTAGTATCCACATCAAAATGGGATGGAAAAACTGCGAGTAAGTTTTGACCGCTTCGGGAATTTCAAAACTCATGGGTGTCTCCTCATTATATAAAAATTACTGATATAATAAAATTAACATATCCTTTACATTTTGTAATGTTTTAAGATTCTGAAGCAAGAGAGCGGAGAAGGGCAATTTTTTTGCGAAAATGGAGACTTGAACGATCGCCCTAGGAGCTAAAGGAAAAGATGAGTCGAGCGGTAATTAAATTTTCTTCAGAAGATTGCGGCATCTGTTACAAAATGTCAAAATACGACCAAAAGGTTGCGGCAGAGTTAGGTTTGGATTTTGTCGATGTGAAAATGCAGGACACCGCAACCTATCGCAAGTATCGCAAAATCTTATTAACCCAATACCCCGATAAAGAGGGCATGGGCTGGCCGACTTATCTGATTTGTGATTCTCCTGAAGGTGAATTTTCGATTTTGGGGGAAGTTAAAGGTGGGCATCCTAAAGGAGAATTTCGCACTCGCTTACAGGCGGTTTTAGAAGCGACTGCGTAAAAATCACGGTATGGGGGCGGAGATATTCATTCGTGTTAACTTGAGGTTATTCGTAATTCGCATAAATGGGAGATCCCTCGTCCCGCCAAGCAGCGCGATCGCGTATAATAATCGGGCATTCATTCACAAGGGGTCAAAAGAATGACAACGCATTTTATTACCGCCGAGATCGATTTACAAGAAACACCCGTTCAATTAAAACAAGAAATTGAGGCCGAGTTGGCGAAACGCGGAGAACCCTTGCGTTGGGCAATTACTGAAGTCGATGAAGACACCCAAACCGCCAAGGTGGAAGCCGTGGTAACGGTGGGTTCGATCGCAGACTCTCATTAAAGCAAGCGGGCAGCCTCCCAATCTAAAAAGAGAGTGGCATTGTCGCGATCGCGCAACCCGGAAGCCGGACATTCCGGAGAGATTTTCCCGGTTAGCATTTGGGCGACAATGGCGGCCTTATTCGCTCCAGAAACGAGACAGAGGAGCTTTTGGGCGGCAAAAATAGCAGGGAGGGTGAGGGTAAACGCATAAGCGGGAACGGCTTCTAAATTGGGAAAATCGCCGCGATCGCATTGTTGCTGGCGATTGCGCGGGTCTAATTTGACCAGTTTCACCCAATCGGGGTCGTGGAAATCGGCAACGTCGGGATCGTTAAACGCAAGGTGTCCGTTATCTCCCACCCCCAGACAACACAGATCGATCTCCTCCTCCCGCAACAGTCGCCCATAGCGATCGCATTCCCTTAACGGTTGTTCGCTGTCTCCCTCAATATAGTAAAAATCGGCAAAGGGAACTTTTGTGGCAAGGCGATCGCGCAAATAACGGCGAAAACTGGCGGGATGTTCCCCAGCAATGCCCAAATATTCGTCTAAATGCAATCCCGCGATCTTCTGCCAAGGAATTCCCGGTAGAGTGATAAGCGTTTCTAGAAAAGCAATTTGCGAATGTCCCGTTGCCCAGATGACCCGGGCGCGATCTCGTTGGGTAATGCGCGATCGCAGATACTCCCCTGTATATTTTGCCGCCTCGATCGCCATTTCTTCAGCATTTTCATAGATTCGCACCCCAAGGCGATCGAATTGATAGTTGCTCATGGTTCGTTAAAAGAATCGCACATATTGCGATCGCGAGGAGGGAGACGATTGCTCGTTGCCAGATAGAAGCGCATCCAATCGCAACCGCGCTCTAACAGTACCTCTAAATCTCCCACCTTGTCTAAATTCCAGAGGACGACGCGACCAGAGCGATCGGCAGTAGCAAGGAGTGGCTCTCGGGGATGAAAATCCAGACTTCTAATGCTGGCATCGTGTCCTTGGAGGGCGATCGGGAGAGTGTCATCGGACTTCCATAACTTGGTCGAGCGATCGTAACTCCCAGAAGCCAAAATTTTGCCATCTGGACTGAAACGAAGGGCAAACACGGTATCGAGATGACCGACAGTTTGCAGGGGGATGGATTCGTTCGGATTGCGTTCTGGCACGGGCTCGGTCTGTTTCCCCAAGGTTTTCAGTAACTCTCCTTCTCTCGTCCAGAGTTTAATCGTATTGTCCCCGCTCGCCGTCGCGATCGTCCGACCGTCCGGACTGAAACTGCCATCCAAGACTTCTGCTTGGTGTCCCCACAATGCTTTTTTAAAGGCGAAGCGATCGCGATTGAATTCCCAGATGATGCTCGAGGTATCCCAACTGGTCGAAATTAACAGCAAGCTGTCTTGACTGAAATGCAATCCCGTAATCGTATCATCGTGAGCAGTTAGGGTTTGTAGAAGCGTTCCATCGAGAGCCCATAATTTCACTTCATCGCCACTCGTCGCCAAAAATCGGCCGTCGGGACTAAAAGCCAGATTTTGAGCGGGTTCTTCATGAACGAGAATTTTGCGGGTGGGGGCATTATTAAAAGAACCATCTTCATTCCGATCCCAGAAATAAACATAGCCATCCCAACCGCCCGCCGCCAAGATCTGACTGTCAGCACTGAAGCGCACGGTTGCAATTTCCGTATCTTGGGATTGTAAAACTTGTAGGAGCGTCCCATCGGTTTCCCAAAGTCTGACCCGACCGTCTTCCCCACCAGAAGCTAAAACCGTCCCATCCGTGGAAAACCGAATGGAATCAACCCGGCCGCTATCCATCTCTAAAACCTGCAAAAGTTGCCGTTCCAATTGCCACAAGCGCACCGTGCGATCGTTGCCTCCCGACGCTAAAATTTTTCCGTTCGGATTGAAGGCAACCGCACTGGTACGGGAACGATGTCCCACGAATTGCGTTTTCAACCGGCCGTTTAAATCCCAAATTTTTAGGGTTGCATCTGCATTCGCGGCGGCGAGGGTTTGACTGTCCGGACTGAATGCCAAGTCGTAACTGACTTGTTCGAGGTCAATTGTGGTTAAAAGCGTACCGTCTCGCTGCCAAATTTTAATCGTCTCATCTTCGCTAGCCGTGGCAAACTTTTGACTGTCGGGGCTAAAGGCAAGACTGTCGATCCAGAGGAGATGTCCGCGAAAACGCCGTTCCAAGCGTCCATCGGCAGACCAAATGGCAATTTCACCCTCAGCATCGGCAGAAACCAAAGAGCGACCGTCCGGACTCAATCGCAGGGTTTCGATCGCGGCATCATGAGCCGACCAGTTCTCGACTAATTCTCCCGTCCTCGTTCGCATGGTAATTTTACCGTTACTATCTCCAATGACTACGGTTTCCCCGTCGGGGGCAAATTGGACGGTATTGGGAATGCCTTGGGGGTATTTGAGGGGATCGAGGGGGACAAATTTGCCATCCCGACGTTCCCAGAGTCCGATCTCGCGATCGATCCCGACGGTCGCTAAGAGAGAACTGCTCGCAGACCAAGCCACATCATGAACTCTGCCTTGATGGGCCTCGAGGGTTTCTTCGAGATTGCCTTGGTCATCCCAAATTTTTACGGTTCCATCCGCACTGCCCGAGGCCAGATACTTGCCATCCGGACTGAAACTGACTTCCCAAACATCGCCTTGATGTCCTTCCAGCAGATTAAATTCTCGCACCCAAAAGAGTCCTTGTTGTAAAGTCGTTAAAATTTCCGCGTGGATGTGGGTTTCGAGAGAGGTAGGCAGGGAATAATGGGGATGGTTGAGAATGCGACGGTATTTCGTGCTGCTTCGCAAACTTTCCAATAGGGCATCAAAGACGCGATCTGATGCAAACAAGGCTTCAGAAGAACTATTTAAGGCGCGAATTTCGCTGACGGCGGCATTGACTTCTTCCTGTTTTTGGCGATCGATGGTGCGCTGTAAGGACAGGCTGAACATTCCTAATATGACTGCCGCCGCCGCCACACCTAAAGTAATCACTCCGAAAAGACGATTGACGCGAGCCTCGCTTTTTTTATTTCTTTCTTCCGCCGCTTTTAAGCGATCGCGTAAATTTTCGCCGTGGTTCTTGCGAATAAAGGGGACGAGATAATTATGGACGAGTTGATAGTAGCGAATGCCAGACATTTCCGGCAGAATAAACACCAATCCGGACTCAATAAAAATGTTTAAAACTAAGTTTAGTTTATCGAGTTTAATTGATTGTCCCGGTAGTAAAATATTCAGTCCTTTTTCGATCTCGTTGTACGTTTTGAGCGGCCGGGTATTATTTTCATCCGTGAGTAAATAGAGAACGAGTTGCGCCATTTGTTGATGCTCGCGACCGCAATCTTCAATGGTTTCTTCTAAATAGCGCTGTACCAAATTTTCTTTCGGTCCTCGCTCGCGGTACTGTGCGAGGGTGGTGATTGTTTCCGCCTGAATTTGTTCTCCCACGACTTGGAGTTCGATCGGGCGAACTTCACCGCGATCGCTGGCTAAATCGGCAACTAATTCTTCAATCAGGGCAGGTTCGAGAAAAAGATGGGTTTCTTGCGTCAATTTAGTCAGCGTCGATCGGGCTTCTTTGGGGGTAAAATTGCCCAAATAATAAAGAATATTTTTATCTAAAATGTTATTATTGATTGTGTTCAGAGATTTGTAGCGCGTAAATTCTAAGAAGCGAAATAAGTAATCTTCTTGTAGGGAAAAGATGATTTTTGTATAAGAAATATCTAAACAATTCGACATCAAATCATAAAAGGATTGTCGTTGCTTGCTATTTTGATGAACAAAAAAGAACTCCTCAAAGCGATCGAAAACTAGAATAGTCAATAAATTTCTCTCTGAGTTTTCGTTGAGTTGGTAGACGATTTCTGCAATCTCTTTTTGGGAGTTTTTAGAAGCTCCTTTATCAGGGCGTTCTTTTCTGTCTTTCAAAAAAAAGGAAGTTTGGGATTCTTTGTAATGGTTTTCAAGTTCTCGCTTAAAGGCTTCAACCAACTCTTGAATCCAATTCGTATAAACCCGATGAACGACCATTAAAACATCTCGCGTCCCCAAGGATTTTTGTTTGAGGGCAGGCACTAATCCGGCGTGAATGAGGGAGCTTTTCCCCACCCCAGATTGCCCGTAAATAATAGTTAGTTTATAGTCGGGACGACTCATGCGTTCGACTAAATTCGTGATATCTCTCCCCCTCCCAGAAGCCATAATTTCCCGTGCAATTTCACCGTGCTCCGGCACAACATTCGCATATTCGTTACTCCGTTGTTGGCTGGGTTTCAAACTCCCTGCACCAATGAAAGCCCGCAGTCCGTATTGTTGTTGTACGGAACGTTCTTCGGCTTTAC
>JBCCVR010000282.1:0-6329 GCA_039194995.1 Cyanobacteria bacterium P01_E01_bin.42 | reverse complement strand
TCTGTATCAAGTTTTCCAAATAGGAAAGAAGATATTAGCCATCCAATAGCAAATAAAGACAAAAAAAGACAAAAACCCCAAAAAGGTATTTCAATTTTTTTTGAAATGTTAAATTCCATGATACTTTGTTACTACCAAATTGCTTAAGAATAGACCTCTTCAACTTATTTTTTAATTCATAAGTGAATGAATAGTAAATTTGAACAATAAAGTCATTATAGGTGAGGCCACTATCTTATCCAACCTATAATGATTGCTACGTTTTAGTCAAACTACTTTTTCGGCAATTGTAACGTATTATTTTTGAATTCGCATTATATTTTTTTAATTTGGCCATTGCGTTACTACTTGGGTGTTCTCACCTGTAAAGGTTTCTGATTTACCTTGCCCCCCACAAACTCATTTTTCAAACTATCCACTTGTGCCGCTACTAACGGATCCGGATCGTCCTTTAAAACTGGCAGCAATTCGTAACAAGTTCGAGGACTGGCAACCTTCAAATAGGTCAAAACTGCCTCTCTCACAAAACTGCTCGGATGGCGCAATCCGACTAAAGCTGATTCTCGCGTCACGCCCCAGCGTTGATCTCGCGCTAAATGGAAACAACAAGTTAGCGTCCAATCTGAGAGGAAATGGCGCAGATCCAGCAGGCGACGCAAGCGATCGCTCGGGCTCATGGGTTCGTAAGGCACCATTTCCTCCATATCCGCAAGGCGATCTTCTGTGGGGCGTTTCTCCAAGACTCGCAGGAGAATTTGTTTTTGGGGTAAATCTACCGTATTATCGAGAATCTCCAACCCTAACGCTACGCTCACTTCTGAGTCGGAATCCAAATTCAAAATTGCCGCTTGGATGGAACTAAAGGGATAGAGCAATTTCATAATCAAGAAACAGCGATCGGTAATATCCGACTGCATTCCCACTAAAGCCGCGCGCAATAAATCCGCCTCTCTTCCCTTGACTGCTTCGATGGGTAAATCCATTTCGGCGGCGAACATCTGCCCCAATAACAATAATTCCTGCTGGATTAACTCCTCGACTCCCGATCGCCCCAACCGATCCAATACCGTCTCGATCCCCCGTTCCCCGGGAATCTTCAAAATCACCCGCAGCAAGTTGCGCCGACTGGTTCCCCAACTGGTTAAAAGTTGTTCGATCAAGGTTTTGAGTGCCAGATCGGTACCGATTTCTGACATGGCACCCCAAGCCTGCAAGCGGATATAATCGGGCTTGCGCACATCTTCCGCTAACAGGGTCAGCATGGGTAACACTTCATCCCCCAAGGCAATGAGAGATTTTTTCGCCGCCTCGCGGGTGGAACGATAGTACAAACCTTTCAATAAAGAGGGATAATAATCTTCTAGGCGTTTCTTGGCGATCGCATTCAACAGCGTACAGCGCACCCGTGCCGAGTCATCCTGTAATAATTGGGGCAGGTAAGCATGGGTTAGATTATCATCGCGATCGGTGGACTGTAAGGCTTGTACGCCGATCGTTCGTTCTCGTTCCTTTTCTGAGGTGAGCATTTTTTCCAAAGTAGCGATCGCCGCCTGTCGGTCGTCCTCGGATCCGCGATTCAAAATTAATCCTGTCGCCGTCCCTCGCACCATCGGATCCACCCGTTGATTCAGATAAGGTTTGAGGGTGTGGGTGTCAAGTTGGGGCTGAGATAGCCAAACGTAGCGCAAAGATAGCGCCAAAACTTCCAACTCGGGACGAGTTTGAATGAGATTGCGAACGTCTTTTAAATAAGAAGCATTGGGATATTCGATCATCGCGCTCATTGACTGGCGTTGCAAATCTGGAGAGAGTTTGGCAAGGCGCGGCGCAAGGATTTCCCCTGCATTGGGTAGATCAATGCGTTCTAATAACTGGATGCACGATCGCTTATCATCTTCCGTTGTTTTTCCGTCCAAAGATTCGATAATGGCGCGTTTAAAGGCTTTCAGGTCAACGCTACCAAAGCCCAAGCGTCCCTGTTCTGCCGATTGAACCAAGAGGGTAATGTAACTCTGTCGCAATAACAGGGCGCTTAATGCCCAAACCACGGAAAAGAGGGCGATTGCGATAACAAAGGCACCCCCTTGAATCTGCCTAGCGATTTCCGCATCCAAATGACTCAAGACTTTCCCAAAAAACCAAACGCCGCAAAAAATCCCCAACCCTGTCAGTCCTGTGGTTAAAGGTTCGGCAATTCCCTGTACTTGAGTTTGGATCGAACTGCGAATCTCTGCGGGTAGGGGTTGAAAGAGGAACGGTTCGATCCCGGCAATGAGGGTGTAGCGCAATAATTCATCAAAAAATCGGATTGTTACCGTCCCGAAAAACAAAATTTTGGCACTATCGAGATTTAAACCGCCCAGATTAAACAGGATCGTAAAGAACCCCAAAACCGAGAGGGAAACGGGTAAAAACATGGCAGCCACAAAGACCCCCAACCGTTCCACCGCCCGACTGGAGACAAACCATTGGGTTGCTAGTTCGCAAATGCCGACGATCCCGGAATACAATCCCAAAAATGCCGCCATATCTTCAGTATTGGGATAGACCCGTTCGAGTTCCCCCAAATATTGGAATTCCACCACCAGATAGAGCAATTCCCCGAGAATAAAGAAGGCAAACAAAGGAATAATATAACGGCGAAGCGTGCCGCTCATGCGTTTGGAAGTATAGGCAGATTCCAATTCATCGATTTCTCGCACGGGGGTATCGGGAAAGGCTTGCTTGTAGCGATTGGCCAAATAAAGGAGGGTAAATCCCCCCCCTAGAAGCCCCGCAGAAGCGAGAAAGAGAACATTTTTCAGGCCGATCAGGTAAACCAGAACGGGCAGGGAGAAACCCGAAATCACGTCTCCAATTAACAAACCACTGGAGATAATCGGATAGGTGCGTTTGATTTCGCGAATGTTAAAAAGCTGGTTCGCGGCAACTTGGGAGTTGAGATCGTTGAGAATTTCTTCCGCATCCAGCCACAATCGCAGGACAAAGATCGTCGCGAGGACGAGAAAACCGTTAATCGCCCCCAATTCCAAACCGAGGCGAAAAACAATGAGAGGGGCAGCCATGAGCAAGGCTACCACCAAAAAGACCCGCTTGAGGGGAAAATTATTTTGCAGCCAAGAGTAGAGAATCCCCAACCCCGAACCCATCAGGGAACTGGCAATATAAATGACGGGCAAGCCTTCCGCCCCAAAACGTTCGAGGAACAGGGCGATCGTGCTTTGTTCCAGCCACAATAACCCGACGGAGGTAATCGTATAGGCAATCAGCATTAACAGGGTTCTCTCGCCTTCTTCCGGGCGGAGATTGACCACGTTAAGCAGTTTTTTAGTCCAGTCGTCCCGCTCTTTACTACTCTTTAACTGTGTCATGGTCGGAGGTTGAGAGATTGGGGGTTAGTAGTCGGGAGTCAGATATCCCCCCTAGCCTCCCTTAATAAGGGGGGGAAAGATGGGGATAACCAACAACCCACAACCCAATCTTATTTCTTTGGAGAAAGGAACATTATCATATTACGCCCTTCTTGTTTGGGCGCTTGCTGGAGTTCTCCAAAGTCTTTAAGATCTTCGGCCATGCGCTCGAGTAATTGTTTGGCTAAATTGGCGTGCTGGATCTCTCGACCTTTAAAGGTAACGGTAGCTTTAACTTTATCACCGGACTTGAGAAAGCGTTGAGCGTTATTGACGCGCACTTGATAATCGTGAGCTTCAATTTTGTAACGCATCTTGACTTCTTTGACATCAGCCGTATGCTGCTTTTTCTTGGCTTCTTTGGCTCTTTTCTCTTGCTCGAACTTGTATTTACCGTAGTCCATAATCCGACAGACCGGGGGATCGGATTTGTCGCTCACTAATACGAGGTCAAGTTCTTTTTCTTCAGCCAGTCGCCGTCCTTCTTCCGAGGTGACGATTCCGAGTTGACCGCCATCGGTATCGATCAAGCGAATTTTGGGGTAGCGAACTCTTTCGTTGATTTGAGGTAGATCTCGGCGATGTTTTTTGTCTTTCACAGGCGTATGCGTGCTGATTTATAGTCGTTGATAAGGGAAATTACAAAGATTTAACGATTTGATGTACTGACCATTTTAGCCATCCCCCTCGAGTTTTGCGTCAGTTTGTTTACTTAACTTTCCATTTGCTGAAATTGTGAATTACGAATTGAGAGGGGATACGTCGCGATCGCGGTCTTTTCCCCCTTACAATCGATAAAGGTAAATTTTTATAAATTTTGCTTGTGATTTCAACAACACAGTGGCACGAACGCATCGGCCGACAACGGGATTGGGTTTGGCGGGGGTGGCAAGTTCGTTACAGTTTTTTGCGAGGGTCTGCTGACAAAACCCCCGTGTTGCTTCTGCATGGGTTTGGGGCGGCGATCGAGCATTGGCGTAAAAATATTCCCGTGTTGGGGGAAGAACGAACGGTGTATGCGTTGGATTTATTGGGATTTGGCGGTTCGAAAAAGGCGATCGCATCCTACGGGGCGGAACTTTGGGTGGCGCAGGTTTACGAGTTTTGGCGAACTTTTATCGGCGAACCCGTGGTTTTAGTGGGGAATTCTTTGGGGTCTTTGGTGAGTTTTATGGCGGCGGCGACCCATCCGGAAATGGTGAAGGGGTTAGCCATGCTCAATTTACCGGATGTGACATCACGAGAAAAGAGCATTCCCAAACCTTTTCGATCGCTTGTGTTTGCGATCGAGGGCTTTTTTACCGCGCCGATTTTTCTCAAACCGTTATTTCTCTTCGTGCGCCGTCCTTCCATGATTCGTACTTGCTTGCGTGCTGCATACGGATATAAAGAGGCAGTAGATCGGGAGTTAGTGGATATTTTAGCGTTACCGCCTACCGATGGGGGAGCATTCGATGCGTTTTGTTCCCTCTCTTCTTCAGTACGTCAGTCGGGTTTTACGCGATCGGTGCGCGAACTTTTACCCGATTTAACCATTCCTATGTTATTATTCTGGGGTCGTTGCGATCGGATAGTGCCATTTAGTTTATCTGAGAATTTTTTAGGCTTAAATCCAAATTTAGAGTTTTTTCCTTTGGATAAAGCAGGTCATTGTCCACATGATGAAGATCCAGAAGTATTTCACAAGATTATCTTATCTTGGTTGGCAAAAAAAATTGATAGGAATATCGAGAAGAACCCACCAAAAATATCCAATTCGCATACAAGAATTTACTGATTAGTTTGGCATCACAAATTTTTTGGACTTGGTTATTAGATTTTAGGAAGAAAAGCATCATGAAACAGATTATCGAAAAAATCTATAAAACGGGAACGGTTGTAGATCGAAATGGGCAAACTTATGAACTGCGGGCTGCTATCGATCGCCGTGAGGGAGAACTATTATTTGACATTATTCATCAAGATTCTGGAATCTTAAAAACCCTTGAGGTAGGTTTTGCCTATGGATTATCATCATTGTATATCTGTGCAGCCCTTCAAGGACGGTCTGGTGCCTCCCACACCATTATAGATCCATTTCAAAAAACAACTTGGCATGGTATTGGAATCAAACATTTAGAAGAAGCAGAGATCGACTTTTTTTGTCATATTGAAGCCAAGTCGGAGTTTGCACTGCCACAATTACTAGCAGAAAATGAAAGAAAATTTGACTTTATTTTTATAGATGGTCTACATACATTCGATCATACCCTCTTGGATTGCTTCTATGCCAATCGTTTACTCCGAGTTGGTGGCTATCTCGCGATTGATGATGTATCTCTCTCTTCTGTTAGACGCGTTGTTGACTTTTTTAAAAGCTATCCTTGTTATGAAGAGTTCCGCCTGATTAGTAGCACGGCATCAAAACCATTTAAGAAAATAATTACTAGAGCTTTAGTATCTCCAATTCCTCAAAGAATTTGGGCTAAAATTTTAAGAGGGGATATCTATCACAAATTGGTGTTCTGTGAATGGGATTTATACCGGTGGGGATGGGAAATGGAATTGCAAATATATAACGAGATTTTTTTAGATTTGATATTATGGCTGAAACTTTTTTTTAGGCTAGAATATTGGAAGAGACCACAGGCGGTAGGGCGAACGAGACCGGGCCATATTTGACAAGAACTGACACGAGTGAATGGAATAATGAGTGCAGTTTGACAGGTTAGACGGACAGCAGGATATGAAGGATTCATAGAAGTGGGTTTATTGTGACAATACTTTTGACAGTGCTTTTATAAACAGGTAGAAAAGAGACAGAAGGAAAGAGAGGAGATGAAAGAAAAACGAAAGTATTGTCACAATAAACCCACTTCTATGAATCCTTCATATCCTGCTGTCCGTCTAACCTGTCAAACTGCACTCATTATTCCATTC
>JBCCVR010000281.1:0-6371 GCA_039194995.1 Cyanobacteria bacterium P01_E01_bin.42 | reverse complement strand
GTTAAAAACATCTTTTTTATAGATGTTTAATGAATGTTTCCACGGTAAACATTCTAAAGCACCATCTTCAACCTTGACATCTTTAAGATAGAACATAATATTAACGCACGTTCCTGGACCTCCATCTGAATGCCAAAGTTGCGAACCAGTCGGATAGTCTAAAATTCTTTCCGATCGCAAGAGACTACCATGCAATATCTTAAAATTCGATCGATAAGCCGATCGCAAAAATTGACCTAAGCATCCTTGAAACAGTCTCTCAATTTCGGGAAATTTAGTGTATAGTTCATCGCAATACTTTCCTTGTTCATTCCATATACTTTTCTGTTCTCTTTCCTCTTGAACAATTTTGTTTAGAATAGAGCAAGCAATTTCATGATTTTCTTGAGTCCAAAAAGAAGTAAAGCCATTTTTTTCAAAATCTAAAGCAGCTTTTAACATCTTGGAATCAAAGTTATTTTGTTCCTGAAAGACTTTTCTGCATTCCTCTAAATAATCAGTATAAACAGATCCATAAAATAGAGCATTTGGAGTTTTGTGCTTTTTAATCGATTCAAACACAGAGGATTTCTGTTTGAAAGTATTAATATTTTGCTGGATTCGGTTAAGTAACTTCATTTTTGTCATTAGATAATTAAACCTTAAAAAGGAAAAGTGTCAAGATCGTACAATGTCATAACAAAAGCAATAGATTCGGTTATCGGCATTCTCTTGTTGTACGAGAAATTGTTTGCCGATCCTTACACTATCATTGTTGTCTAAAAAAGCCCGTAACTCCTCTGCTGATTTTAAGAGAGTTGTTATGCCATAATCATTACTCCTTAAAGTATTCTGAACGCCGATCGCTAAACTTCCTGTGGAAACTCCCATCAAGGCAGCTTCAACTAAAATAATAGATGTAATCCCAAGTACGATATCTTGTTTTTGCAAGGTTGACAAAACATCCAAACTTTCATCAACTGCATGGGGCAATCCCGATCGCGCCAAAAGTTCTAAAGATTCTCGACATTTGCCTTGACGGGGATGAAAGCGAATGAGCAGTTGTTCCAAAGGCGGATAATCTTGCAACACTTCAATAACCGTTTTGAGAATACTAATTTCATTGGCATTGGGTTGTGAAGCGAATAAAATGCGTCTCGGCGGATTCGGTTGCCTCCGTAATTGAGTGGGTCGATGAGCAAGCAACCAAGCAAAATAGGGTTGTCCTGTAATGTGAATGCGATCGCGCCTAAATCCCTCGGCAACAATTCCCGCAGCACAAGTTTCATCAATTGCCGCGATCCAGTCCGGCCAAACGGTCTCGCTCCGCTCAAAACGCTGGCGATAATTGCCCCAATAATCCATAATGGCAAGGCTGGGAATATTTTTTTCTTTGGCTCGGGCGATCCCCTCCACCTCAAAGCAATCGTATTGGGATGTTCCTGCAATCAAAATATCTCCTTCGAGTTGGCTCCACAGGGTTAGATGGGGGTTCTCTATCGGAGTGCAGGTAACCTGAAGGCGTTGAAACTGCCGGATTGCCGGGCCTTTTGCATAAGCCTCGACTATTGCCCCCGAAGAGCGCAACGCCGCTACTGTAGCAGCGACAGCATTAGCGCCTCCCGGATCGTGGGCAAGGGCGATCGCTTTCATTTTCCCTCCCAACGGGCCAATTCCTCGGCATGAGCCAAAACTTTCCTCACTGCAGCGATAAAGAGATCGCACTGTTCCAAACCACCCGGAACTTGAATGAACGTTGTAAAGAGCAAAGTCTCTTCGTAAGCATTTTCGGCATTCGGACAAATTCCTGTCGGATGGGCGATTCTAGCTTTTCCTTCTTGTTGGAGTTTTTGCAATAAAGGCAGGCGATACAACGGACGGATATACCTTCCACTCACCGGACACCCTTCCGCTTGCAAGGCTTCGACAAAGCGATCGCGAGAGAGTCTGGCTTTTTGGGAATCGAGCCAGATGGGGTAAACATAGTAAACGTGGCGATCTCCTGATGCCACATTTGCCGTTCTCAAAGCGGGAAATTCTGCCAGTCCCCGATCCAATGCAGCCGCAACTTTCAATCTCGGTTCGGTCAATTCTTCCAAGCGTTGGAGTTGCACTCGGGCAATTGCTGCCTGAACTTCTGTCAAACGGTAGTTATAACCGACAATGTCGGCATCTTCGGGCCAGTTTTCCCCTTCAATAGCATTTTCTCCATGATTGCGAACCAGAGCCACTCGCCGGGCCAAGCGATCGTCATTCGTTGTCACCATGCCACCTTCGCCACATTGAATGGTTTTGTGACAATTGAGGCTGAAAACCCCCAAATGAGCGATCGTTCCCAATAATCGTTCTTGTTCTTGCCCTCCCGGGGCTTGAGCATTGTCCTCAATGAGGATTAATCCGTGGCGATCTGCAATTTCCCGCAAGCGTCCCACTCGTGCGGGGCCGCCAAAGAGGTTGACGGCAATAATTGCCTTGGTGCGATCGCCGATCGCCGCTTCGACAGCATCGGGATCGAGACAACAACTGTCTTCCTCTTGATCCGCAAAAACGGGAATCCCTCCCGCCATCACTACAGCAGTTGCCGTTGCTGACATGGTTTGCGGGGGGATAATGACTTCATCGCCAATCCCTACGCCTGCTGCGATAACTGCCGCGTGCAAACCGCTTGTCGCAGAATTGACACTGAGGGCGTGTTTGACATCAAAATATTTTGCCCATTCACGATCCAATTCTCGCACTTGCCGACCGCCCATAAAAAAAGATCCCGAAGCCCCGATATAGTCCGAGAGAATTCCGCTTTGCAGAACTTCAAGAGCCGCTCGAGTTTCGCGATCGCTGATACTGATATAACGAGGAAAGGGTTCTGCAAAAACTTTAGCTCCTCCAAGTAAAGCCGGTTTTTCTACAGTCAAAGCCATCGATCGATCCCTTACAGATTGTTGGGTAATGTTAGCAAATTATAGGCGATTCTCGATCTCCTTGCCATTTCCACGATTTCTAAGGCTAAAACTCCATCTTCTCCAGAACAGGTGGGTTGACCTACTTGCTTTGCCAGTCCCACGGCTTCGCTGACAGCATTGAGAATATGTCCGGACATTCCGGCTTCGCAAAGAATCTCGGGTGGAGCTAGCTCTTGAAATCCTTGATGGGCACTGGGATGAAAGTGCTGTAAGGTAACTGTTCGACCACTCTGACCATAGCGAACTAAACCTTGCGTCCCCCAAATCTCTCCTTCCCCGAGGGAGCATCCCGTTTCGCGAACGGCAATGAGATAAGCCGTAAAACCATGCTCCCAAACCAAGGCGATCGATTCTGCCGGATCGACTTTGTCGGGAGGGGGAGATTCCAAACAATAAGCTCGATGCGGGCGATCGAATAAAGCGACTAGGAGATCGATCCAGTGAGTGCCGTTGTGTTGCAAGCCACCGTTATAGCGCAGACAAGCTCCTTTCGGAAGACCTAAAGCACCATCGGGCGCGATCGCGGTTTTCAAGGTCTGCAGCATGGGAGTCCAACGACGAGAATAGTTGGCCATCAAAATACAGTCTCGTTCGGCACAAGCGGTAACAATTTGTCGTGCTTCCGCTACTGTTGGCGCAAGGGGTTTCTCGCAGAGAATAACGCGCGGTTGCCAAGCTAAAGCCGCTCTGACTCCTTGCCCATGTAAAGGGGTAGGACTGCATACAGAAACAACATCGAGCTCGGTATTCTCTGGAATTTCGGATAGACTCGAGTGAGTTCGAGCCTTTGGAAAACGAGCTTGAAAGCGATCGCAGGCACTTAGATCGGAATCGACCCCGAAGACAATTTGTACGTCAGGAATATTACGATAAGCCTCGGAATGGCTTAGGGGGTCGCCCCTCGGGGAAACTCCAAAACCATGCCCGATCCGACCTAAACCGATAATCCCAACTCGTATAGTCAATTATTTCCCAACAACTCTATTAAAATGCTTCTCGATTTTATCAGAAGTTCACACTCTGATAATCATTAGCTTGCTCCATTTTGAAAGTATGATAAAGTCGAGAATTTGAATAATACCACTGATAAATTGTCGAAATTTCTTTCTCAAACGCGTCTTGATTGGCACTCAGTAGATTGGGAATTGTTGGGTAAATTTTGTCTTGTTCGCTATCTGCTGACAATTGAAAGTTTCCCTGCCAAAGAGGTTTTCCAAAATTCCAGCCAGCAAAGATTTGCGCGCGCCTTGCTATAGTTTGGAGATCGAATTCTTGCCACCAAGAAGTTTTTAGGATTTGTAGGTATTCTTCTCGAGAGCGAGGCAATTTGACAAAACCACAATCGTGATACCAACCACGATCGGCCACTAAAACTGGCTTCCCGGCAGCTGCGTATTCTATACCGGCAGTACCATGATAAGTAACTAGCGCATCTACGCAATTCATTACGGCTTTGCCATTCCATTCCTTGGGAACTAAATGAATATTATCAGCGTGTACGGCAGGCATCATATCCTTCAACGTTATATTACCATAGTAGTCGTCTCGAGGATGGGGTTTAAACAGCCAATTTACTCGATCGTTTTCTTTCGCAACAAGAACCGTTGCCGTCAGCCAATCGACAAAATCTCGAAAGTGTTTCATATTATTGACATGAGGATTATCAAACCAAGTTGACGCATACACTGCAATAATTGGAGTTTCGAGATTCCAATTTAACGTTTTGATTAGGTTCTCGCGCTCTATGGATGTACTTGCTCTTTGAAAAGCATAAACTGAAGCAGGATCTGTTGTCTTTCCTGTCAATCGCCGCGTTAAATAATCCCGTCCTACTCTAGCAAGGATATCGGCTTTATTTTCAGGAAGACTCTCTAAGAGTTCGCCTGTTAAATGTTGATAGCGTGCATAGACATCTTCAGCATCATAAAATTTCCAAAATCGAAGTAAACCATAATCACTGCGTGGTACCAACACGAGTATATTACGAGAAATCGCCATCCACATCAAAGGACCAAAAGGTGTTGCTCCTGAGCTTGCATGACTCATGACAACCAGTTTTGGTTGCACTCGATCTAAAATTACACGAGCAGCTTGGATGGCTCTAAAATATTCCGTAATATAACTCTCTAAATGAATATCTTGCAAATCTACAATAGCATTACGCTGTCGCTTGAGAAGATAATCGTATACATCATAAGCAGGGATTAAATCAGGTAATTGCCAATTGAGAATATCATTTGGTGTCTGAGTATTTTGTAGAAATTGTTGGGCTTGCCTGTGAGCCAAATCTTGTTCGCTAAAAAAGTCTCTAAATTTTATAATTTCTTCAAATCCAAAATGACTGAGAGTGCTCGTACATTCTTCTTGCCTAAAATCTCCTAACAAACCAACTTCTTGAGTGTTAGCCAATCCTAAAGCAATTCTTAAAAATGTATAACATAACCAATAATTAGGATTATCCCACATAGCATCAACCAAGATTGGCCCCTTAAAAGGAGTTTTAATCGTAGTTGCCATATCACCTAGACATCGATCGATTCGATCTCTCATGATTTGTATTTCGCTAGTGCGTCCAGTTTCCTTGCGGAGATTAAGGAAATCAAGAGAAGATTGAAAGATTTTTTGCAATAAATTTTGGTTCATTGGGTCTACAAACGTTTTGACGAGACTAGATGGATGGAATTATTCGTACATTATGCAAGAACAACAGTTATTGTTCTAATCTTAAATCCCCTGATTCGTAAGAATCACTTGGAGGACCGGTAATTCCGTCCATTGGAATTTCACCCTGTTTAAACTGTGGAGGATGCTTGAGAAAATAATAACGATTTTTTCGCAAACATTCGATCGCTTTGTCAATCATGAGATTACAACTACTTAAAAACAGACCATCTCTACCGAGAGGAATCTGTTTTGCCGCACCAACTTCCACTAAATAATCCCGAAAATGGAGATTTCCACTATATTCGATGCGATAATTCTTTAGATAGCGAACAGACATTGTAAAAAGACCGGATACTCTTTTTCCTTTTGCATAGATTGGGGTTGTAAAAATTTTTTTATAGGTATAAGGAACGCCGTACAATTGTTCAATATAATGAATAAAACTGAGTCCTGTATTAGCATAATTGCTCAGTCCAAGCGTCATGATCTTAGCATTGATTCGATGCAATTTCCCCCAAGGAGAATCATAACCAAATCCATCGTAATGATATTTTCCAATAATTTCTTGCGCTCGTTTCCCCAAAGCAGTAATTGAAGCAATTGGATGAAGCGAACGAATTGAATTGGGGTGATTGCGAATATATTCACTGAAAGCGCCTAATCTAGATGGAGATTCTTCGAGAATAAAGGGAGTTCCGTAGCGACCGTAATCTCCAAATGCCGTATATACGGCTAGAGTTCCTTCTTCTTGCAAAACTTCTTGAAAGG
>JBCCVR010000280.1:0-6453 GCA_039194995.1 Cyanobacteria bacterium P01_E01_bin.42 | reverse complement strand
GTAGCTCTCCTTGAGGTTTTTTATCTCGAAGCCAACCCAAAAAATTTCCCAATCCAAAACGCTGATAAGGGAAAATTTGAATATCGCTAAACCCGGCTAATTCTAATAACTTAGTCAAAGCGAATGGAGTGAAATACCAAAAATGAACTTTTCGGTAAAAAAATTGAGTATATTCTTGTGGTAATACTTCTAAAAGAATATCTTTTGCATTGGGCGTACTCAGACAGAGAAAACCTTCGGGTTTTAGTAAGCGATAAATCTGTTGGAGAAAGATTAGAGGCGTTTCAATATGCTCGATAACGCTGAAACTCACGGCTACCTCAACTTGTCCTTCGTGTTGTTCTAAAGCGTTCTCAACATAGGGATAGGTTAGATAACCTTTCTGCTGCAAAGATTCTCGAAAAATGCTGGAAGGTTCGATCGCGATCGCTTCTCGTGCGTATCCTTTGACAGCATCCAAAAAAGACCCTGCACCGCATCCAATATCAGCGACAATTTTATCTCTACAAATTCCCGTTCCTATCATCGAAAGGTTTTTAAGTTGTTCCCCATCATGAAGGCGGTAATAATCATCAACTTCTGCAGAGATATCAACTTCTGTCCGATAAGTACTGGTTTCATAATAAGTTACCGTATCTTCAATAATATTTGGAAGTGCGATCGCTTGACAAGATAAGCACTGGCGAACATCATAAGGTTCTTGGGATATATTTCCAAAACGCCCCAGACGAATTGGGCCGCTATAAACAATGCGAGACTCTGTACAACCACAAATTTTACAAGGTAAGGACTGCATTTTATTTGGATTCTTCGTTTAATAAAAATTCCACTAATTGAAAATCCCACAAGGTATCGATACTGACCATTATTCCTTCGATAATTAACGGACTTGTCTTTTTTCCTTTAATTGTTTGTTGCTCTAAAATACACTCTCGAGTCATGGCATAAGCAACGCCATTTCGATGATAAAGCGGTTCTAGCTGCTGTCGGGCAATAATTTGATTGCCTGCATTATCATAATATTCAATTTTTCCATTCGTAATTTTTAACTGCTTCAAAGGATGCGCTTTTGAATCGGTTTCCGAAACCGTCCAAACGGAATCTAATTGTTCCTCGACCAATTTTTCTATTGTTTCTTTTACATGCCGAGCTTTTCGCATTGGCGATGTGGGTTGTAGCATGACGATAATATCGTAAATTAACCCGTCTAACTTTTCAAGTTCTTGTAAAGCATGAACCAAAACCGGCCAATCTGCAACGCGATCGCCCGATAATTCAAGGGGGCGCATAAAAGGTACATCTAAACCTGCTTCCCGAGCGATTTTGGCAATTTCAGGATGGTCGGTAGAAACGATCGCGCGATCGATATAAGGAACATTTTTGATAATATTTCCCACTCTCGCCACGAGGGGAACGCCTTGAACGAGTTGAATATTCTTTAAGGGAACACCTTTACTTCCTCCTCGAGCGGGAATGACTGCTAAAACTCTTTTCCCTTCAATCATGATCTTTTCTTGTATTAAAGGATAAGTAATTCATGCGATTTTCAATTTTTTCAACTATTGGGATTAATTGGGATAAATTGCACACTCGATAAACTGGAAGTGATGCAAATTGTATAGTTTCGTGCAGCACTCCAATAAACTGGCATCCCATCGTTAATGATGAGTGGAGATCGTCTTCTCCATCCCCGATCGCGATCGCTTGCTGAGGTGCGATCGAATAAGCCGAAAAAATAGCTTGCAAATTCTGTATTTTATCATTCGGTCGTCCATAAATTCCGGTAAAAAAATCTTTCATGCCTCGAAGTTCGACAATGCGTTTGAGATATTTTACAGGAGTGGCAGAGTTGATAAAGAGAAGATATCCTCGATTTTGGAGATGCTCTAGGGTTGCAGTTGTCCCTTCTATTTCGGGACAAGAGGCGATCGCAATTTCGCAAATATTCGTATAATCAGCTGTCAATTCTTCGACCCAATCTGGCAAGGAAAATGCTGTCGAAAGTTTTCCAATTGCAGCAATTCGACTAACAATTTCTTTGATAACGATATCTCGCGTGCCATCAATTCCTGATGTTAATACATCATCCACAATTTTTTGAGTATTGATGCCAGTGAAATCAAGATTTTGTGCAACTTTGTAATAAGTATTATGCTTGATCTCATTCGATTGTACTAATGTCCCATCAAAATCAAAAATAATGGCTTTAATCATTGAGGATTGATTGAGGTACAACTTTTGATGAGCTAGATTGAGAAGACAATTTCGGAACTAAAAATTGTAGCAGGGGAAAATAGCTTTTTTTCCACAATCTTAAAATTAGAGAATTTTGACCCAAGATTTGAGCCAGTTTTAAAGAGATTCGAGTTCCCCATTCACACATTTTTAAATATCGTAAAATGTGCTGGTAAAGTTGAGGATGAGAGATTAAAGAGGGAACTTGTTTTTTTTCTTCAGATACGTTGGCTTTTTTGCAAACCGATCGTACTGTTTCGTCTATACTTAAAACTTTGAGTCCCGATCCCTCGCAAACATCTTTTAGCGTAACCGAACAAAATGTATAAACATGAGCATTTTGCATATAGGACATGGGATCGAGATTGGTACGATGAATCCGAAAAATGCCTGGAACTTCGATGAGCACTAAAGCGGACGGTTTTGCAACCCGAGTAATTTTACTAAGAGCTTGATGCGGCTTCAAAAAATGTTCGACAACATGAGAAAAGAGAATAATATCGGCATCAGATACATCCACAAGAGCCTCTTCTAACCAACCCAATTTTAGAGAAATGTTAAATAGTTTACGCCCAATTGCTAAAAACTCTTCATCCACATCATATCCTACTCTTTCCCACTGAGAGGATAAATTTGCTAAATTCCATCCTCCTCCCGCACCAATTTCTACGATTTTAATTGATGATGACCTGACCCCAAATCGGGCAACTGATTCGACAACCCAAGCGGCTATTTTTTTTCTACTTTCTTGGGTTGCCATTCGCGCGATCGTTTCTTCTTTCGAGCCTGTAATAGGATTATACAATTCACGATAGTGATTTTCATAGAATGTTTTGTAGTGCTGGGCTTTCCATCTTGGAGAAACTCGCAAGAGACCGCAATTTGTACAGATTACTTTATGATAAGGAAGCCCGTGGCGATCGACTTCAGAAATGAGGATATCTTGGCCAATTTCGTTACACAAACAATTGGTTTCTTCGTAATTTTCAGGAGAATCATCGTGGTAAATGCTATCTCTAGTTTTACGCTGAGATTCAGTTAAAATTCTGAGTTTGTTCGGATATTTGAGATATTGCGTCCTTGAGTCTTTTAAGGTATAGTCTTTGCCAAGAAAAGGGTTTGTTGAGGCCGTATCCGTTGTCTTTGTGTTAAAAATCATTTTTATTGAAGATAGGACTTGAAGAATCTCTTTTCTAGATTGTCTTATTCTCGCTATTAGGGTCTATAGGCTAAATATCTAACAATTCAAAGCGACCCCAGTGATCGACCAGTGTTTTTCGTTGTTCTCGCAACATTCGATTGATCTGCTTATCTTTATAATAAGAATCATCATTATAATGGGTTGTAGAAATCTCTTCAAATACTGTCCCGGTTTCTGTCCAGAATTTATGCCAAACTCCACTTTGTACGAGTAGAGTTTCCCCCGGATAGAGGGCGCGATAATGTCCGTCAACTTCTGCATGGAGAACGCCAAAGAGAACTTGAAAGGTTTCTTCTTTACGCTTGTGAAAATGGAGCGGATGTTCTTGACCGGGGAGTTGTACGATTAACTTTTTACAGTATTCCCGATTGATACACTCAATAATAATTGCACCTGTCTCTCGAAAATTCTTGATTCCATAGTGATGAGAATACTCAACTTTAAATTCGCTATTTAAAGCAATTTTTGCTTCATTTAATAAGGCTTTGGTTTCGTGAATTGCTTGTTTAATGGTCAAATATTCAGGATTTTCTGGATAATCTATCTGTTGGGGAAAAATAGGAGTATCAATCTCTAAATCTTCTCGAGCGACCATGCCATTTTTCCACGCGCCGCTATTGAGTTGTCCCTCAATATAAGGAATTGCAAAGTAAACTTGTTGGGCTTCAATGGGCGTTCCTTTGATGATGCGTTCTTTGACAAAGACACCTCGTTGCAGGGAGGCGATCGCTTGGGTTTCCCCTTCTGTTGGTTCGGGACGCGATCTCGAACCACACAGGGTTTTTGCTTTTTTATAGCTGGCAATCCAAGCATCAACTTGCTCGGGCGTGGAAGAGTAAGCATTTAAGGTGATTTGCTCTGTCGGCACGCCGACGTGACGCTCGAATAAAGTTGCCCCTTTCGCTACAGCAATTTGCACTGGGGCAGTATCGGCAGGATCTTCGTGGGTTGACCAACCAATCGGGCGATCGGGATAACGTGCTTTGAGAAGGTCGATTTGATTGAGATGGCAAAGACGATCGGGTGTGGGATAGATGGAAACGCAGTGCATGATGGCAAAATCAACGCCGCGATGTTCGAAAAAACTGACTAAATGATCGATATCGTTTAAAGTCAGTCCACCGGTGGAAAAAACCACGGGTTTTCCCGCTTCAGCAATTTTTTCCAATAATGGCCAATCTTTGGCCGAACAACTGGCCACTTTGATGATATCAAAATCCATATCGAGAATAACATCGACCGATTCTTCATCAAACGGCGTACACATGGCCAAAAGACTTTGTTTTCTCACTTCGTCTAATAGTTCGGAAAATTCGTAGGGTTCAAGACGAGTGGACAAAAAACGATGAACTTGCTTATGTTCGCTTCCTTCTTGGTGACTGGCATGAATAAAACGATCGAGTTGTCGAAATTGGAATTTAATTGCCCCTTTAACTTCATGGCGATGGGAAACTGCCGCAATTTCCCGAATAATATTTAATCCATGTTCGACGCTGCCTTGATGATTGTTGGCAAGATCGAAGGTAAATAAATCGTTAAAGTCGAATTTGTTTTTTAGCACGAAAATTCTCTCCTCAGCCGATCGCTCGGTGCTTAACTTAACTTAACTCAATTGCAGTGCTTCGGAAAGATATCCGCGAGAATAATCGATGCGAACGGTTTTGCCCGCTCGGGCGGAAAGATGGGCAGCAGCAACGAGCAAACTGGTATCTAGACCGCGATCGAGTCGAATGCCGGATTCTTTAATTTGTCCGTCCAAACAAGCCTGTACATGTTTGAGTTCTGCAATAAAGTCATCGGGGCGCGTTTTTTGCACCAAATACTCTTCTCGCTTCCCTTGCGACTGTCCGTAAAATAGGGCATCACAACCGGGTTGATAGCCGCAATGCCAAGCGATATAGCCGCGATCGCCTTGAATTCTCCCCCATTTTTTCGGGGGTTGGGTCACGACATCTTGCACCACACGTCCGACTAATCCCGATTCTGTTGTTAAATTCAAGGCGCAAATTTTATCGTAATGGACTTCTCCGGCGCAAACGTAATCTAACATGGCACTCACTTCCACAACGCGCCCTGCTCCCATCAAATGGGCGAAATGCTGCCATAAATTCAAAGCGTGAGAATGTTCTCCACTCGCCCCTCCACCGCGTTGCCAATAGCCCAAATAAGTATCTGCTGGACCGCTTAACCAAGGATGAGCGTTAAAGATACCTCCCCAATGCTCGCGAAACTCAACATCAATCGTTTCAACCGTTCCCAACCATTCCTCAGTAGCGATCGCTGCTAATTTTTGCGTGGCTTCGGCAACCACGTGATCGTAACCGACACTCACAAAAATATTGCGGCCTTGGGCGAGTTCGTATAGTTCTTGCGCCCGCGCTAAATCTGGAGGACAAGCGGGTTTCTCAATGAGAATGGCTTTGGGGCTTTCCGCGATCGCGTCGATCGCTAAGGGAAGGTGATATTCTGGCGGCGTGCCAATACAAATCAGATCGTAAATATTGCGGGGGACATCTTCTGTTTTATACAGTTGGATGGTTTCGTCCCATTTTCCATAACGACCCGGATAAATTTGTTCTTGGGTTCTGACTAATGCGGCTTCATCAATATCGCACAGATGAACTTCCCAGCCCAGCGATCGCGAGGCGTGAGCCAAATGATTGCCAATTGAGCCGGCACCGTAAATTTTAACTTTCATGTAAATTTCTATTTGAGAAACGCTAGACTTTGTTTCAAAGTTTTAAAAGGAATTGAATACATAATCTACCATTGTTACGTTTAAATACTATTTTCAAAACAACCTCAAAAACACAATTTAAATGATTTATTTCTATTCCTCCATTGATTCTGGTTGTTTAAGATACGAACCTGTCTTTGCAATTCCTAGCTTGCGATATCGTTCATAAGGAGTTTGTCTTGATGAAGGATAACAATGAAAAACACAAACATAACGAATTCGTTCTTCTTGTTTGGGATATCCTCCCCTGTGAATCGTATTATTTCTGAAAGGGACAATT